>DAIMFL010000077.1:7779-16225 GCA_036724615.1 Alphaproteobacteria bacterium | reverse complement strand
GCGGCCATCCTGGCGATGCTGATTCTCGGCCATACCGGGCTGCAGATCCTGATGATCGGGAAGCTCGAAGACCCGGTGACGGCGTTCTGGATCGACCTTGCGGCGACTCTGCTGTTCTACGCCGTGCTGTTCTTCCTGATCCTGCTCGGCCAGTACACCGCCCTGCGCTACCGGCTGAGCCGGACCCGGTGGCGCGGCATCCGGGGCGGGCTGGCGGGATCCGCCTGGCGATATGCCTGGAAGTCGGTCGGCTATCTTCTGCTCCAGATCGTCACGTTGGCGCAGTTCACCCCCTTCGCGACGGTGCGGCTCTGGCGCTACCGCATCGACAACGTCTTCTTCGGGACCGAGCGCGCAAGCTTCTCCGGCAGCGGCCGGGCGGTCTACCGCCCCTTCCTGGTAGCCTTCCTGGGGTCGCTCGCCGCCACGGCCGCTTCGTTCGCCGGCGCGTATCTCGTCTATGGAGAGCATCTGCTCCCGCATCTGGAGTACCTAGCGCTCCTGATCGTCGCCTAGGCGGTCTTCGCATTCCTGGTCTCGCTGGTTGCCCATTGCTGGTACTGGACGAAGCTCATGGGCCTGCTGGCGCAGGGGACCACGATCGCCGGGCTCCGTTTCGTCGCGCAGCCCCGCACCTTCCGGCTTTGGTGGCTGCTGGCGGGCAACTTCCTGCTGGGCGTGTTCACGCTGGGCTTCGGCCTGCCGATCGTGCTGCACCGGATGTGGCGCTTCGTCGCCGACAATGTGGAGGTCGTCGGCGCGATCGAGGGGACGGTGATCGCCCAGAACCAGCAGCTGGCCCCGACCCGGGGCGAAGGGCTGCTGGAGGCGCTGGACCCCGCGCCGTTCTAGCCATGGACGGGGTGCCACCCGGCGGCTTCCCTGGGCGCTTCTATGACGGGCGCCTGGCGGTGGCGCATGTCGTCACCCTGCAGGTCGGGAGTCACGGGGTCGACGTCATGGGATCCGACGTCGCGGGGCGCGGCGACCTGCCGCTCGCCAGGTGGCCGCGCGACGGGCTGAGGCTGGGTCCGGCCTTCCGGGAAGCCGCCGGCCTGACGCTCACCCACGACAGCGCGCCGGATGCACGCGCCGTGGTGCAGGACCGCGCCGCCGCCGAGGCCCTGGCCGCCCTGCTGCCGGACGTGGTCGCCCGGCGGCGACGGAGCAGCCGGCGCGTCGTCGGCCGCTACGCGACCGCGATACTGGCCCTCGTCGCGGCGGGGGCTTTCGTGGTGCATCAGCTGCCGGTGCTGGTCGCCCCCGTCGTCCCGGAGGACACCAAGGTGGAGGTCGGCCATGCCGTGGCCGATCTGCTGTTCCCCGACTCACCGGAATGCCGCGCGGGGCACGGCGTGGCGGCGCTCGACGCGCTCGGCGACGAGCTGCGCCTGGCGGCCGGGATCGAACGACCGCTCGAGATCAGGATCGTCGACCATCCCATGGTCAACGCCTTTGCGGCGCCGGGCGGCGTCGTGATGCTGACCCGCGGGCTGATCGAGAGCGCCGACGGCCCGGACGAGGTGGCCGGCGTGCTCGCCCACGAGATCGGGCATGTGCAGCACGACCATGCCACGGTCGGGGTGCTGCGGAGAATGGGCATCACCGCCCTGCTGCAGCTGCTGACCGCCGGATCGGGCGCCGAGACCCTGGCCGGCTTCGGCGGAACGCTCGCCTTCCTGTCCTACAGCCGCGCCGCGGAGGAAGAGGCCGATGCCGCCGGCATCGCCATGCTGGAGCGGAGCGGGCGCAACGCCGACGGGCTCGCCCGTTTCTTCGCGGAGCTGCAGAAGCGCGAGGGCGAGGCGGAGGACGGTGTCGCCGGGCTCATCCCCTCCTGGCTCAGCACCCATCCGCCGACCGAGGCGCGCCACGCGGCGTCGCTGCGCAGGGCGGCGGGGACGCCGGCCCTGAGCGAGGCCGACTGGCAGGCCCTCAGGGCCGCCTGCCCCGGCCGGACCGACGGCCGATCGGATAAGAGGAGCCGGTCGCCGGAGGCCGGCTGATCGTCGCTCAGACCGCGCGGAGCGCGCGCTCCAGGTCTTCCTCGAGATCCGCCGGGTCCTCGAGCCCGATGGACAGCCGCACCATGCCGTCGTCGATGCCGAGCGCCGCGCGCGCCTCCGGCGTCAGCCGCTGATGGGTCGTCGTCGCCGGATGGGTGGCGAGGCTCTTCGCGTCGCCGAGATTGTTGGAGATGACGATGAGCTTCAGCGCATTGAGGAAGCGGAAGGCGGCCGCCTTGCCGCCGGCGAGGCTGAACGTTACCAGCGAGCCGCCGGCCGACATCTGCTGCGCCGCCAGCGCGCGCTGCGGGTGGCTGTCCAGGGTGGGATAGAGCACCTGGCGGACGCCGCGCCTTCCCTCCAGGAAGCGCGCGAGGGCGAGCGCGCTGTCGCATTGCCGCTGCAGCCTGAGCTCCAGCGTCTCCAGTCCCTTCAGCAGCAGCCAGGCGTTCATCGGCGACAGCGCCGGACCGGTATGGCGCAGGAACGGCTGCAGCTTGTCGTTGACGAAGGCGTTGTCGGCCAGGATGACGCCGCCCAGGCACCTTCCCTGCCCGTCGATATGCTTGGTGGCGGAGTAGACGACGATGTCGGCGCCGAGGGCGAGCGGCCGCTGCAGCAGCGGGGTGGCGAAGACGTTGTCGACCACCACCCGCGCGCCGGCCTGGTGGGCGAGATCGGCGATGGTCGGGAGGTCGAGCACCTGGAGCTGCGGGTTGGACGGGCTCTCCACGAACACCGCGGCGGCGCCCGGGGCGAGCGCCCGCCGCCACTCCGCCGGGTCGCGGCCGTCCACCAGCACCGTCTCGATCCCGAAGCGCGGCAGGATCTCGGTCAGGATGAAATTGCAGGACCCGAAAAGCGCATTGGAGGCCACCACCCGCTGCCCGGCCTCGAGCTGGCAGGCGAGCGCGGCGAAAACCGCGGCCATGCCGGAGGCGGTGGCGCGCGCGGCCTCGGCCCCTTCCAGCGCCGCCATGCGCGCCTCGAACATGCCGACCGTGGGGTTGGAGAAGCGCGAATAGACGTAGCGCGGGCGGCTGTTGTCGAAGGCGGCCTCCGCCTCTTCCGCCGAGGCGTAGACATAGCCGGAGGTCATGTAGATGGCCTCGCAGGTCTCGCCGAACGGCGAGCGCAGGAGCCCGTCATGGACGAGCCGCGTCTGCTGCCGCCACCCGGCGCGGTCGGCGTCCGCCGCCGCGAGTCCGGCCGGAAGATCGCTCGAGGTCATGTGCGCCCCCTCCGCCGCCCCGCAGGAGATCGATGCCGCGGCGGACGCCCGGAAACAGGACGCCCCGGCCGGAAAAGGTCGGGGCGGCGAAGCCTGGACCCTTTTAGCGGCATGTTTTACGTGGCCGCAATCCGGTTCAAATCGCCACGACGCGCTCGCGCAGGGCCGAGTATGCGGGACCGCGGGGCCGAGTCAACGCCGGGCCGGCCGGCCGGCCACGCTGCGGCGCGGCAAGATGCTCGCAAGAGAATTGCTCATTCGCAACGCCAAGAGGAATATTGCTTACAGCGGCGGGGACGGCCCGCAACTTTTAACCCTTTTGTGCGTTGCAAAATAAAACCGCTTGGGTATCGTTGACCCCTGCCGGCGCGGGAACGGCCTCGGCCGCCCGAAGCGGCGGAGCCTCGATCGGGCGCGGGCATGGTCCTGCCCGGGTGGGGGCCGAGGAGGCGGCGAGGCGAAGGAGGATCGGAGATGAGCGAAGCGGCGAAGGTGGTCGAGCTCAGGCCGGGCCAGGCGAAGAAGGATCTCTACGAGGTCGGCGAGATTCCGCCGCTCGGCCATGTGCCCTCCAGGATGCATGCCTGGGCGATCCGGCGCGAACGGCACGGCGAGCCGGAAACGGCCATGCAGGTGGAGGTGGTGCCGACGCCCGAGCTCGATTCCCACGACGTTCTCGTCATGGTCATGGCGGCCGGCGTCAACTACAACGGCGTCTGGGCCGCGCTCGGCAAGCCGATCTCGCCCTTCGACGTGCACAGGGCCGAGTATCACATCGCCGGCTCCGACGCGTCCGGCATCGTCTGGGCCGTGGGCTCCAAGGTGAAGCGCTGGAAGGTCGGCGACGAGGTCGTCGTCCACTGCAACCAGGACGACGGCGACGACGAGGAGTGCAACGGCGGCGACCCGATGTTCTCCCCCTCGCAGCGCATCTGGGGCTACGAGACGCCGGACGGCTCCTTCGCCCAGTTCGCCCGGGTGCAGGATCGCCAGCTCATGCCGCGTCCGAAGCACCTGACCTGGGAGGAGAGCGGCTGCTACACCCTCACCCTCGCCACCGCCTATCGCATGCTGTTCGGCCATCGGCCGCACATCCTGCGGCCCGGCCACAACGTGCTGGTCTGGGGCGCTTCGGGCGGGCTCGGCTCCATGGCGATCCAGCTGATCTCCACCGCCGGCGCCAACGCGATCGGCGTCATCTCCGACGATTCCAAGCACGACTTCGTCATGCAATTGGGCGCCAAGGGCGTCATCAACCGCAAGAACTTCGACTGCTGGGGCCGTCTGCCCGAGGTCAACGACGCCGGCGGCTATGGCGAGTACATGAAGAAGTGCCGCGAGTTCGGCAAGGCGATCTGGGCCATCACCGGCAAGGGCAACGACGTCGACTTCGTGTTCGAGCATCCCGGCGAGCAGACCTTCCCGGTCTCCTGCTTCGTGGTGAAGCGCGGCGGCATGGTCGTGTTCTGCGCCGGCACCACCGGCTACAACATCACCTTCGACGCGCGCTTCGTGTGGATGCGGCAGAAGCGCATCCAGGGCAGCCACTTCGCCAACCTGCTGCAGGCGGCGCAGGCCAACCAGCTGGTGGTCGAGCGGCGCATCGACCCCTGCATGTCCGAGGTGTTCGCCTGGAACGACATCCCGCGCGCCCACACCAAGATGTGGAAGAACCAGCACAAGCCCGGCAACATGGCGGTGCTGGTGCAGGCGAAGCGCCCGGGCCTCAGGACCCTCGAGGACGCGGTCGAGGCGTGACTCCGCACAAGGGAAGGAAACCACAGAGGCACAGAGACACAGAGGAAGATCGGAAGATTGTCATGCGCGGGCGAAGACCCGCGCATCCATTCATCGGCCTGCGCTGGCAGTTGGATGGATCGCCGGGTCAAGCCCGGCGATGACAATGAGATAGACCTTCCTTCTCTATGTCTCTGTGTCTCTGTGGTGAATCTCGAGATGACCCAAGCTGCACCGCGTCGGGCCGATGCCCGCCTTCTCCTCCCGGACATCCTGGCCGCTTGCCGGGCGGGGCTCGATGCGGCCGATAAGCTGGTTGACGCCGTGCGCCGGGCTGTCGCCGCCCGTTGCGAGGGACGCGACGGGCTGGACCGCGAGCAATACGCCGCGCACGGGCTCGCCTGGTACGCGACCTATGCGGCGGCGCTCCGGCAGACGCTCGCCTGGGGCGAGCGCCTCGATGCCGACGGGCGGCTCGGCGAGCTGGAGACGCTGATCTGCCAGGCGGCGTTCGGCGAATATCTGGCGCAGCTGGCCGGCGGCGTGCCGATGAGCCAAAGCGAGATCGTGCGCCCGGCCGATCTGGGCGTCGGCGAGGAGGCGACCGGCCTGTTCTCCGACGACGCCGTGCGGACGCTGATCCGTAACGGCAACACGGCCGCGGTCAGGATGCGCATCGCCACGCTCATTGCCGACGGGCATTTCGGCGATCCGGCGCTGGGCGACGAGTCGCTCGACATGGTGCGCGACCAGTTCCGCAAGGTGGCCGAGGACCATCGCGAAGACGCGCATGAATGGCACAAGGCGGACGTGCTGATCCCGCTCGAGGTGATCGCGGAGCTGGCCGGGCTCGGCATCTTCGGCCTCACCGTCCCCGAGGACTATGGCGGGCTCGGCCTCGGCAAGCTGGCCATGTGCGTGGTCACCGAGGAGCTGTCGCGCGGCTATATCGGCCTGGGCTCCTTGGGCACGCGATCGGAGATCGCGGCGGAGCTCATCCGCCTCGGCGGCACCGAGGCGCAGAAACGGTACTGGCTGCCGAAGATCGCGAGCGGCGAGATCCTGCCCACCGCCGTCTTCACCGAGCCCGGCACCGGCTCCGATCTCGGATCCTTGCGCACCCGCGCGGTCCGGGACGGCAGCGTCTACCGGATCACCGGCAACAAGACCTGGATCACCCATGCGGCGCGCAGCGACGTGATGACGCTCCTCGCCCGCACCGATCCCGCCGAGCCCGGCTACAAGGGCCTCTCCATGTTCCTCGCCGAGAAGCCGCGCGGCACGGACAGCGACCCGTTCCCGGCCGCGGGCATGACCGGCAGCGAGATCCGCGTGCTCGGCTATCGCGGCATGAAGGAATACGAGCTGGGCTTCGACGGATTCGCGGTGAAGGCGGAGAATCTCCTGGGCGGCATCGAGGGCCAGGGTTTCAAGCAGCTGATGGCGACCTTCGAATCCGCGCGCATCCAGACCGCGGCGCGCGCCGTGGGCGTCGCGCAATGCGCCATGGAGCTCGGCCTTTCCTATGCGCGCGAGCGCATCCAGTTCGGCCGGCCGATCTACGACTTCCCGCGCGTCGCCGGCAAGCTCGCCTGGATGGCGGTCGAGACCATGGTCGCCCGCCAGCTCACCTATTTCGCCGCGCGGCAGAAGGATTCCGACCGGCGCTGCGACATCGAGGCGGGCATGGCAAAGCTCTTGGGCGCCCGCGTCGCCTGGGCCAATGCCGACAACGCGCTGCAGGTCCATGGCGGCAACGGCTATGCCGAGGAGTACCCGGTGAGCCGCGTGCTGTGCGACGCCCGCATCCTCAACATCTTCGAGGGCGCCGCCGAGATCCAGGCCCAGGTCATCGCGCGCGGGCTCCTGAGCGGGCGGAACTGAGTCCTCGTCGGCAAGGGCTTACCCCCTCACCCAGCTCCGGGTAAGCTCGGCTTCGCCTCGCTAACCCTACGCAACCCTCTCCCCCTTCCAGGGGGAGAGGGAAGGGTGAGGGGGTGCACGCTCGTTCTCTCCTGCAGAGTCGCTACGGGCGACTGGAGCCGGCATGATCACCACCATCGGTATCCTGCTGTTCGAGGGCGTCGAGGAGCTCGACTTCGCGGGCCCCTGGGAGGTCTTCACCATGGCGGCCGAATGCGGCGCGAAGGTCGTGACGGTCACCGTCGCCGAGACGGCGGGTACGATCCGCTGCGCCAAAGGATTGCAGGTCGTCGCGGATCACGGCTTCGCCGATGCGCCGAAGCTCGACGTCATGCTGGTGCCGGGCGGCATGGGCACCAGGCGCGAGATCGGCAATCCGCACACCCTCGACTGGATCCGGCGGACGGCGGCGGGCTGCAGCTGGGTGACCAGCGTCTGCACCGGCGCGCTGCTGCTCGCCGGGGCCGGCGTGGTGCAGGGCCGCCGCTATACCACCCATTGGGCCTTCGCCGACAACCTGGCGTCGCTGGGCGAGGGGCGCGTGGTGAAGGATGTCCGCTACGTCGCCGACGGCAATCTCGTCACCGCCGCCGGGGGCTCGGCCGGCATCGACATGTCGCTGTGGCTGATCGGCCGGATGTTCGGCGACGAGCTGGCGCGGACGACGCAGAAATACATGGAGTACGAGCCGGCCCCGCCCTACGACGTGACGGGCTGGGTGCCGAAAGAGGCTGGCTGAATATGGGGTTCTCCATGGCGACCGCTATTCTGAACACAAGGCCGGATGACGATCCCCAAGAGTGTACGCGATCAGTTGAATCTGAAGCCGGGTGACCGGCTCGAATTCGTCGAGCAGCCAAACGGCCGCGTGCTTTAAGCCCAGGCGCAAGCTTAATCTCCGCGAGATCGATCACACGGTCGGAGATGCTGCAATGGCGCGGCAGAAGAAGTAAGCCGCCCAGCCGCCCTCATGCTTCGACGGGCTCAGCATGAGGGCTTTCTTTCTGCATTGGAGCCTCACCCTGAGCTCGTCGAAGGGCGAGGCGGGCCCGCCTCCGCCCCTACCACGCCCCCGTGTTGGGCATGGACTTCCAGGGCTCCTGCGGCGGCTTGGCCTCGCCCTTCTGCAGGAGCTCGATCGAGATGTTGTCGGGCGAGCGGACGAAGGCCATGTGGCCGTCGCGCGGCGGGCGGTTGATGGTGACGCCGCCGTCCATCAGCCGCTGGCACAGCGCATAGATGTCGTCCACCTCGTAGGCCAGATGGCCGAAATTGCGGCCGCCGGTGTATTGCTCCGGGTCCCAGTTGTAGGTGAGCTCGACCTGCGCGGTCTCGTCGCCCGGCGCCGCGAGGAAGACCAGCGTGAACCGCCCCTTCTCGTTGTCGTAGCGGCGCAGCTCCCTGAGCCCCAGCTTGTTGCAGTAGAAGTCCAGCGACGTGTCGAGATCCGTGACGCGGACCATGGTGTGCAGGTATTTCATCGCGGGTTCCTCATGACGGCGCCTCCGAACGATGCGGGCGACGAGTCGCGCAGGTCATCGTGGCCGAG
>DAIMFL010000077.1:0-7769 GCA_036724615.1 Alphaproteobacteria bacterium | reverse complement strand
GCACCTGGGTCGAGAAGTCGCTCTACGGGCGCAAGTACATGGGCATCGACCGCGCGACCTTCCTGATCGACGAGAAGGGCGTGCTGCGCGGCGAGTGGCGCAAGGTGATCGTGGCCGAGGCTTGGCGGCGCCGCGCCCCGGGGCTATATCTTGTCGATGGATGGTTTCATCGCAACCCTGCTGATCGCCGCCATGGTGGCGACCTTGGGCGTCCTGCTGATCGGCCTGTTCAGCATGGCGCGGGGCGGGGAGTTCAACCGCCGCAACTCCAACCGGTTCATGCGCTGGCGGGTGATCCTGCAGGGCACGGCGATCCTGCTGTTCCTGCTGCTCGTCCTCGTCATGCGCGGCTGATCCCCTCCCTCTGATTCCCAACCCCTCCGGTCCCGATGGTCAAGCTCACCCGGATCTACACGCGCGGCGGCGACAAGGGTAAGACCTCGCTCGGCACCGGCAAGCGGGTCGCGAAGCACGACCAGCGGGTCTGCGCCTATGGCACGGTGGACGAGGCCAACGCGGTGATCGGTGTCGCTCGCCAGCACCTCGCGGGCGACGCGCAAACCGATGCGATGCTGGCGCGCATCCAGAACGACCTGTTCGATCTCGGCGCCGATCTCTGCACGCCGGAGGATCCCGACGCCGATCCGGAGATGGCGAAGGCCGCCCTGCGGATCGTCGAGGCGCAGGTGGAGCGGCTGGAGCGCGAGATCGACCGGATGAATGCCGAGCTCGCGCCGCTCAACTCCTTCATCCTGCCGGGCGGCGGGCCCGCGCCGGCGCAGCTCCATCTGGCGCGGACCGTGGTCCGGCGGGCGGAGCGGGAGATGACGGCGCTGGCCGAGCTGGAGCCGGTGAACCCGGCCGCCATCCGCTATGTCAACCGCCTGTCCGACCACCTGTTCGTGCTCGCCCGCTGGCTCAGCGACAAGGGCCGGGGCGACGTGCTCTGGACCCCCGGCGCCAATCGCTGACCCCGCTTCGCCGGATTCGGCGAAATAGCGCGAAACTCGCGGAAAACAGCGGCCGAACACCCCCGAAAACCGGCGCCGGCCGGCGTTGACACGGATATGTCATCTCCATATTGTGCGGCTGCACAATGACGCCGGCGCGAGGGGGGATCGCGCACGAGGCGGCATTGTCCTGCAGCCGGCGCCCCGCCGACGCATGTGCGAGGGGCGTCCTGCGTCTCACCTGCCGGGGATTGGGAATGAAGGTTCTGGTCGCGGTCAAGCGCGTCATCGACTTCAACGTAAAGATCCGGGTGAAGGCCGACGGCACGGGCGTCGAGACGGCGAACGTGAAGATGTCGATGAACCCGTTCGACGAAATCGGCGTGGAGGAGGCGGTCCGCCTCAAGGAGGCCGGCAAGGCGACCGAGGTGGTCGCCGTCTCGCTCGGGCCCACGCAGTGCCAGGAGACGATCCGCACCGCCCTCGCCATGGGCGCCGACCGCGGCATCCACGTGCAGACCGACCTGGAGCTGCAGCCGCTGGCGGTGGCCAAGCTCCTGAAGGCGGTCGTGGAGAAGGAGCAGCCGCAGCTCGTCATCCTCGGCAAGCAGGCGATCGACGACGACGCCAACCAGACCGGGCAGATGCTGGCCGGGCTGCTCGGCTGGCCGCAGGGCACCTTCGCGTCGAAGCTGCTGCCGGAGAACGGCAGCCTGAAGGTGACGCGGGAGGTCGACGGCGGGCTGGAGACGGTCATCCTGAAGATGCCGGCGGTCATCACCACCGACCTCCGGCTCAACGAGCCGCGCTATGCGTCGCTCCCCAACATCATGAAGGCGAAGAAGAAGCCGATCGACCAGCTGACGCCGGAGGCGCTGGGCGTCGACGCCAGCCCGCGGCTGAAGACCCTGAAGGTGACGGAGCCGCCGAAGCGGAAGTCCGGCGTGAAGGTGGGCAGCGTGGCCGAGCTGGTCGAGAAGCTGCGTAACGAGGCGAAGGTGATCTGATGAGCGTCCTGGTTCTTGCCGAGCACGACAACGCCACACTGAAGCCGGCGACGCTCCATGCGGTGACCGCGGCGAAAGAGATCGGCGGCGACATCCATATCCTGGTCGCCGGCCAGGGCTGCCGCCCGGCGGCGGAAGCCGCCGCCAAGGTCGCCGGCGTCGCCAAGGTGCTGCTGGCCGAGGATGCCGCCTACGCGCACGGCCTGTCGGAGAACGTGGCGGCGCTCCTCGTGAAGCTCGCCGCCGGTTACAGCCACGTGCTGGCCGCCGCCACCACCACGGCGAAGAGCGTGATGCCGCGCGCGGCGGCCCTCCTCGACGTGCAGCAGATCTCGGAGATCTCCGGCGTCGAGGGTCCGGACACCTTCGTGCGCCCGATCTATGCCGGCAACGCCCTGGCCACCGTCCAGTCCGCCGACACGGTGAAGATCGTCACCGTGCGCGCCACCGCCTTCGACGCCGCCCCGGCCGAGGGCGGCGCCGCCGCGATCGAAACCGTGGCGGGTGCCGGCGACACCGGCCTGGCGAGCTTCGTCGGGGTCGAGCTGCAGCGCACCGAGCGGCCGGAGCTCACCTCCGCGCGGATCATCATCTCGGGCGGCCGCGGCATGCAGTCGGGCGACAATTTCAAGCTGCTCGAGGCGGTGGCGGACAAGCTGAACGCCGCGGTCGGCGCCAGCCGTGCCGCGGTCGACGCCGGCTTCGTGCCGAACGACTACCAGGTCGGCCAGACCGGCAAGATCGTCGCCCCCGACCTCTACATCGCGGTCGGCATCTCCGGCGCGATCCAGCACCTGGCCGGCATGAAGGACTCCAAGGTCATCGTCGCCATCAACAAGGACGAGGAGGCGCCGATCTTCCAGGTCGCCGACTACGGTCTGGTGGCCGACCTGTTCCAGGCGATGCCGGAGTTGGCGACCGAGCTCGACAAGAAGTGAGGGCGCCGGACAGACGCCGCGCGCAGCCTCAGAACGGAGGAGCGAGCCCCGTGGACATCCAGAAAATCGGCGTGATCGGCGCCGGCCAGATGGGCAACGGGATCGCCCACGTCGCCGCCCTGGCGGGCTACGACGTGAGGCTCTTCGACATCGACGAAGGGCAGCTGACGCGGGCGGTCGACGCGATCTCGCAGAACATGGAGCGCCAGGTCCGGCGCCAGCTCATCACCGAGGCGGATCGCGAAGCCGGGCTGAAGCGGATCGAGACCGGCACCGAGTACCGGATGTTCGACGACTGCGACGTCGTCATCGAGGCGGCGGTTGAGAACGAGGAGGTGAAGCGCGGCATCTTCAAGGAGCTCTGCCCGCATCTGAAGCCCGAGGCGATCATCGCCACCAACACCTCCTCGATCTCCGTCACCCGCCTCGCCGCCTCGACCGACCGGCCGACCCGGTTCATCGGCATGCACTTCATGAACCCGGTGCCGGTCATGAAGCTGGTCGAGCTGATCCGCGGCCTCGCCACCGACGACGGCACCTATCAGGCGATCCGCGAGCTCGCCGAGAAGCTCGGCAAGACGACGGCGATGGCCGAGGACTTCCCGGCCTTCATCGTGAACCGCATCCTGCTGCCGATGATCAACGAAGCCGGCTGGCTCGGCCGCAAGACGACGCGCGGCTTCTACGACTACAGCGGCGAGCATCCCGTCCCGACGCGGTGAAGAACCGATTCCCCTCCCCTTGCGGGAGGGGTTAGGGGAGGGGCTTGCGCGCGGATGCACGCGTGAGAATCTTCAGTCGCTCACGCCCCCTCTCCCTCCCATCGCTGACGCAATGGGCCCCTCCCCCACCCGCAAGGGGAGGGGGTTGTGGAGGGGGTGTAAAGCTACGCCTCACCCGCCTGATGCGGTCGTCGTGTCAGGAAGCACTCCGGCATCGAGATAGTGCCGGATCAGCGCCTGGGCTTCGGGCGCGTCCCACTCCGCCTCGCCGATCAGCTGGCCGACCGCATTGCCGTTCCGGTCGATGAGAATGGTGGTCGGCAGCACGCCCACGCCGAACGGTCCGGCGAGGGAGCCCTTGGGGTCGACATAGATCCCCAGATGGCCGAAATCGTACTTCTCGTAGAAGCGAACCACGGCCGGAACGCCGTCGCGGTCCTGGGACAGCGCGACCACCTCGAGCCCCTCGCCGCCGAGCTGTGCCTGCAGCCGGTCGAGCGCCGGCATCTCCTTGACGCAGGGCACGCACCAGGTCGCCCAGAAGTTGAGCAGCACCACGCGGCCGCGGAAATCGGCCAGACTCATGCCGGTGCCGTCGCCGTCGGCGAATGGGGTTTCGGGTGCTGGCCGGGGCGGATCGAAGCGGGTAAAGTCCGCGACGGTTCCGGCGAGGGGCGGCGCCGAGGCGGCACCGGTCGATGCGGCATCGTCGCCGGCCGGCCGGGTGCCGAGCGCGCCGCTGAACAGGAGCCCGCCCAACACGACGGCGGTGCCGCCGAAGAACAGGAACGACAGGACGAGCCGTTTGAGCATCGAGAAATCCCATACCGCCGCATCGTCGGGGAAGGCCGCGCCCGCCGCGAAGCCCGGCGCCAACGCCATGTGGGGCGGACGCTTCGCCGGCGGGCCGGCCGAGATCATGGGCCGCATCAACGCCTCGATCGATTTCGACCGCCGCCTCTGGGCCCAGGACATCGCCGGCTCGCGCGCCCACTGCGCCATGCTGGTGCGCCAGGGGATCATCGGTCAAGCGGACGGGGATGCAATCCTCGCCGGGCTGGACAAGGTGTCGCAGGAGATCGCCGAGGGCCGCTTCGCCTTCAAGTCCGCGCTCGAGGACATCCACATGAACGTGGAGGCGCGGCTCCGAGAGCTGATCGGCGAGCCGGCCGGGCGGCTGCACACGGCGCGCTCGCGCAACGACCAGGTGGCGACCGATTTCCGCCTCTGGGTGCGCGACGCCGTCGATTCCGCCGATGCCGCGCTCGCGGATCTGATCGACGCCCTGCTCGACCAGGCGGAGGCCCATGCCGGCACGGTGATGCCGGGCTTCACCCATCTGCAGGCGGCGCAGCCCGTCACCTTCGGCCATCACCTGATGGCCTATGTCGAGATGCTGCTGCGCGACCGCGGCCGCCTCGCCGATGCGCGGCGCCGCCTCAACGAATCCCCGCTCGGCGCCGCGGCGCTCGCCGGGACCTCCTTTCCCATCGACCGCCACGCCACCGCCGCCGCGCTCGGCTTCGACCGGCCGATGGCGAACTCCATCGATGCGGTCAGCGATCGCGATTTCGCGCTCGAGTTCCTGTCCGCAGCGTCGATCTGCGCCGTGCATCTGTCGCGCCTCGCCGAGGAGATGGTGCTGTGGGTGTCCGACGGGTTCCGCTTCGTCGTGCTGTCGGACGCCTTCACCACCGGCAGCTCGATCATGCCGCAGAAGCGCAATCCCGACGCGGCCGAGCTGGTGCGCGCCAAGGCGGGGCGGATCGTCGGCGCGCTCAACGCCCTGCTCATCGTCATGAAGGGCCTGCCGCTCGCCTATGGCAAGGACATGCAGGAAGACAAGGAGCCGACCTTCGACGCCGCCGACGCGCTGGCGCTCGCCATCGCCGCCATGGCCGGCATGGTGCGCGACCTTCAGGCCGATCCCGAGAGGATGCGCCGCGCCGCCTCGGCCGGGTTCTCCACCGCCACCGATCTCGCCGACTGGCTGGTACGCCGGCTCGGCCTGCCGTTCCGCGAGGCGCATCACGTGACCGGCGCCATCGTGCGCCGCGCCGAGGAGCTCGATCTGCGGCTCGACGAGCTGCCGCTCGCCGACATGCAGGCGGTCGAGCCGCGCATCACGGCGGAGGTCAGAGACGTGCTGAGCGTCGAGCGCTCGGTGGCCAGCCGCACGAGCTTCGGCGGCACGGCGCCCGAGAACGTCCGCCAGGCCGTCGCCATCGCACGGGAGCGCAATCGATGAAGCTTCGGAGCCGCGCCGCTTGTCTGGTTCTCGCCCTCGCCTTGGCCGGGCTGGCGCCGGCCGCCTGCGGCAAGAAGGGCCCGCCCGAGCTTCCCGAGGGCCAGACCGACCAGTATCCGCGCCAGTACCCGGACCCGAGCGAGCTATGACCCGTTTCCCCTATGTCGACGGCCGCATGCATGCGGAGGGCGTGCCGCTCGACCGGATCGCCGAGGAGATCGGCACCCCGTTCTACTGCTATTCGAGCGCGGTCCTCACCGACCGCTACCGCGCCTATGAGCGCGCCGTGGCCAAGGTCGGCGGCCGGATCTGCTATGCCCTCAAGGCGAACTCCAACCAGGCGGTGATCGCCACCTTCGCGCGGCTCGGCGCGGGGGCGGACGTGGTCTCGGGCGGCGAGCTCGAGCGCGCTTTGCTGGCCGGGGTCCCGGCGGAGCGCATCGTCTTCGCCGGGGTCGGCAAGACGCGGGCGGAGATGGCGGCCGGACTGGATGCCCGGATCCTGCAGTTCAACGTGGAATCGATTCCCGAGCTCGTGGCGCTCGACGAGGTGGCGCGCGGTCGCGGCATGCGCGCGCCGGTGTCGCTGCGCATCAACCCGGACGTCGATGCGCGCACCCATGCGAAGATCTCCACCGGCAAGGCCGAGAACAAGTTCGGCATCGATCTCGGCCATGCCCGCGAGGCGGCGCTGACCGCCGCAAGGCTGCCGGGGATCGAGCTCTGCGGCCTCGCCCTCCATATCGGCTCGCAGCTCACCGAGGTCGCCCCCTTCCGCGCCGCCTTCGCGCGCCTCGGCGATCTCGCCAGGGAGCTGCTGGCCGAGGGCCTGCCGATCCGCCGGCTCGATCTCGGCGGCGGGCTGGGCGTCAGCTATACCGGCGACCCCGCGCCGGAGCTCGGCGACTACGCGGCCGCGGTCGAGGCGACCGTGGCGCCGCTCGGCCTGGAGCTGCTGTTCGAGCCCGGGCGCTGGCTGGTCGCGCCGGCCGGCGTGCTCGTCTCCCGGGTGCTCTACGTGAAGGACGGGGTGAGCCGCAGCTTCGTCATCCTCGACGCGGCGATGAACGACCTGCTCCGCCCCGCGCTCTACGACGCCTATCACCCGATCCTGCCGGTCGCGCAGCCGGCCTCCGACGCCGCGACCCGCCGCGTCGACGTGGTCGGCCCGATCTGCGAGAGCGGCGACACCTTCGCGCGGGAGCGGCCGTTGCCGCCGCTCGCCGCCGGCGACCTGGTCGCGATCTGCGCGGCTGGCGCCTATGGATCGGTCATGTCGTCGACCTACAACACCCGGCCGCTGCCGGCGGAAATCCTGGTCAGCGGTCACGATCATGCGATCGTCCGCCCGCGCCAGACGGTCGATGATATAGTGGCCATGGATCGGCTGCCCGGCTGGCTGGAACCGGCAGCCCGATCGCGCGGAGCCGCATAGTCCGGAGTGGGATGACCCAGCAGACGCCGCGGACCGGGGGCGGGGGCCCGACGGCAGATCTTCGCGATCTGCCGCGGGTGAAGCTGCGCCTGGCCCAGGCCGCGCTGTTGTGGGAGCGGCTGTGGCCGGCCCTCTGGCCCGCCGTCCTCGTCGCCGGGCTGTTCCTGGTCGTCGCCCTGCTCGATGTCCTGCCCTATCTGCCGGGATGGTTCCATCTGCTGATCCTGCTGGGCTTCGCGGCCAGCTTCGCCCTGGCGCTCTGGCGCAACCTGTCCCGGTTCCGGTTCCCCGACCTGGGGGCGGCGGCGCGCCGGCTGGAGCGGGACGGCGGCGTGCTGCACCGCCCCCTCTCCGCGCTGGTCGATCGCCCGGCCGGGCGCGGCGACCCGGCGGCGGAAAGCCTGTGGCAGGCCCATCGCCGCCGCCTGATCGCCGAGCTCACGCGGCTCAGGCTGCTGCCGCCCCGCGC
>DAIMFL010000076.1:0-16306 GCA_036724615.1 Alphaproteobacteria bacterium | reverse complement strand
GCGATGGCGCGGTCAACGCGCTGCCGGTGCTGTGCTTCGACCGCGCCCGCGCCCGTCAGGCGGCCGCCGCGGCGCGGCCGAGGGCGCCGATCAGCCGGTCGACCGCCGCCGGGTCGCTGTCGAAGGCGGTGACGATCCGGATGGTCCGGCCGCCCTCGCCGTCCCAGCGCTCGACGCGGACCCCCTCGGCCGCCAGGCGCTCGATGGCGGCGGCGGAGACGCGCAGGAAGATCTCGTTCGCCTGCACGGGGTGAAGGAGCTCCACCCCGTCCATTCCGGCCGCCGCCGCGGCGATCCGCGCCGCCTGGGCGTTGGCGTGCCGCGCGTGGCGCAGCCACAGCTCGTCGGCGAGCAGCGCCTCGAGCTGCGCGCTCACGAAGCGCATCTTGGAGAACAGCTGGCCGGCGCGCTTGTGGTGGAAGGCGCAGGCCGCCGCCGCTTCCCGGTTCCGCCCGCCGGCATGGAAGAACAGCACCGCCTCGGCGCCCATCGCGCCGTTCTTGGTGCCGCCGAAGGACAGCACGTCGACTCCGGCGCGCCAGGTCACGTCGGCCGGGGCGCAGCCGAGGCTGGCGACGGCATTGGCGAAGCGCGCCCCGTCCATATGCACCCCGAGGCCGTGCGCCCGGGCGATGCCGCCGATCTCGTGCAGCTCGTGCGGCGCGTAGACGGTGCCGAGCTCGCTCGACTGGGTGATCGAGACCGCTGCGGGCTGCACCCGGTGCACGTTGCCCGTGTCGCCGGGCGCGAGGGCATCGGCGAGGGTTGCGGCGTGCAGCTTGCCGTCCGTCCCCGGCAGGTCGACCAGCTTGGCGCCGCCGGTGAAGAACTCGGGCGCGCCGCATTCGTCCACGTTGATATGCGCGTCGCGATGGCAGAACACGGCGCCGTAGGGCGGCACCAGGCTGGCCAGGCTCAGCGCGTTGGCGATCGTGCCCGTGGCCACCGGGAACAGCGTGAGCTCGGTCTCGAACAGCTCGGCGAAGCGGCGCTGCAGCCGCCCGGTGATCGCGTCGGCGCCGTAGGAGCGCATCGTGCCCCGGTTCGCGGCGGCCAGCGCCGCCATCACCTCCGGCGCCACGCCGGTCACGTTGTCGCTGGCGAAATCGATCGGGGCATGGGTCGTCGGAGCTTGGGTCTTCGTCATGGCTGCGTCACGAACTCCAGATTGCCGAGCTGCCGCCCGGTGTTGACGTCGAGGACCAGGATCCCGTCGCAGCCCGCCCGGCCGCCGAGCCGCAGCAGCAGCCGCTCGCCGCCCGGCACCATCTCCACCACACCGCAGCCCTCCGGCAGGGCGATCTCGACCGCACCGAACGCCGCCGGCGCCGCGGAGGCGGGCGCGGCGGCCGTTTCGCCGGCCGCCCGCTGCGCGCCGACGCCGCTGCTGAGCCGATTGTAGATGGTGACGACGACGACGGTGGTGCCGAGGATGATCAGCACGCCCATGATGATGACGAGAGCCTTGAGGGCCTGCATGGTTTCGGTCCAGTCTGGCGCCGCATGGCGGGCCCAGGAAACAGCGAGCCGGCGGACGGGCTGAAGGGCGGGACGAGCTGCGAAGCGACGGCAACCGAGGCCGATGCCGGCCAGCGCCTCGACCGGCTGATCGCCGCCCGCCTGCCCGAGCTCACGCGCAGCCGGGCCAAGGCGCTGATCGAGGCCGGCCGGGTCAGCCTGGGCGGCGCGACGATATCCGAGCCGTCCTACCGGGTCAAACCCGGCCAAACTTTCGCCATCATCGTTCCCGAGCCTGAGCCTGCGCTGCCGCGCGCCCAGGACATCCCGCTCGACATCGTCTACGAGGACGCCGACGTGATCGTCGTGAACAAGCCGGCCGGGCTCGTCGTCCATCCGGCGGAAGGCAATCCGGACGGAACGCTGGTGAACGCGCTGCTCGCCCATTGCGGCGCGTCGCTGTCGGGCATCGGCGGCGTGCGCCGGCCGGGCATCGTCCACCGCCTGGACAAGGACACGACCGGGCTGATGGTGGTGGCGAAGACCGACGCGGCCCACCAGGCGCTCGCCGCGGCGCTCGAGGCGCGGCGGATCGAGCGGGTGTACCAGGCGCTCGTCTGGGGCGTCCCCGCCCCGCGCGAGGGGGAGATCGCCGGCGACATCGGCCGGCACCCGGTCGACCGCAAGCGCATGGCCGTGGTGACGCGCGGCGGCCGCCCCGCCCTCACCCGCTACCGCGTGCTGCGCCCGGTCGGTCTGGCGGCGAGCCTGGTGGAATGCCGGCTCGCCACCGGGCGGACGCACCAGATCCGGGTCCATCTCGCCGCCATCTGCCATCCGGTGGTCGGCGATCCGCTCTACGGCCGGGCCACCGCGGCGCGGCTCCGCCGGCTCACTCCGGCCGCCCGCGCGGCGGTGGAAGGCTTCGGCCGGCAGGCGCTCCACGCGCATCGTCTGGCCTTCGCCCACCCCCGGACCGGCGAGGCGCTCAGCTGGACCGCTCCCCTGCCGACGGACATGGCCGGGCTGATCCGTTCAATGGGCGCCGGGGATGAGACCGCGGAGGCCGGCGCCGGCTCAATTTAAAGCCGTTCTAAAAAGGTATACTGGACTAAATCGGTCTGCTATACTGTCTACGGATCGACCCCCCGCGCCGGCCCGCCCGGTTCCGGGGAGCACCAAGGGGAGTACCCGCCCGTGACCGCTGCTGCCACGACCAAGACCCGCACCCTCCCGACCCTCGCGTCGGACGGCAATCTCTCGCGCTACCTGCAGGAGATCCGCCAGTTCCCCATGCTGGAGCCGGAGGAGGAGTACATGCTCGCGAAGAGCTGGCGCGAGCATGGCGACACCGAGGCCGCGCATCGGCTGGTCACCAGCCATCTGCGCCTGGTGGCGAAGATCGCCATGGGCTATCGCGGCTACGGGCTGCCGGTGAACGAGCTCATCTCCGAGGGCAATGTCGGGATGATGCAGGCGGTGAAGCGCTTCGATCCCGACCGCGGCTTCCGCCTCGCCACCTATGCCATGTGGTGGATCCGCGCGGCGATCCAGGAATACATCCTGCATTCCTGGTCGCTGGTGAAAATCGGCACGACGGCGGCGCAGAAGAAGCTGTTCTTCAACCTGCGCAAGCTGAAGGGCCAGCTGCAGGCGATCGAGGAGGGCGACCTGTCGCCGGAGAACGTCAAGAAGATCGCCACCGATCTCGGCGTGCCGGAGGAGGAAGTGGTCAACATGAACCGCCGCCTCGCCGCACCGGACCATTCGCTCAATGCGCCGCTGCGCGTCGACGGCGAGGGCGAGTGGCAGGACTGGCTGGTCGACGAGACCGAAAGCCAGGAGATCCGGCTCGCGGAACGGCAGGAGCTCGGCAAGCGCAAGCGTCTGCTCGCCCGCGCCATGGACCAGCTCAACGAGCGCGAGCGTCACATCCTGACGGAGCGGCGCCTGAAGGACGAGCCGACCACGCTCGAGGATCTGAGCCGGGTCTACGGCATCAGCCGCGAGCGCGTGCGCCAGATCGAGGTGCGCGCCTTCGAGAAGCTGCAGAAGGCGATCCGCAACGCCGCGCTGGAGGAGAGGCTGGGCACGGCCTGATCCGCGCCGCGCGCCGGAGGTGTCAGTCGGCGGACGGCCGGGAGACCGGCTCGCCCCATTCCTCCACCAGGTCCTGCATGGCGCGCTCGACGCGCGAGAGCCGGCGCTGCGCCCGCAGCTCCGCAACCCTGGCCGTGAGACTCGGCGTGGCATAGTACACGCCGTATCCGGCCGCGGCCGCGCCATAGGCGATCAGCCAGCCATAGACGTCGCCCAGCAGCTCGAGCGCGGTGGCGACGTCGTGCTGCCAGGTCCACAGCCGGCCGAGGAAGTACAGCGCGCCGGCGAAGTTCAGCCCGCCCACCGTGGCCGCGAGCTGCTTGCGCGGGTTGCCGTCGACGATCCAGGCGACCAGCGTCGGCAGCATCGCGGCGGACAACAGCATGGCGGAGGGCAGCAGGACGACCGCGGCGGGCAGCAGCAGCGCGAGCAGCAGATAGACGCGGGCGCCGCCGCCCTTCTGCGCAGCGGCCCGGCCGACACCCTGCCGGCCCGCCTGGGCCAGCCGGAATTGCGAGCCCGCCATCGCCTCACCCCACGATGAACATGACGGTCGCGCCGCAGGCGACCGCGGCGACCGTGCCTGCCGCGACGGTCGCGGCCTGGCGTGCCGTCGCCAGCACCCGCTCCGGCTCCGTCATGCCGCCGCCGCGGATCCACTGCGCCTCGGCCGCCAGCGCCGCGTAGTCCTTCTGCGCCGCGCGGAATCCCGACCCGTCGCGCCGGCGCAGGTCGTCGCTTTCGACCAGCCGGACGATCCCGGCGAAATCGCCGCGATGGCAGAGCGGCCCGATCTCCTTCGCCAGCGCCGTCTTGAACGGCCGGTGATGGAAGCTGTCGAGGAGCGGCGCCAGCTGGGTCGCGACCCAGGCGCCGAGCGCCGGCAGCTCGCTCACCCCCGTCGCGGTCTGCACCACGGTCAGCAGGCGCAGCAGGCCGATGCAGCGCTCCCACGCCGTGTCCGCCGCGCCGAAGCGCATGAGCTCGGCATCCGCGCCGGGGCCGAGCCGCGCGCCGATGAAGGCGGCGACGTGCCGGTCGACCAGCTCCGCCGCCTGGCCGCCCTGCGCCACCCGGTCGAGCGCGGGCAGCAGCTCCTTGGGCCCGGTCACGTAATCGCGCTCCAGCAGCGGGCTGCGGCACGGCAGGCCCGGATTGGCCTCGTAGAGGCAGCGCTCGATCCCGAAGCCCGGCGTCGGCCGGCTCAGGAAGAAGCTCATCATGTCGGCGCTCTTGCGCACCAGCGCATGCTCCGGCCGGAAATCCTCCTGTGCGTCGATCCAGTGGTGGATGAGCTTCTGGCCGACGATCTGCGCGAATTGCTGGACCGTCTCGGTCCGGTCGAAACCCTCGGCGAGCGCGCCGCCCACCGCCTCGACATGGGCGGCGAAATCGCGATAGCGCAGCGGCGCTCCCGGATCGAGAAGCATCAGCAGGCGCGACAGCTGGCGGTCGGGCGCGTTGCGGCCGTCCCCCGCCTCGGCCGCGATCTTGTCGGCCTGCGCGGCGCGCTTGTCGTCGCTCATGCTGCGCTTCAGCCAGTTGCCGATCCCGGCGTCCTGGACGAAGGCCACCGCCTGGCGCCAGCGCGTCGCCAGGCCGTGCGCCAGCGCGGGCCGCGACCAGTAGTCCGCGCCGGCGAAGGATACGGGACGTGCCGCCTGCACCGGCAGGCTGGGCGCCTTCGGGCTCAGGCGGCGGCCGTCGAACCACAGCTCCAGGTCGTCGAGCGTCCAGCGCTCCTGCGGGTTGTCCGACAGCAGGCCGCGCAGGATCTCCGCCATGGGCGCGGAAAGCCGCAACGTCCCCGCCAGCACGGCGAAGGAGCCCTGCGTGATCTTCGCCGCGATCACCGCGTCGTCCTCGAGCCGCGCGACCGGGTTGCCGCCGTTGAGCAGGATCGCGAGTGTCGCGCCCAGGGAATAGAGATCGTCGGCGGTGCGCCCCCAGCCGCGACCGGCGGGCAGCGCCAGGCCGTGCGGAACCGTCTCGCAGACCACGGGCTGACCAAAGCCCGGCGGGCCGGACCAGCCCTCGCCGAGCACCATCTCGGCGAGGCCGCCCTCGCGTCCGAACAGGTTGTCGGGCCGGATGGCGCGATGGGCGACGCCCACGCCCTGGAGGTCGCGCAAGGCGCCGAGCAGCGGCCGCAGCACGCGGCGGATCACCGCATCCTCGCTCATCGGGGCGACCTGCGCGGCGCCCGGCGCCATGAGCCGGCCGCCGCCCGGCCGCTCCAGCACGATGACCGGCTGGCGGACGTGGCCGCCGTCGGGGGCGGGCCAGTCGACCACGCCCCATTCGGCCGGGCGCAGCACATGGGCGCGCTCCAGCCGGCGCACGGACAGCAGCGTCTCCTCGCGCAGGCCGAGGTGACGCGGGCAGGCGAGCGCGAAGACGGAGCGCGCCGGATTGCGGGTGTCGGTCGCGGCAAAGGCCGCGGCGAACGGCGAGGCGAGGTCAGGCAGCGGCGCGCCGGGACGAATCTCGTAACGCTCGGCGAGCCTCACGCTCGCCGAGGCCGCGGCTTCGCTCCCGGTCGACCTCGCTTCGCTATCCATGACCTGCCCCGACCCGCTCCGCGGGCCCTCGGGGCAGTTAAGCGGAAGATGCCGAAGGGTTCGTTAACGGCCAGGTCTCTGCCGTTGCCTGCAATCGCCTGAAATCCAAGGCGAATCGGCTCAATCCACGAACGGATCGTGCACCAGGATGGTGTCGTCGCGCTCCGGGCTCGTGGACAGGAGGGCGACCGGCGCCTCGATCAGCTCCTCGATACGGCGGACGTATTTCACCGCCTGGGCCGGAAGCTCCGCCCAGGAGCGCGCGCCCCGCGTCGACTGGCTCCACCCCTCCATCGTCTCGTAGATCGGCTCGACCCGCGCCTGGAGCGCGGTCGCCGCGGGCAGGTGGTCGACGGTCTCGCCGTTCAGGCGATAGCCGACGCAGACCTGGAGCTCGGAGAAGCCGTCCAGCACGTCGAGCTTGGTGAGGGCGATGCCGGAGATGCCGCCGAACTTGATCGCCTGGCGCACCATCACCGCGTCGAACCAGCCGCAGCGACGCTTGCGGCCGGTATTGGTGCCGAACTCGCGGCCGCGCTCGCCCAGCGTCTCGCCGATCTCGTTGATCTGCTCGGTCGGGAACGGGCCGGCGCCCACCCGGGTCGTGTAGGCCTTGGTGATGCCGAGCACGTAGCCGATCGCCCCCGGGGCGATGCCCGATCCGGCGGCGGCATGGCCGGCCAGCGTGTTCGACGAGGTGACGTAAGGATAGGTGCCGTGGTCGACGTCGAGCATCGCCGCCTGCGCGCCCTCGAACAGGATGCGCTTGCCGGCGCGGCGGAGCTCGTCGAGCGTGCGCCAGGTCGGCTCCACATAGGGCAGCAGCTTCGGCGCGATCGCCTTCAGCTCCTCGATCAGCCCGTCCGCGTCGATCTCCTCCAGCCCGAAGCCGCGGCGCAGCGTGTTGTGATGGGCGAGCAGCATGGCCACCCGGTCGCGCAGGGACTCGATGTCGGCAAGATCGGCGGCGCGGATGGCGCGGCGGCCGGCGCGGTCCTCGTAGGCCGGGCCGATGCCGCGCATGGTCGTGCCGATCCGCTGCATCGCCTCGCGCGCGCGGTCCAGCTCGCGATGGACGGGCAGGATCAGCGTCGCGTTCTCGGCGACCCGCAGATTGGCCGGAGACACCTCGACCCCTTGCGCGCGCACGCGCTCGATCTCGTCGAGCAGGTGCCACGGGTCGACGACGACGCCGCTGCCGATGATCGAGAGGGTGCCCTTGCGCACCACCCCGGACGGCAGCAGGGCGAGCTTGTACGTCTGGTTGCCGATCACCAGCGTGTGGCCGGCATTGTGCCCGCCCTGGAAGCGCACCACCACCTCGGCGCGCTCCGCCAGCCAGTCGACGATCTTGCCCTTGCCCTCGTCGCCCCACTGGGCGCCGACCACCGCGACATTCGTCATATCTGCCTCAATCCCTCCTGCTACGGCGGTGTTTCACCCCCACCCCAACCCTCCCCCATCGAGGGGGAGGGGGTCTGCCGAGCGCGCTTCTGTAATCCCCTCCCCCCTTGTGGGGGAGGGTCAGGGTGGGGGGTGCCGCGCCCCGCTGCCCGCCGGTTCACTCCTCCAGCGCCACCGCCTTCTTGCCGACGAGCACATGCGTGCAGCGTTGCCGCTTCGCCTCGGCGCGCGGATCGGCGGCGGCGTCGAAGCCGGCCACGGTGATCCAGCCCTCGTCGCGCAGCGCGCGGCCCTCCGAGCCCGCCGTGCCGGCCGGCAGATAGAGCCGCCGTTCCGTAGCCGGCGCCGGCAGAGCGCGCAGCAGCGTGTCCATGTAGAGCGTGAAGCCGGTGGAGGATTCCCCGGCCGCCGTCAGATAGCGCCCGCCGCGGCCGAGCTCGCCCCGCACCCGTCGCGCGAACAGGGTGAAGCTGATCCCGCTGTGATACTCGAAGCCGCGATGCTCGACCGGGTCGACGGTGACGGTGAGCTCCGGCGCCGCGGCGAGCACCAGCTCGACCACCTCGGCCAGCCGGTCGCGCTCGCGCGCCGCCTCGGCGGGCAGATCGAGCCTGGCGAGGCGCTGCAAGGCCCGCCGCGCCGGACCGCCCGCTGCCAGCAATCCGGCGAAGAGTGCGCCGTGGGGGCCGGCGCGCGCGCCGACCGCCGCGGCATCCATGCGGTCGAGCGCCTTCACCAGCGCCGTGCGCAGCTCCCCTTCGAAGCCCAGCGCCGTCGCGACGGTCGCCGCCAAGGTCGGCAGGTTGAGGTCGACCGAAACGCCGGCGACGCCCACCACGCTCAGCGCCTCGGCGGCGAGCAGCGCCACCTCGGCATCGGCCGCGGCCGAGACCGCGCCGATGAGCTCCACCCCGGCCTGGCCGAACTGGCGCTCCGGCCGCAGCTGGCTTCCCGTGACCCGGAGCACCTGCCCGGCATAGGACAGCCGCAAGGGGCGCGGCTGGTTGCGGAGCCGGGTCGCCGCGATGCGAGCGACCTGCAGCGTCATGTCGGCCCTGAGGCCCATCATGCGCTGCGACACCGGGTCCATCAGACGGAACGTGTCGGAGGCGAGCGCCGCGCCGGGGCCGGAGAGCAGCCCCTCCTCGAACTCGATCAGCGGCGGCTTCACCCGCTCGTAGCCCTGCGCCGCGAAGCAGGCCATGACCCGCTCCACCACCGCCGCCTCGAAGGCGGCGTCGGGCGGCAGGATGTCGCGCAAGCCCGCAGGCAGCAGCGCCTTCTCTGCGGCTCGGCTCATGGCGGTGGACACTCTCCTGGGCGGGCGGGCCTTGGCGGGCCCGGATCGGGCGGCGCGGCCGCGTTCTGCCCCGGGCGGGTGTGCCCGTGGGCCGCGGCGTTACTACCCCGTTTGGCCGGGAGGGGCAACACCCTCACCCGGACCCGTCCTGCGCTCTCCAGGAGAGGGACGGTCCGGCCTCCTCGCCCTTCGACGGGCTCAGGGCGAGGAGCCCCATCCCATCCGCCTCACCCTGAGCTTGTCGAAGGGTGAGGCCTACGCGGGAGGTGCAGCGTCAGAACGACAGCTCGTCCGCCTGCATCACATGCGGCAGGGCGCGCACCCGGCCGAGGAGCGCGGCGCCGAGCGGCTGGTCGATCTCGATCAGCGCGATGGCGTCCCGGCCCGGCGCGGTGCGGCCGAGATGGAAGGTCGCGATGTTGATCCCGGCCTCGCCGAGCAGCGAGCCCAGCGCGCCGATGAAGCCCGGCTTGTCCTCGTTGGTGATGTAGAGCATGTGGCGGCCGAGCTCGGCCTCCACCCGGATGCCCTTGATCTCCACCACCCGCGGCGCGTCGGCGAACAGCGTGCCCGCCACGTCGCGGGTGCGCCGGTCGGTGGTGACGGTGACGCGCATCAGCGTCTGGTAGTCGCCCGGCCGGTCGTGCTTCACCTCGGTCACGTCGATGTCGCGCTCGCGCGCGATCACCGGCGCGTTCACCATGTTGACGCTGTCGAGCACGGGCGCGAGCAGCGCGGCCAGCGCGATGTTGGTGAGCGGCCGCGTGTTGAGCGCCGCGACCTGGCCCTCGTATTCCAGCGTCACGGCCTTGAGCCCCGAATGGGTGAGCTGCCCGGCGAAGCTGCCCAGCTGCTGCGCCAGCATCATGTAGGGCTTGAGCCGCGCCGCCTCCTCGGCCGAGACGGACGGCATGTTGAGCGCGTTGGCGACGGCGCCGGTCAGCAGGTAGTCCGAGATCTGCTCGGCGATCTGCACCGCAACGTTCTCCTGCGCCTCGGTCGTGGCGGCGCCGAGATGGGGCGTCGCCACCACGTCCTCGACGGCGAAGAGCGGGTTGTCGCGCGCCGGCTCGACGGCGTCGAGCGCGGCGCCCGCCACATGGCCGGACTCGAGCGCGGCCTTCAGATCGGCCTCCACCACCAGCCCGCCGCGCGCGCAGTTGATGATGCGCACGCCGCGCTTCATCTTGGCGATCGCCGCGGCGTCGATGATGTTGCGGGTCGCGTCGGTCAAGGGCACGTGCAGGGTGATGAAGTCGGCGCGGGCGAGCAGCGCGTCGAGCTCGACCTTCTCCACGCCCAGGTCCGCGGCGCGCTCGTCCGACAGATAGGGATCGTAGGCGATCACCTTCATGCGGAGGCCATGCCCGCGCTCGGCGACGATCGAGCCGATATTGCCGCAGCCGATGATGCCGAGCGTCTTGGCCGTGAGCTCGACGCCCATGAAGCGCGACTTCTCCCATTTGCCGGCACGGGTCGAGCGGTCGGCGGCGGGAAGCTGGCGGGCCAGCGCCATCATCAGCGCGATGGCGTGCTCCGCCGTGGTGATCGCGTTGCCGTAGGGCGTGTTCATCACCACCACGCCGCGCGCGGTCGCCGCCGCCACGTCGATGTTGTCGACGCCGATCCCGGCGCGCCCCACCACCTTGAGGCGCGGCGCCGCGGCAAGCACCTTCGCGGTCACCTTGGTGGCCGAGCGGACGGCGAGCCCGTCATAGTCGGCAATGGCGGCGGCCAGCTCGTCCGGCGTCATGCCGGTGCGGAGGTCAGCCTCGATCCCGCGCTCGCGGAAGATGTCGAGGGCGCGCGGGGACAGCTCGTCGGCGATCAGCACCTTGGGCGTCATCTTCGTGCTCCGGCGGAATCAGGCGGCAGCGGCGGCGCGGATCTCGGCATACGCCCAGTCGAGCCACGGAAACAGCGCCTCGAGGTCGGCGGTTTCCACCGTCGCCCCCGCCCAGATGCGCAGGCCCGGCGGGGCGTCGCGATAGGCGGCGAGATCGTAGCCGACGCCCTCCGCCTCCAGCAGGCCGGCGAGGCGTTTCGCCGTCTCGGCCCGCGCCTTCGGGTCGAGGCCCTGGAACCACGGGTCGACGATGGCGAGACAGACGGAGGTGGTGGAGCGGATCTCCGGCCGCCCGGCCAGGTGGGCGACCCAGGGCGTGGCGTCGACCCAGCGCGCGATCGCCGCGGCGTTGCGGTCCGCCCGTGCCACGAGGCCGGCGAGTCCGCCCACCGACCGCGCCCAGGCGAGCGAGTCGAGCGCGTCCTCGACGCAGAGCATGGACGGCGTGTTGATGGTCTCGCCCGCGAACAGCCCGTCGATCAGCTTGCCGCCCTTGGTCATGCGGAACAGCTTGGGCAGCGGCCAGGGCGGCGTGTAGCTCTCCAGCCGCGCGACGGCGCGCGGCGACAGCACGATCATGCCATGCGCTCCCTCGCCTCCCAGCACCTTCTGCCAGGACCAGGTGACCACGTCGAGCCGGTCCCACGGCAGCTCCATGGCGAACACGGCCGAGGTCGCGTCGCAGATCGTGAGTCCTTCGCGATTCCTCGTGATCCAGTCGCCGTCGGGCACGCGCACGCCGGAGGTGGTGCCGTTCCAGGTGAACACCACGTCGCGCGCGAAATCGACCTGGGCGAGATCGGGGAGCGCGCCGTAGCCGGCCTTCAGAACCCGCACGTCCGCGAGCTTCAGCTGCTTCGTGATGTCGGCGGCCCAGCCTTCGCCGAAGCTCTCCCAGGCCAGCACGTCGACTCCCCGCGCGCCGAGCAGCGACCACAGCGCCATCTCGACCGCGCCGGTGTCGGAGCCCGGCACGATCGCGACGCGATGCGCCGGCGGGATGCCGAGGATCGCCCGGCTGTCGTCGATCACCGCCGCGAGCTTCGCCTTGCCCGGCTTCGATCGGTGCGAGCGGCCGACGAGCGCGCCGTCGAGCGCCGCGGGCGTCCAGCCCGGCCGCTTCGCGCAGGGTCCGGAGGAGAAATGTGGCGTGCGCGGCCTGACCGTCGGCTTCATGTGCAAAATCCCTGGTGCGCCGGCGAACGCCACTCCGGATCGCGGAGATCCGGAACATGCGACTCCGACAGGCGCGCGGGATCGTAGGGAAGCGCGTCGCGCCGCGTCAACGCGGCAACGCGCCGTCGGGCTTCATAGATTGTTACACATTCTTACGAGGGATGACGGCCGAGCCGGTGCGACTTCGGCCGCCGAATGCCGCCGATCGTCGCGACACCTGCCGAGACACCTCGTGTTCCGACGGATCGGCTCGTGAGAGAAGATGCAGCTCCGGCGGCCTGCCTGCCCTTGCGCGCCATAGCCCGCCGCTCACTCGGTGATCTCGCGGATCACGCGGCACGGGTTGCCTGCGGCGAACACGTCCTCCGGAACGTTCCGCGTCACCACGCTCCCGGCCCCGATCACCGCCCGCGATCCGATCCGCACGCCCGGGAGAATGATCGCCCCGCCGCCGACCCACACGTCGGTTCCGATCTCCACCGGCTTGCCGAACTCCTCTCGCCGCCGCAGTTCGGCGTTGAACGGGTGCATGGGTGTGTAGATCTGCACCGCCGGACCAAAGGACGTGAAGCTGCCGATATGCACCGGACAGACGTCCAGCACGACGCAGTTGAAGTTGAAGAACACGCGCTCGCCCAGTGCGATATGCGAGCCGTAGTCGCAGAAGAAGGGCGGTTGCATCCACACCGAGTCCCCGCCCGCACCGAACAGTTCCCGCAGGATTCGTCGGCGTTCCTCCTGCGCCTCTTCGCGCGTGTCGTTGAGCGCCCGGCAGAGATCTCGCGCACGAGCCCGCGCCGCGACCAGCTCGGCATCCATCGGGTCGTACAGATCGCCGGCCAGCATCTTCTGACGCTCTGTCTTCATCGTGCGCTCCTCGGACCGGGTTGCGCTGGAGAGCGAGTGTGCCCCTAACGAGAGACCTGTTCAGATCGCCTCGAAGTCCGAGCGGGAAAGCGCCAGGGTGAGCATTCCTGGATTAGGCTGATGCGCTTAAAAGCGGGTCGGGATGCGCAGCGCTCATAGCCGCCAGAAGGGCTTCTCCGTCTCGCGCTCCACGTCCAGCCGGTTGAGCCCGATGTCCTTCAGTATGCGGTCGTCGAGCTTCATCAGCGCGCGGCGCTGCCGGTAGCGGTCCATCCAGGCAAGCACGACGTCGACGGCATTTCCGATGCGACGCGCCGCGGTCCGCCGCGCCGTCACGCGCGGGATGATCGACATTCGCTCCATCGCCCTCTCCCAGTCTCGATCTCGCGTGCGAACACGGTAGGAGCGGCAGTCGCGCGGCTCTATCCGGTTCTTGCGAGCGCATTGCCGGCGTCGGCGTCGTCGAGCTCCAGCACGAAGCAGCGCACGCCCGACGGCGGGTCGTCGTAGTAGGGCGGGACCTCGCGGAAGCCGAGGCTGGCATAGAGCGCGCGCGCCTCGGTCATCTGGTCCATCGTGTCGAGAAAGACGCGTGCGTAGCCCGCCCGCCGCGCCGCCTCGATCACGGCCATCGCGAGGCGGCGGCCGGCGCCCTGCCCGCGATGGGACGGCCGCACATAGAGGCGCTTGATCTCGCCGTCGATTCCGGCCGCACGCCCGGGAAGCGGCCGCAGCGCGACGCACCCCGCTATCCCGGCACGGTCCCGAAGCAGCAGCAGCGCGCCGAGCGGCGGGACATAGGCCCCGGGGAGCGTCGCCACCTCGTCACCGAAGCCCTGGAAACACGGGCCGAATCCGAACTCCGCCTGATATGCGAGGAGGAGCGTTCGGACGGTCTCGATGTCCTCGGGACCCGCCGGGCCGATCGTCGGCTCAGACATGGATGCGACCCTCGAGATAGGGGACCACCTTGCCGGCGATGGCGACGCGGTCCCCCGCCGCGCCGCCCGGCAGGCTGCAGACGAGCTCGCCGCCGCGCTTCGAGACCTGCCGTGCCTCGAGCCGGGTCTTGCCGAGCCGGGCCGCCCAATAGGGCGTCAGCACGCAATGGGCCGAGCCGGTCACCGGATCCTCGGGAATGCCGAGCTTGGGCACGAAGCAGCGGGAGACGAAGTCGCAGCCCTCGCCCGGCGCGCTCGCGATGACGGCATCGGCCGACAGGTCCGAGAGCCGCGCCATGTCCGGCGCGAGCGCCGCGACCTCTCCGGCGTTGCGGAACACGGCGAGGCACCAGATCCCGGTTTCGAGCACCTCCGACGGCGCGGCGCCGAGCGCCTCTGCAAGCCCGTCCGCGGCCGCCGCGGGGCGCGGGGGCAGGGCGGGAAAGTCGAGCACGTAGAGATCGCCCTCGCGGCTGACCTTGAGCGTGCCGCCCTTCGAGGCGAAGGCGATCTCCCGCGCGCCGGGCTGCAGATGGTTGGCGACGACATGGCCCGCGGCGAGCGTCGCATGGCCGCACAGCTCGACCTCGTGGGTCGGCGTGAACCAGCGGATGCGGTAACCCTCGCCTTCACGGACCAGGAAGGCGGTCTCCGCCAGGTTGTTCTCGTTGGCGATGGCCTGCATGAGGTCGTCGCCGATCCAGGCGTCGAGCGGGCAGACCGCCGCCGGATTGCCGGCGAAGCGGCGGCCCGCAAAAGCGTCGAGCTGATAGAGCGGCAGGTCCACGCGGTCCTCCTGCAATCGGCTATTCGCGCCAGAACGGCTTGTCCGTCTCGGACGAGACATCGCTGCGCGAGAGGCCGAGGTCGCGCAGCAGCCGGTCGTCGAGCAGCGCCAGGTGGCGGCGCTGCCGCGACAGCTCGAGCCAGCGTAGAACGCGGAGCAGCGGCAAGGACAGGGCCGACAGGAGGGCGATACCGACGCCGCGGCCGAACCGCGGCCCGAGCAGCGGTCGAGTGGATTTCGATATTGTATGCATACAATGTACTCCGGTGGATGAACGCTTTTCAGAGATATAGGCAATGTGCTAAATACAATTGACTCACTCAGGCTATCAAGTTAAACATTGTCACCATGACAATGTGGAATCCCGACCTGGCCCGGAGATCCGGGCCGCGTTATCTCGCCATCGCCGAGGCGATCGCCGCCGATGTCCGCGCCGGACGGCTGCGCTCCGGCGAGCGGCTTCCCACCCATCGCGACCTCGCCTACCGCCTCGGCGTCACCGTCGGCACGGTGACCCGCGCCTATGCGGAGGCGGAGCGGCGCGGATTGATCGCCGGCGAGGTGGGCCGCGGCACCTTCGTCCAGGATCTGCGCTCGGCCTCCCCCGCCTTTCCCACCATGGACAGCGCGCCGGTCCGCGAGGCGCCGGCGGTCGACGAGTCCGGCCCGGTCGATCTCAGCGTGAACTATCCCGTGCGCGAGGCGACCGACCGCACGCTGGGCGACACGCTGCGCGCGCTCGCCGGCGAGCCGGGCATCGCCACGCTGCTCGACTACCAGCTCAATCGCGGCCTGCTGCGCCATCGCGAGGCCGGGGTGAAGCTCATCCGCCGGGGCGGGCTGGAGACCACGCCCGACCGCGTCATCGTCACCTGCGGCGCGCAGCACGCGATGACGGTCGCCTTCGCCGCCCTGGCCCGGCCCGGCGACGTGGTGCTGACCGAAGCGCTCACCTATCCCGGGATGAAGCTCATCGCCGGCATGATGCAGCTGCGGCTGCACGGCGTGGCGATGGACGAGCAGGGTCTTCTCCCCGACGCGTTCGAGGCGGCCTGCCGCACCATGCAGCCGAAGGCGCTCTATTGCATGCCGACGCTGCACAACCCGACGGCGGTCACCATGCCGGAGGCTCGGCGGCGCGAGATCGCGCGCATCGCCGAGGCGCACGGCGTCGCCATCGTCGAGGACGACATCTATGGCTTCCTCGATCCCGCCGCGCCGCCGCCTTTGTCCCATTTCGCGCCGAGCGTCGGACACTACGTGCTCAGCGTGTCGAAATGCCTGGCGCCGGGCTTGCGCGCCGGTTTCCTGTCGCTGCCGCCGGGGGATGCGAGCACCTATATCGCGGCCGTGCGCTCGACGGTCTGGATGGCGCCGCCCCTCGCCGTCGAGATCGCCGCGCGCTGGATCCAGGACGGCACCGGCGACCAGCTCTCGGCAAAGCTGACCGACGACGCGACCGGGCGCCAGCGTCTGGTGCAGGAGCGGCTGGCGGGCTTCGACTACGTCACCGCGCCGCACAGCCTGCATGGCTGGCTCACCCTGCCCGAGCCCTGGCGGGCCAGCCATTTCGCCGCCGAGGCGCGCTCGCGCGGCGTGCTGGTGACGCCGGCCGAGGCCTTCGTCGTCGCGCGGCCGGCGCCGCAGGCGATCCGGATCTGCGTCGGCACGGTGCGCAGGCGCGAGGGGCTGCTGCGCGGCCTCGACACCCTCGTCACCCTCCTCAGGAGCAAGCCCGAGGAGCATCTCTCGATCATGTGAGCGGCGACCTCGGGGATGTGTCTTCACCTATTCCCCCTCCCCTTGCGGGAGCTAGGGCATCTACACATCTGGGCGCGACAGATTGACTCGGCTTGACGTTTTGAG
>DAIMFL010000075.1:3008-16388 GCA_036724615.1 Alphaproteobacteria bacterium | reverse complement strand
ATGACCACGGCGTGCGATTACTCGCTGGTTTTTTTGGCCTGTGGAGCGGTGATCGCAGTCGCGTTGACCCAGCTGCCGTTCTCCGCCGGTCACCCGCCGCCGCTGCTGGAGCACGTCCTGGCGACGGGATTCTGGTCGGTCCCCTTCGTCGCGCTGCTGGTCGTTCCGGCGGTCTTGGCCATGATGTGGGGAACGCCGCTGCTGAACCCCGGCGTCGTCGGTCTGCTGTTCATGACGGAGATCAGCGTGGGAACGGTGACGGCGGCCATCTGGGCGGGCGAGCCCTTCGGTGTGCGCGAGATCGTCGGCGTCGTGGTCATAACGGCGGCGGGTCTGGCCGAAGTGATGGTCGCCCCTCTGGGCCGGTTGCGCTCCCGGCGACCCCGGAGCGGTTCTACTGCGACGCCAAGGCGCGCGGGATCCAGCTAGCCGAGTGCCGCCTTTGATCTGCAAGCTGGTCTCGCACCGCTGCGAGGGTGGCGACATGACGAGCACCACCACCATACGGGATCCCATCGTCAGCTTCCGGTTCGCCGGGCGTGGAATACCCGCACCCGCGCTTGGCGACGTACGTTGAGGCCCCGGACCAGAGTGTCCAACCCGGGTACGCAGTCCTAGTCGGTCCTGATCGGCCTCGGCGGCCGAGATCGACGTCGTCGACAGCGGGGCGGCGAGGCAGCGCGCGGCACTCTCTCCTACGGCTCAGCCATGCCGTGGCGCGCCGCCCAGTCGTAGGGGTAGAGCGTGTAGAAGAAGCCGCAGCGGCCCTTGCTGGCGTCGTAGTCGAGCCGCGTGCCCTTGGGCAGCCAGACGATGTCGCCGGGGCCGCAGTCGAACCGGCCCTGGTCGGTGACGATGTCCATCCGGCCCTCGTGGATGAACAGCACCTCGTCGTAGAGCACGGTCCAGGACACGCACATCCGGTCCATGATCTCGTAGCCGCCGCCCATGTGGCGGCTGTTGGTCTTGTTGATGACGCGGGCGATCCGCGAGACCTGCCCCGGCGCCGCCTGGCAGGAGATGAAGGGCAGCTCCTTCGCCCGCCAATGCTGCGACTTGAATTTCGGCTTCGGCACTCGCGGTCCCGGCGCGGCCTTCTTCGCCGCCTTCTTCGACGCGGCGCCGTTCACCTGCGCCCGCGATCCCGCCTTTTTCGCTTCCGCCTTCGCCGCGGCTGCCGTCCTGCGCTTCGCCTTCGTTGCCATTGATCGAGCCTCCCCTCCTCCTGCATCCGCCCTCGTCAGCGGCGGCTTTCGAACTGCGGCGTGGTGACGACGCCGCCCGGCGCGAGCGCGGCGAGCCGGCGCGTGATCGGCCCCGGCTCCCGGCCGCGATAGCCGAGCGCATCCTTGCGCCGGATGGCCGCGCGCACCATCAGCGCGCCCACGTATTTGAACGGCTCCGGCGGCATCCAGGCCTCGGGCGGCCGCACCAGGCCGCAGCCCGACCATTCGTCCCGGCGGCCGAGGGCGAGCGAGGCGAGGATCCGCCCGGCGATCGGCGTCGTGCACACGCCGTTGCCGGAAAAGCCATAGCCGTAGAGCACCTGCGGGCAGGTCGGCAGCGCGCCGAACAGCGGCAGGCCCGTGCGGGTGCGGTCGATCGGCCCGTACCAGCTCGCCACGAACGGCACCTCGGCCAGCCTGGGCAGGCCGCGGCGCACGCAGTCGCGGATCTCCGCCTCGCGCCTCGAGGGGCCCTCGAACCGCCGAGTGCCGAGCCCGCCGAAGCCGATGACTCCGCCGGTGATGCCGGGGCCGAGACGGTGGTCGGCGGTGGTGCGGAAGCCGGTGACGAAGATCTGGGAGTCGCAGACCAGCGGCGCGTCCTTGTAGCCGCTCTGCTCCAGGAGCTCGGGGATCGGCGCGGTCATCGCGTCGTCGCTGGCGATCACCAGGATGGCGGAGCGCAGCTCCGGGAAGCGCGCCGACCAGGCGTTCATCGTGAGCACGACCCTGTCGGCCGTGATCGCGCCCTCTGCCGTGCGCACCCGGGGCGCCGTTCCGCGGTCCAGCGCGACCATCGGCGAGTTCTCGTAGACCCGCACGCCATGCTCCAGCACCACCCGGCGCAGGCCGCGGACGAGCTGCCCGGGATGGAGCGTCGCCGCATCCGGGGTGTGGATGCCGGCGAGGAAACCGTCGCTCCCCGTCATGGCCGCGATCTCGTCGCGGCCGACCCGGCGGAAATAGCTCTCCCCGGCCGCCTCGATCGCCTCGACCAGGGACTCCCACACGCCCGCCTGCGCCGCGCAGCTCGCGCCCCAGATCCAGCCGTCGCGGCGGAACCCGGCATCGATGCGGTTGTCGCGGCAGAACGCCTCGAGCTCGTCGAGCACGGCGCTCGAAGCGCGGCAGAGACGGAGCGCGTCCTCGGTCCCGCAGATCTGCTGCAGCGCCTGGAACTTGGCCCATTGCGGCAGCACCATGCCGGAGTTTCGGCCGCTCGGGCCGCCGCCGCAGATGTCCGCCTCGACGATCGCCACGTCGAGCGACGGCTCGCGCCGCTTCAGCTCCAGCGCCGTCCACATCCCGGCATAGCCGCCGCCGACGATGCAGACATCGGCGCGCGCCTCGCCGCTGAGCGGCGGCTCGTCGGTCTCGCCCTCCTTGATCGCCGTCTGCAGCCAGAAGCAGCGGCCGGCGATCCGGGTCGTCCTCGCGTCACGCATCGCCCGGGCGCCGTGCGCTAGAAGGCGACCCGGTCGCCGCCCTTGAGCTTCAGCATCGCCCGGGTCTCGGCGGGCGTCGCCACCTCGAGCGACAGCTCCTCGAGGATGGTGCGGATCTTGCGCACCTGCTCGGCATTGCTCTTGGCGAGCCGTCCGGGGCCCAGATAGATGCTGTCCTCGAGGCCGACCCGCACGTTGCCGCCCATCGCCGCGCCCATGGTGGCGAGGGTGATCTGGTGCCGCCCGGCGGCCAGGATCGACCACTGGTAGTCCGTGCCGAACAGGCGGTCCGCCGTCCGCCGCATATGGGCGAGATCGTCCGGATGCGCGCCGATGCCGCCCAGTATGCCGAAGATCGTCTGCACGAAGAGCGGCGGCTGCAGCAGCTTGCGGTCGAGGAAATGGGCGAGGGTGTAGAGATGCCCGACGTCGTAGCACTCGCATTCGAAGCGCGTGCCGTGCCCTTCGCCGAGCTCGCGCACGAAGCGCTCGATCTGGGCGAAGGTGTTGCTGACGATGTTGTCGCGCGTCTTCTCGACGTAGGGCCGTTCCCAGTCGTACTTCCACTCGCGGATCTTCTCGGTCACGTGGAAGATGCCGAAGTTCATCGACCCCATGTTGAGGGAGCAGAGCTCGGGGCTCGCCCTGAGCGGCGCCGCCAGGCGGTCCTCGATCGACATGCCGAGCGAGCCGCCGGTGGTGATGTTGATGACGGCGTCGCTGTTCTGCTTGATGCGCGGCAGGAACTTCATGAAGACGTCGGGATCGGGCGTCGGGCGCCCGTCCTTCGGGTCGCGCGCATGCAGATGGATGACCGAGGCCCCGGCCTCCGCCGCCGCGATCGACTCCGCCGCGATCTGGTCGGGGGTGACCGGCAGATGGGGCGTCATGGTCGGCGTGTGCACCGACCCGGTCACCGCGCAGGTGATGATGACCTTGCGCGCCGCCCGAGGTGCCGCGCCGGTGGCTGCTTGCGACATGATGGATGGTTCTCCCCGTTTCCTTCCAGGCGTTTCCCGCCTACCGCCCTTATTGACTCCCGGGCGCCAACCACTTTAGCATCACCTGACATGTGATCACAAGAACCATGGACCGCGAAGACGATCACGTGGAGACCTGTCGCGGTCCGGATCGGCAGGAAGGCATGCGGCTCTACGGGCCGCCAGATCGGGGAGCTGTAACAGATGAACGCTAGGTGGATCTCGGGAGCGGCCGCTGCGGCCGTCGCTCTCGCGCTGGCGATGCCGGCCCAGGCGCAGGAGCAGATCGTCGTCGTCGGCTGGGGCGGGGTGTGGCAGGACGCGTACCGCACCGCGCTGTTCGAGCCCTTCGCCAAGGAGACCGGCATCAAGGTGGTGGAGGAGGAGTTCGGCGGCGAGTACGCCAAGCTCGCCAGCCAGATCGAGGCCGACAACGTCGTCTGGGACGTCGCCGCCTTCGAGAGCCCGCAGGTCATCCAGGGCTGCGACGAAGGCGCCTTCGTGCCGCTCGACTGGGACGCGATGGGCGGGCGCGAGAACCAGATCAACTTCGCCGCCCATGATTGCGGCATCGCCTCCGACATCTGGGCGACCGTGATGGCCTACGACGCGGACAAGCTGCCGGACGGCCCGAAGAGCTGGGCGGATTTCTGGGACGTCGAGAAGTTCCCCGGCAAGCGCGGCGGGTACAAGGACGCCCGCATCATGATCGAGATCGCCCTGCTGGCCGACGGCGTCAGCAAGGACCAGATGTACGAGGTGCTGGGCACGCCCGAGGGCATGGACCGCGCCTTCGCCAAGCTCGACGAGCTGAAGCCCCACATCCTGTGGGCCGAGAGCGGCGCCGACGGCATGCAGCGGCTGGTCGCCGGCGACGTGGTCATGACCGTGAACTTCAACGCGCGCGTCACCGGGGCGGCGCGGGAGAACGACCGCAACCTGGTCATTCCCTGGGAGGCCGGCTTCTGGGTCGGCACCGACTACTGGGTGCAGATCGCCGGCGGCCCGAATCCCGAGGCGGCGAAGAAATTCCTGGCCTTCTACGCCCGTCCGGAGGTGCAGGCCGAGCTCACCAAGAATCTCGACTACGGCACGCCGACGCTCGCCGGCTACGACCTGATGTCGGAGGAGGTGAAGTCGCGCCTGCCGACCTCGCCGGACAAGCAGGCCCACGCGCTGATCTACAGCGACGACTTCTGGGTCGAGCATCAGGCGGCGGCGACCGAGCGGTTCAACGCCTGGGCAGCGAAGTAACGCGTTTCGTCCACGGGGCGGGCGGCCGGAGGGGCGGCCGCCCGCCCGCCATTTCGCCGCCCCCTGAACCGGCATCGGGATATCGTCATGAGACCAGGCGCGGAGGCCCTCGACGGGCGCACCACGGAGGGGCGCAACCAGGATCTGGCGTCCGCGCTCGCCGACGCCGAGGCGCGCTATGTCGCGCGCAATCCCGAAAGCGCGCGGGCGCACGCGCTCGCGGTGAAGGAGATGCCGGGCGGCAACACCCGCACCACCGTGCATTTCTCGCCCTTTCCCCTGTGCATGGCGCGGGCGGAGGGCCCGGTGCTGGTCGATGTCGACGGGCATCGCTACGCCGATTTCATCAACGAGTACACGGCCGGCGTGTTCGGCCATTCCAATCCGGTGATCGCGGAGGCGATCCGCCAGGCCCTGGCCGACGGCATCGCCTTCGGCGCGCCCAACCGGCACGAGCCGCTGCTCGCGGCCGAGATCCGGCGCCGCTTCCCCTCCATGGAGCTGGTGCGGTTCTGCAATTCCGGCACCGAGGCCAATCTGCTGGCGCTCGCCGCCTGCCGGGCGGTGACCGGCAAGCCGGCCGTGATGGTGTTCGACGGCGCCTATCACGGCAGCATGCTCTATTTCGGCCATGGCGTGTCGCCGATGAACCCGCCGATCCCCTGGGTCGTCTCGACCTACAACGATCTGCAGCGGGCGGAGGAGGATCTGGCGCGGAACGCCGCGCGCCTGGCGGCCGTCGTGGTGGAGCCGATGCAGGGCGGCGCCGGCGCGATCCCGGCCGACCCGGGCTTCCTGCGCGGCCTGCGCGCGGCCTGCGACCGGCACGGTGTGACGCTGATCTTCGACGAGGTGATGACCTCGCGTCTCGGCCCCTCCGGCGTCCAGGGGCTCCACGGCATCCGGCCCGACATGACCACCCTCGGCAAGTATGTCTGCGGCGGGCTGTCGAGCGGCGCGTTCGGCGGGCGTGCCGAGATCATGTCGCGCTTCGATCCGCGCGCGCCCAATGCCCTCTCCCATGGCGGCACCTTCAACAACAACGTGCTCGGCATGGCGGCGGGTCACGCGGCGCTGACCAGGGTGCTGGCGCCGGAGCGGCAGGACCGGATGAACCGGCTCGGCGATGGCCTGCGCGAGCGCCTGAACGCGATGGCGGCGAAGCGCGGCCTGCCGGTCCGGGCGACCGGCATGGGGTCGATCTTCGGCCTGCATTTCCACGAGGGGGCGATCCGCAACGCCGGCGATCTGGAGGCGGCCGAGCATGGCCGGGAGACGGGGATCGCCGGCCTCAAGGCGCTGTTCCACCTCGACATGCTCGAGCAGGGGCACTATTTATCGCGCCGCATCCTGGGCAATCTGAGCCTGGAGACGACCGAGGCGCAGCTCGATGCGCTCTGCGCCGCGGTGGAGGAGTTCCTGGAGACGCGGGGGCCGTTGATCCGCGCGGCGGTTTCCTAGAATCGCAACGCGACGTGCGTTCAGGATTCCGGGAGATGACCCCCGATGATCTCGGCCGCTTCCTCGATGTCGCTGACGATCGCCTGGCGGGCGGCGGCGGCGTCGCCGCGCCGCAGCGCCTTCAGCAGCACGCGGTGATGCGCCTGGACGGTGCGGTTCGACTCGGAATAGACCTTCTGCTGGATGTTGAGCAGCGGCCCCGCGCGCAGCCACAGGGATTCGATGATCGACAGCAGGGTGGGCAGGCCGGCGCTGCGATACAGGGCGAAGTGAAACTCGCGATTGAGGATCAGGTAATCGTTCCGGCTGGGCGCGTATTTCTGCTCCATGCGGGTGTTGATCTCCGCCATGGACTCGATCGTCTTGCGGTCGATCCGGCCCGTCGCCTCCTCGGCGGCCAGGCCTTCGAGCGAGGTGCGGATGCGCGTCAGCTCGCGGAACCGCTCGCGCGTGAGCGCCGGCAGGGCGACCGAGCGGTTCGGCAGCATGACGAGCACGTGCTCGGCCACCAGCCGGCGCAGCGCCTCGCGCACCGGCATGGGGCTGATGCCGAAGGAGGCGGCCAGGCTGCGGATCGTCATGGTCGAGCCCGGCAGGACCGTGCCGGCGATGATCGCCTCCTTCAGCTGCAGATAGACCTCGTCGTTCAGCGTATTCCGCTGCAGCTTGGGGACGTCGAGCGTCGCCGGGCCGGCGGCAGCCGCCTGCTGGCCTCGTCCTGTCCTGCCTTTCGCTGCCGTCCTGGTCGCCGTCGCCGTGGCCATCGCCTGGTGCCGTCCCGTCGCTTCGCATGGCGGGCGGGTATCCGCCCTGGGGAATTAGTGATCACATCGCACAGGAAACTGCAAGCGAGCGGAGGCCCCGCATGACCACGGCCCTGCGCGCGGCATCGAGGCCCGGATCCGCGGCCGAGCCGATCGCCGGGCCGGAGCTCAAGGCGTCGCTCAGGCGGATCGAGCGGCTCCGCCTGGCGGGCGACCTCGCCCTCGTCGCGCCGCTGTTCGTGTTTCTCATGGTCGTGCTGATCGGCCCGATTCTCCTGTTCATGTTCCGCTCGGTCGACAACCGGCTGGTCCCGGAGATGCTGCCGAACACCGTCGCGGCGCTCGCGGACTGGGACGGAACGGGCCTGCCGGGCGACGCCGCCTTCGCGGCGCTCGCCGCCGACCTCGCCGCCCTGAAGGGTCAGGGCGACGCGGCCGTGCTCGGCCGGCGCCTCAACGTGACCGAGGTCGGCTTCCGCAGCCTGATCATGAAGAGCGCCAACAAGCTGCCCGATGCGCCGGAGGGCGGCTGGCGCGAAACGCTGCTCGTGATCGACGGCAAATGGGGGGAGCCGCGCTTCTGGGCGCCGCTCAAGGTCGAGTCGGGCGTGCTCACGCCGTCCTATCTTCTGGCGGCGGTCGATCTCGCGATGGAGCCCACCGGCGAAATCGTGCCGGTGGCGCCGGAGCGCGCGCTGTTCCGGGCGCTTCTGCTGCGCACGCTGGAGATCTCGGTCGAGGTGACGCTGATCTGCCTGCTGCTCGGCTACCCGGTGGCCTACGTCCTCAACGTCCTGCCGGCGCGCACCGCCAACCTGCTGCTCATCTGCGTGATGCTGCCGTTCTGGACGTCGCTGCTGGTGCGCACCACGGCCTGGGTCATCCTTCTGCAGGGCAACGGCCCGATCAACGGGCTGCTGCAATGGGCCGGGGCGATCGAGGCGCCGATCCAGCTCGTCTTCAACCGCTTCGGCGCGCTCGTCGCCATGGTGCACGTGCTGCTGCCCTACATGATCCTGCCGATCTACAGCGTCATGAAGGGCATCTCGCCCACCTACATGCGCGCCGCGCAGTCGCTCGGCGCCACGCCGCGGACCGCCTTCCGGCGCGTCTACCTGCCGCAGACCCTGCCCGGGATCGCCTCGGGCACGGTGCTCGTCTTCATCCTCGCCCTCGGCTACTACATCACTCCGGCGCTGGTCGGCGGGCCGGGCGAGCAGATGATCAGCTATTTCATCACCTACTACCTCAACGAGGTGATCAACTGGGGCATGGCGGCGGCCCTCGGGGTCGTGCTGCTCGCCGCGACCGCGATCCTCTTCGCCGTGTTCGGCCGGATGATGAATCTCCGGCGCGTGATGACGGGCTGAGCGATGGCGCTGCCCCGCTACGCCTCCCTCGAGGACCGGCTCTGGCATTACGGCGCGCGGGCTTTCACGGCTCTGGTGCTCGCCTATCTGGTCCTGCCGATCCTCATCATCGTGCCGATCTCGTTCACTTCGGGAAACCTGCTCGCCTTCCCGATCCCCGGGTTCTCGCTGCGCTGGTACGAGAGCCTGGTGCACGGATCGGCCTGGTTCGACGCGGCGCGGAACAGCCTCGTCGTCGGGCTGTCGTCGACGGCGCTCTCGCTCGTCCTGGGCACGCTGGCGGTGGTCGGCCTCACGCGGGCGCGCTTCCGGCTGAAGCCCCTCGTTCTCGCCGTGCTGATCTCGCCCATGGTGATCCCGATCGTGATCGTGGCGGTCGCGGTCTATTTCCTGTTCGTCAGCATCGGGCTCGTCGGCACCTATCTCGGCCTGATCCTCGCCCATACCGCGCTCGCCTCGCCCTTCGTGGTGATCACCATGATGGCGGCGCTCGACGGGTACGACGTGAACCTGAACCGCGCCGCGGCGAGCCTGGGCGCGCGGCCGCTCACGGTGTTCCGCCGCGTCACCCTGCCCATGGTGTTCCCGGGCTTCGCCTCCGGCGCGCTCTTCGCCTTCGCGACCTCCTTCGACGAGATCGTGGTCGCGCTGTTCATCGCCAGCCCCGAGCAGCGCACCCTGCCGCGGCAGATCTTCAGCGGCGTGCGCGAATATGTGAGCCCCGGCATCGCCGCCGTGGCGACGATCCTGGTGCTGCTCTCCGCCTCGCTGCTGCTGCTGATGGAGCTGCTGCGCCGCCGCTCGGAGCGGCTCCGCCGGCGATAGAGGCCGCGCGGCTCAGGACGGCTGCGGGCCGTCATAGCCCTCGATGATCAGGATGTTGAAATCGGCGGCGCCCAGCCGGAAGCTGCGCGCGTGCTGATATTCCGGCGAGTGATAGCAGGCGAGGGCCGTGGCATAATCGGGGAACTCCACCACCACGTTGCGCGGTTCCGTGCCGCCTTCCGGGCAGACGAAGGCGCCGCCGCGCACCAGGAACCGGCCGCCGTATTTCTCGAAGGCCGCGCTGTTCGTCTCGATATACCCCCTGTAGGCCGCCTCGTCGGTCACGTTCACCCGGGCGATCCAGTACCCCTTGGCCATCCGGCTCTCCCCCATGCGATCATGCCCTAGCGGCGATGCGCCTCGTGCCGGTCGAGCCGGCGATAGTCCTCCACCACCAGGCAGTGGTCCACGGTATCGCCGTCCGCGGCCAGAGGGAACATGCCGAACTCGTAGGGCATGCGCCGGCCGTCCGACAGCTGGGTGAAGTGGTCGACCCCGAAGATCGGGCGGCCCATCTCCAGCATGTGCGCATAGAGCTGCCCGACCGCCTGCGCATCGTCGCCCCAGCCGGTCTCGTCCAGCCACTTCCCGGTGAAATCCGCGCCGGCGTAATGGGCGGCCTCCGTGCCGACCAGCCGATAGCGGATGCGCAGCGGATCGCGGTGCACCTCGCTGATCATGACGTAAGGCAGGACGGGCTTGATCGCTGCCGGATCGACGTCGCGCTTCGCGGGATAGCGCCGGCCGCCGCGGATCTCATTCCAATGGGCGTGGACCAGCCGGATCCCCTCCGACTCCAGCTCATCGAGCTCGAGATAGCGTACCATGCGCGGCTTTCTGCTCCGTCCCCCGGACGGATGGAAGCGTGACACAGGCCGCGGCCGCCGTCGACAAATGTCGCGGCCCTTGTGCCGGCCGCGTTCAGGAACCAGCTTCACGAGTCCGGCGGCGCCGCGCCGGCGAACGAGAGGCATAGATGATTCCGTTCTCCGTCCTGGATCTCGCCCCGATCGCCGAAGGCGCCGGCCCGGCCGACGCCTTCCGCAACAGCCTGGATCTCGCGCGCCACGCCGAGCGGTGGGGCTACCGGCGGTTCTGGCTGGCCGAGCACCACAATATGAAGGGGATCGCCAGCGCCGCGACCTCGGTCGTCATCGCCCATGTGGCCGGCGGCACCGGCACGATCCGGGTCGGCGCCGGCGGCATCATGCTGCCGAACCATTCGCCGCTCGTCATCGCCGAGCAGTTCGGCACGCTCGAGTCGCTGTTTCCTGGCCGCATCGATCTCGGGCTCGGCCGCGCGCCGGGCACGGACATGCTGACGACCCGCGCGCTGCGCCGCGACCTCGCCGCCAGCGGCGACCGCTTTCCGCAGGACGTGGTGGAGCTGCAGGCCCTGCTCGGGCCGGAGCAGCCGGGTCAGAAGGTACGGGCGGTGCCGGGGGCAGGCACGAACGTGCCGATCTGGAGCCTGGGATCGAGCCTGTTCGGGGCCCAGCTCGCCGCCGCGCTCGGCCTGCCCTATGCCTTCGCGTCGCATTTCGCGCCCGAGGCGCTGATGGAGGCGCTTGAGGTCTATCGCAGCCGCTTCCAGCCCTCGGAGCAGCTCGAGCGGCCCTATGCCATGCTCGGCGTCAACGTCTTCGCGGCGGAGACCGATGCCTCGGCGCGCCGGCTGTTCACGTCGCTGCAGCAGCAGTTCATCAATCTGCGGCGCGGCGATCCGGGGCGCCTCCAGCCGCCGATCGACGACATCGACGCCTATTGCAGCCCGGTCGAGAAGGCGGGCCTCGACCGGGCGCTCGCCTGCTCCATCGTCGGCGGTCCCGACACGGTCCGCGAGGGCTTGCGCGACTTCATTGCGCGGACGCGCGCCGACGAGCTCATGGTGACCGCGCAGATCTTCGATCATGCCGCCCGGCTGCGCTCCTTCGATCTCACCGCCGCGGCGCGGGATGCCCTGGCGCGGGAAGGGACCGGCAGCTCGTCCGGCTGACGCTTCCCTCGACCGCCGTCACTTGGCGTCGTGGAAGATGACGCCGAGCGTCGTGCGCCGGCCGGAGCGCAGCCGGCTCACCCCGTGCCGCATGGCGACCCGGTAGACCCCGCGCGTGCCTTGTACCGGCCGCTGATGGACCGGGAAGATCACGCCGTCGCCGCGACCGAGCGGCACCACCTCGACACGCGACTGCATGCGCGGCCGCTGCTCGGTCAGCACGAACTCGCCGCCGGTGAAATCCCGTCCGGGCTCCGACAGCAGCACGGCGAGCTGGAGCGGGAAGACATGCTCGCCGTAGAGATCCTGGTGCAGGCAGTTGTAGTCGCCGGGCCCGTAGCGCAGCATGAGCGGCGTGGGCTTCGTCTGCCCGGCCGCGTGGCAGCGCTCCAGGAATGCCGCGTGATCCGCCGGAAAGCGCGTGGCAAGTCCCAGCGCCGCCTGCCAGCGGTTGGCGATCCGCGCCAGCGGCGGGTAGAGCGCGCCGCGCAGCGCGCCCACGATGTCGGGCAGCGGATGGTCGAAATACTTGTACTCGCCCCGGCCGAAGCCGTGGCGGCTCATGACGATGCGGCTGCGGAAGAGGCCGTCCTCGTCATAGCTGCGCGCGAGGGCCGCGCAATCCGCGGCGGCGACCAGCCCGCCGAGAACGGCGCAGCCTTGCGCATCGAGCTCGCCGGCGATCCGCTCCCAGTCGAGCGCCGCGATGCGCTCCGCGCCGGCCGCCTGCGGCGCCGGCTTCCGCGCGCGGGCGGCGACGCTCACGCCTCGGCCTCGCGCCGGAGCAGCGCCCGCTTGCGCTCCACGCCCCAGCGATAGCCGGAGATCTCGCCATCGCGGCGCACCACGCGGTGGCAGGGGATCGCGACGGCGAGCGGGTTGGCGCCGCAGGCCTGCGCCACGGCGCGGACCGCCTTGGGCGCGCCGATCCTCTCGGCGATCTCGGCATAGCTGGCGGTCGATCCCGGCGGGATCGCGGTGAGGGCGCGCCAGACGCGCTGCTGGAACGCGGTGCCGCGCAGGTCGAGCGGAAGGTCGAGGCCGATCCGCGGCGCCTCGACGAAGCCGACGACCTTCGCCACCCAGCCCTCGAACCGGGCGTCGCCGCCGATCAGCCGGGCCTTCGGGAAGCGGTCCTGGAGGTCGCGGACCAGCCCGTCCGGGTCGTCGCCCAGCAGGATCGCGCAGACCCCTTTCTCGCTGGCCGCGACCAGGATCGAGCCCAGCGAGCACGCGCCGACCGCGAAGCGGATCTCCTGCCCCGGCGCCCCGCTGCGGAAGCGCATGGGCGTCATGCCCAGCAGCTGCGACGCCGCGGCATAGAACCGTCCGCTCGAATTGAACCCGGCGCCGTAGATCGCCTCGGTGACGCTGGCGCTGCGGGTCAGCCCGTCGCGCACCCGGTTGGCGCGATGGGCCGCCGCATAGGCCTTCGGCGTCAGGCCGGTCACCTTCTTGAACACGCGGTGGAAGTGGAACGGGCTCATGCCGACGCTCTGCGCCAGCGCGTCGAGGCTCGGCGGCTCCTCCGCGTCCTCGATCAGCCGGCAGGCCGTGGCGACGATCGTCGCCTGGCGCTCGGCCAAGGGGCGCTCGTTCGGACGGCAGCGCTTGCAGGGCCGGAACCCGGCGCGCTCCGCCGCGGCGCAGTCGGCATGGAAGCTCACATTCTCCCGCCGGGCGAGCCGTGCGGCGCAGGACGGGCGGCAGTACACGCCGGTGCTCCGCACGGAATAGACGAAGCGCCCGTCGGCGGTGGGGTCGCGCCGCCGGACGGCCTCCCAGCACGCATCGGCGGGCGGCAGCGGCGGCATGGTCTCATGGCTCGGTGCGGTCAAGGCCAGCATGATAGCTCTCCTCGGCATGTCTCACGAGTCCGCGAGGGCTCGTCTCCTGGCCGCAGAATTTAGGCGCCGCAGCGGCGCAAGCACTCCGCTCCTTGCGCTCGAATCGAAAACAGGAGTCCAGGGGCTGAGCGCAAGAAACGGGGTTCCCGCGCGGCCGCGATGGACCATCATCGGGCGAGCGCCCGTTCGATCCCGCTGAGAGGCCATGGAAC
>DAIMFL010000075.1:0-2998 GCA_036724615.1 Alphaproteobacteria bacterium | reverse complement strand
CAAGCACTCCGCTCCTTGCGCTCGAATCGCCGGAAGGAGTGGGAGGGCTGAGCGCAAGAAACGGGGTTCCCCTCCCGCCGTCCTCGATCATCATCGGGCGAGGACCCGCCGATCGACCCCGCCGAGAGGCCATGGAACGACTCCGAACCGCTTTCCGACTTTCCATCGCGTTCGCCCTCACGGCCGGCGTGGCGCTCGCCATCGGCCTGCCGGACCTGGCGGCCGCCGCGGAGACCCGAACGCTCAAGGAGAAGCTCTCCGACAAGGCCTCGGACGAGCAGCGCGTCGACGATTGCGGCGTGCCGCCGGAGCGCCGCGGCACGGTGAAGCGGCCCGGCTGCGACGGGGAGGATATGCCCGCCGGCGCGCAACGGGATGCGCCTGCATCTCCGGCATCGCCGGTATCGAATCCCGTTCCGGCGGATTGACTGCGCTGCCGAGGCGGCGCTGCGACCGGGGATAGGACAACGGTCGCGGGGTCCGCGGGTGACGGCCCGATCCGGCGCCGCTACCCTGTATCCATGATTCTCGTCACCCGCCGCATCGCCCTGGACGAGCGTGAGATCACCGAGAGCTTCGTCCGGGCGTCGGGTCCCGGCGGCCAGAACGTCAACAAGCTGTCGACCGCCGTCGAGCTGCGTTTCGACCTGCGCAACTCGACCTCCCTGCCGGAGCCGGTGCGGGAACGGCTCGCCGCGATCGCCGGGCGCCGGCTCACCAAGGAGGGGGTGCTGGTCATCGTCGCGCAGCGCCACCGCACCCAGGAGCGCAACCGCGCCGACGCCCTGGAGCGCCTGATCGCGCTGATCCGCCAGGCGGCCGAGCCGCCCGCGCCGCCCCGCCGGCCGACCCGGCCCGGCGCCGGGGCGACGCGCCGGCGGCTCGAATCCAAAGGCCGGCGCGGGGCGATCAAGCGCCTGCGCGGCACCAAGCCCGAGCCGGAGTGACGGCAAAGGTATGAGAGAGGGGGTTCCCTCCCGCCGCCGGGATCCCCATCTCCACGGCTCGAACCTCTCGGGAGAGTCCAATGAGCTGGAAACTGCCTGTCTTCGGCCTGGTCGGCTCGGCCGGGCTGTACGTCCTCAATCACCGCCTCGGCGGGGCGGCGCTGGTCGCCACGATGATCGCCGTCTTCCTGGCCGCCGTGTTCGGCGACACCTCCTCGCCGCGCTGCCGCCACGCCGCGGGCCCTACACGATGAAGCGCAGGGCGCGTAGCACCTCGAAATAGCTGTCGGTCTCCAGCCGTACGGTGCGGTCGCCGACATGGCGCGCGCCCGGATACCAGGACGACTTGTAGGCCTGCACCGGGTTCGCATAGGCGACATCGAGCACGAAGCGCTCCGGCAGGGCCACGCGGCAGGCCCGGCGGTCTCCCGTCAGCGCCGCGGTGACCCCCTCGCGGATCAGCCGCTGCGCGCGGCTGGGCGCGAGGCTCACCGTCGACGGACCGAAGGCTTCGCTCACTGCGACCGTCGCGATGCCCGGGTTGAAGCCGCGCATCTCCTCGCAGATGCCCTTGTCGCCGGAGAGGAACACGACGGGCACGCCGTGGAGCGCGGCGGCCCAGCTATGGATCATCGCTTCCGACGCGACCGCGCCGTTGATCGAGACGCGGGCGACCTTGAGCGTGATCGTATGGGCGAGCGGATTGCTCTCCGACCCCGCCTTGGAGTGATAGCCGACCAGCAGCACCGCGTCGAAGCTGTCGTCGAGCTCCTGCACCATGGCGAGCGGATGGCCGCTCCAGCTGCGCACCAGGCGGGCGCAGTCCGGCAGCCGGTCGGCCAGGATGTTGCGCCCCGAATCATGCGCGTCCTTGATCAGGATCTCCGTCGCGCCGGCGGCGATGGCGCCGTCGCAGGCGGCGACGACCTCGTCGGTCATGCGCTGTCGGAATTCCGGATAGTCGGGATGGTTCTTCTCGGCCTCGTCCCAGTTGGTGATGCCGGTGACGCCCTCGATGTCGGCGCTGATATAGACCTTCATGCCTGCAGTCCGGGTGATCGGCCGCGGAATGGGCTGCGGCCTCGGTGGGTTTGTCGGCAACTCCTAGGCGATGGGCGCGGGCCGCGCAATGGGTCCGTCTGCGCGGTGCTCCAGGCTACATGCTGTGAAAGAACTCGATCTGCCAGCGCATCTCCTGTTCGCTCAGCGGGTAGTGCACGCCCTCGCGCGGATTGAGCAGGCTGCGCGTCGGGATGCCGGCGATGCGCTGCTGGAGCTGCAGCGACAGCCGGGCCGGGAGGCCCGCCTTCCAGGCAAGCGCGACGATTCCCTTGGGGCTTTGCGAGGTCAGGATGCGCTCGACCACCGTGCCGTCGAGGCCCGACTCCCGGGCGAGCGCCGCCATCGCGGCCTGCCGGTCGCCCCGGGCGATGGCCGCGGAGACGTCCTGGTCCCCTGTCGGGACCGGCGGCGCGGGAGCGTCGGACTCGTCCTCTTCCAGCCGCCGCCGCACCGTGGCGGCCACGGTGCGGGCAGTCTCCGGGTCCAGGTCGGGGCGCTGCTGCAGCATTTCGAGCAGGGACTCCGCGACGAAGCCGGCGAGCCGGCGCAGGGCGCGCTGCGGCAGGGCGGGACGCCGCACCAGCGCCGGATGCCAGGCCTCCACGGCGGGGGCGCGATCGAGAATGCGGTCGAGCGTCTCCTCGCGGATCTGCGCGCTGTCATTGGCGAGGAGCGCCGCAATGGCCGGCGCCTCGGCCGGCCTGTCGACCGCGGCGCCGACGACCGCATCGGCCACCTCGGCCGGCAGACCGGCACGCCGGGCGATGGCGGCGAGGCCGCCCCGCGTCGGGCCCTCAGCGACGATGTCGAGGAGATCGGCGCTCCCCAGCACCGGCGAATGCTCCAGGATCGGCGCGGCGACCGCCAGCTCCACGTCGCGCGCCAGGCGGCCGATCACCTCCGGCGGCGCGTCGGTCAGGTCCTTCAGCGCCTGGGCCACCACCTCGCGCACCCGGACCGCCTGGTCGCGGGACAGCATGTCGAGGATC
>DAIMFL010000074.1:0-16461 GCA_036724615.1 Alphaproteobacteria bacterium | reverse complement strand
GCCCCGATCCCCACGCTGTATTCCGCAGCTCCCGCCGCTCCGCCCGCGATCGAGAACACGATCGACGCTACCGAACCTATCCAGGGATGCCGCTGGTGAAGCATCGTCCTGTCCCTCCGTCGGCAATGGCTGGCTCGTGGATTTGTGGCGTTGCGCCTCTCGACACGTCTGCTCGTGAGCGGAAAACGGCAAGGCAGAGGAGTAGGACGACAGTATAGATTACCTGGCGGCAAAAGGTGACTCCAATCGAGTTTCGTCCGCCTTCGGCGATCTTCGCTGCGCGGACCACAGACTGAGGAGGCCCGTCGCGGGGCCCGGCTCGGGAGAAGTCGGTGTCCGACGAGGGGCCGTGCCGAGGCCACCATGCGCAAGGAGCTGGCAGGAACCGCCGAACGGATCGAGGCGCTGCGTCGAGAGATCGCGGCGGCGCTCGTCGCCGCGGTCGTCGTGGCGGGGGCGATGGCGGGCGCCGGCCCTTCGCGGGCGGAGGGCGAGGCCGTGCCGGCCGAGACCGAGACCAGGCTGAAGGTGGAGGAACTCTTCAGGCTGCTCGAGGACCCGGAGGTCCGGGCATGGCTGGAGGAGAGCCGCCGCGCCGCCGCGCCGCCCGCGGCGGAGCAGCCCGCCATGAGCGTCATGGGCAATCCCGGCGGCTATCTGGCGGATCGGGTCGCCGCGATCCGGCAGCATATCGACGGGCTCCTCGCGGCAATCCCGGAGCTGCCTCGGGAGGTCGCGCAGGCCGGAACGGTTCTCGGCCATGCGTTTCGCGAGGGCGGATTGCTGCGGGGCGCGCTGCTGGTCGACGGGCTCGTCGCGCTCGGTGTCGGCGCGGAGAGGCTGTTCTCCCGGGGCGTCGCGCGGCTGCGGGACCCGGCCGCCCAATCCCATGCCACGGTCCGGCAGCGCCTGGCAGCGATTGCGCTGCGGCTCGGTCTCGCCGTGGCCGCGCTGGCGGCCTTTGCGATCGGCGGCATCGGCGCGCTGCTGGCGTTCCGTTGGCCGCCAATGCTGCGCGAGATCGTTCTCGGCTATCTCGTCGCATTCCTGCTTCTGCGTTCGGCGATGATCGCCCTGCGGGCCGTGACGGCGCCCGAGGACGAGCGCCTCCGCATCCTGCCGATGTCGAATGAAGCCGCGCGGTTCTGGTATCGGCGGGTCGTGCTGCTCGTCGGTTGGTTTGCCTTCGGCTGGGTGACGGTGACTCTGCTGCGCACCCTCGGCATGCCGGCCGAAGCCCGCCAGATCATCGCCTATGCGCTCGGGCTCGGGCTGCTGGCGATCGGCCTGGAGTCGGTCTGGCGCCGCCCGCCGCCCGAAGCGGCGGCGGAGGCTTATGCCCGCCGCCTCAGTCGCGGTCTCAGTAACGGTCTCCTCAGCATCTACTTCGCCGTGCTCTGGCTACTTTGGGTGGCGGGCGCCATCCCGCTGTTCTGGCTGACCGTCGTCGCAGCCGCCCTGCCGGCCGCTCTGCGGGCCGCCAGGCGCTCGGTTGCCCATCTGCTGCGCCCGGCCGGCGCTGCGGGTCCGGCGGAGGACGTGCCGGTGTTCCAGATCGTCTCGATGGAGCGCGGCATTCGCGCCGCCCTGATCATCGGGGCGGCGTTGCTGCTGGCCCATATCTGGCGCATCGACCTCACCGCGATGGCCATGAGCGACAGCTTCGCGACCCGTCTTCTCCGCGGGGCGGTGAGTGCGGTGATCGTCATCCTCGCGGCGGATTTCGCGTGGCACACGCTGAAGGCGCTGATCGATCGCAGGATCGGGGCGGCGCAAGGCCCCGCGGCGCCGGGCGGCGAGCAGTCCCGCCGCGCCGCCCGGCTGCGAACCTTGCTACCGATCCTGCGCAACATGCTGTTCGTGGTCCTCATCGTCATGGCCGCGCTCATGGTGCTTTCGTCCATGGGCGTGGAGATCGGGCCTCTCGTCGCCGGCGCCGGCGTGGTCGGCGTCGCGGTCGGCTTCGGCGCGCAGACCCTGGTGAAGGACATCATCAGCGGTGTGTTCTACCTGCTCGACGACGCCTTTCGGGTCGGGGAGTACATCCAGAGCGGCAACTACAAGGGCACCGTCGAATCCTTCAGCCTGCGCTCCGTCAAGCTCCGCCACCATCGGGGCCCGCTCTATACCGTGCCGTTCGGCGAGCTGGGCGCGGTGCAGAACATGAGCCGCGACTGGGTGATCGACATATTCACCATGGACGTCGCCTACGACACCGACCTCGACAAGGTGCGGAAGCTGATCAAGCGCATCGGGGAGGATCTGGCCCGCGACCCGGAGATGGGGGCCAACATGCTCGAGCCCCTGAAGATGCAGGGCGTCGAGCAGTTCGGCGAGTTCGCCATCAAGATCCGGGTGAAGATGATGACCAAGCCCGGAGAGCAGTTCGTCATCCGGCGCAAGGCGCTCGCGCAGATCAAGAAGGCGTTCGCCGAGAACGGGATCAGGTTCGCGGTCCCCACAGTGCAGGTCGCCGGCGGCGGCGAGGCGGCGCCCGCCGTGGCGCGGCAGGGCTTGAAGCTGGTCCAGCCCTCGCCCGAGGACGCAGGGCCATGACGCCGGCCGGATATGGAAGGCCGGATATGGAAGGAGAGTTGCGGGTTCGGCGTGAGGCGCCAGGCAGCAGCCAGAAGAGCGGAAAGGCTCGAAAGCAATGACGGCTATCAGCTCGACTACCCCACTGGAGGCGCGCAGCGCCCGAAAGATCGCTCACCGCCGGTCCGTGCTCACCCCGAGACTGCGCGAGCGTGTGGTCGGGGTCGTCGCGGGCGCCGTATCGGCCAGCCTCCGGATCTGCGTCCTGGCGGTAGCGCTGGCGGTGGCCGGCTGCGCCACCCCCGTCGGGGTCGGCCATGTCGGATCCCAGGCGGTCCACCGGGAGCTCACCGGCAACGTGCTCACGACCGGCGAGCTGAGCCAGTTCACCGAGAACGCTCTCCGTCAAAGGGGCGTCGGAGAGCTTGCGGAGATCGATGCCGCCGCCGCGGTGGCCGAGCTCCACGCTGCGGCGGTGGCAAGCGAGCTTCGCCCCGACGATCTGTTCGCCCTGGCCGAGCTCTCGTTTGCCCACGCGGCGTCGGGCGGCGGCCAGCCGTTCTACCTCGCGAGCGTCGTCTATGCCTATGCCTTCCTCTTCCCGGAAGGGGCGGGGGATCCGCCCAGCCCCTTCGATCCGCGCTTCCGCTGGGCGGTCGATCTCTACAACCGCGCGCTCACGAACGCGTTCAAGTCGGCCGACGGCAGAGCGTTCGAGCCGCGCGGAGGCCGTTTCGGGCTGCCGGCCGGTGACGAGATCGAGGTCGCGTTCGACGACCGCCAGCTGCTCTGGAGCGAGCGGCGGCTCACCGATTTCGTGCCGGTCGGCGAGTTCGAGATCTGGGGCCTCCAGAACCGCTATCGTTATCCTGGCTTGGGCGCGCCCCTGGCGGCGGGGACCATTCCGCTTCATCAGGAAACCGGCTTCCAGGTTGCGCCGCGGCTGAAGCTGTCGGCGACCGCCCTTCTGCGGATTCCCGATGCCCGCCGACAGCTTCTCACGAACGACGATCCTGGCCGGCTTCAGGCTTCGCTGGAGCTGTACCCGTTGTCGGTCACGGAGGATGTCGAGATCGCAGGCGAGACGGTTCCGCTCGAGACGGAGCCGTCGGCAGCGCTGGCCTATACGCTCAGCGACCCGGCGATCTGGGCGACGGAGCTGCGGGGCTTTCTGCTCGGTGACCTCCTGCGCGACAGGCCGAGCCAGTTGGTTTCCATGCAGCCCTACGTTCCGGGCCGCATCCCGGTCGTCCTCGTGCACGGCACCGCCTCGAGCGTCGGGCGCTGGGCCGACATGGTGAACGACCTGTTGAGCGACCGGCGGATCCGCACCCGGTTCCAGTTCTGGTTCTTCAGCTATGAGACCGGCAATCCGGTGCCCCTTTCGGCCATGGTCTTGCGCGAAGCTCTTCGCGACGCCGTGGCGCGGCTGGATCCGGAGGGGCAGGACCCGGCGCTGCGGGAAATGGTGGTCATCGGCCACAGCCAGGGCGGGCTGCTCGCCAAGATGACGGCCGTCGATACCGGCGACCGGCTGTGGAACAGCTTCAGCCGCCGTCCCCTGGCGGAGCTCAAGGTCCGGCCTGAAACCCGGGACCTGATGCAGCGCGCATTGTTCGTGACACCCGAACCGTTCGTCGGGCGGGTGGTGTTCATCGCCACCCCGCATGGCGGCAGCTTCCTGACGGAATACTCGGTGACGCGGCTGATATCCAAGCTGGTCCGGCTCCCCTTCAGCGTGGCGTCCGCGCTCCAGGATGTCCTCACGAACAATCCGGACGCGCTGGCCTATGCGCCCGGGCAGGTCGCGCCCGGGAGCATCTACGGGATGACGCCCGGCAGCCCCTTCATTGCCGGCCTTTCACGGATTCCGGTGGCGCCTGGCATTCCGGCCCATTCGATCATAGCCGTCGACGGCGATGGACCGGTCGAGGACGGCGGTGACGGCGTGGTGGCGTATCGAAGCGCCCACATCGACGGGGTGGAGTCCGAATTGATCGTCAGATCCCCTCATTCCTGCCAGGCCAATCCCGACACGGTCGCCGAAGTGCGCCGGATTCTTCTGCTGCACGCCGCGGCCAGCTGCTCGGCCCTCGGCGTCGGCTGCGATGGTCCTCCGGCTCGGAGCGGTCCGCTCGTGGTGAGCACGGTGCAGCAACCCTCTCCCCCTCTTTGAGGGGGTTGCTGCAGGCGCGGGCCAAGGGCATAGCCCGAGCCAACTGGCGCAAAGGCCGGCAGATGCCGTAGGTCGAGTCCCTCGGTTTCAGCACGGCCGGAACGCCAGTCCCGCGCCTGCGCCGGTCGTCGCTGGGCTATGTCTCCTCCGGCTCGTCCCCGACACCGAAGTCCCGGTGCCAGCTCTCCGCCGTGAGCCGGTCCACCGCCGCGAAGTAGGCGTCGTTCGAAATCGCCTCCAGCGAGCCGGCGGCCACCGCGCCAGTGAGATATTGTGCCAGGACCGCGCCCACCGCTTGAATGGCATCATGGCGGTCCAAGCCCTCCCCCATCAGGCGCCGTACAGCTCGGCAGACCGGCTCCGCACTCTCCGCGATCTGGTTCTCGACCACGATATGGAAGATGGCATGGACCCTGGGTGCGTCAGTTCGGGCGCGCCGATGATAGGCCAGCACTGCGGCGATCCGCTCGTCCTCGTCGAAGGCCAGCCACTCCTCGGGATCCGGCGCTTCGGCAGGATCGTAGGCCGGGCCGTCTGGATCTTCCGGAAACTCGTCGTCCGCGACGTCGTCTTCGTCCAGGTCGTCATCGACAGCCAATGCGACATCGAAACCGTCTTCGCCGAGATGCCGGCTCAGGGTCGCGATCCGTTGCCTGATCTTCGCCGGCGTGTCCGATGGGCCGGGAATGTAAAGCGGTCTGCCGTCATGACCGAAGCTGAAGCTGGCATCGCAGGCCTCCGCCGAGCTGTCGCCGAACAGGCGCTCGGCCGCGGCATACTCCTTGGGAGGCTCGAACCCGAGCGAGCGCGCCCAGGCGACGCTGTCACGCAGCAGCTTCCGGGCATAGGGCAGATCGACCTCGATGAGCGGCGCCTCGTAGCTCAGCCCCTCGATGACCGCCTCGACCTGCTCTTCGTCGCAGGTTTGGAAGATTACGTCCTTCACTCCGAGACAGAAGACATCGAGCAGGAAGATGGTCATGGCGATCATGCCCGCTCCCGCGTCGCGCGCCAGGATCAGCGTGCCATTGCCGCGCTCGAACAGCTCGTCCTGCAGCAGGCAGGCATAGAGCGGCGCAGAGGCGAACTGTTGCGCCTGCCGTTCCAGCGACGGCCGGCTGTCCGGGGGGTTGCGCTTCCGTCTTTCGGCCAGCAGCTTCTTCCTGCGCGACGCCTTGGCGCCCCGTCGCTGGGCATTTCGTGACGACATGGCCTGCCTACGAGAATCGGACCGATGGAATCTCACGCTGAGCCATCTTAGCAGCCTCGCCACCGCCCGACGATCCATCGAGTCCTGCAGCGAATCGGCGCAGGCGCCGTTCGGCTGTCTCGAGCTCGGGGCGGAACCGGCAAGGGCGGGACACCGCCGCATCTACACGGTTCCCCTGCCGGCGTCGCCCCTTGCGTCGTCCGACGCCCCTGATGCCGCGCGGCGGCGGGAAACGTTGCGCAGGCCGGCGGTAGTCACCCATAATGGCCGACGGGTCGATCGCCGGGAGATCCTGTTCACATAGCCGAGAGACGACGATTTCGACCATGCCGGACGAGATCCTTCTGCTGATCGTGCTCGTCCTTCCGTTCCTCGGCAGTTTCCTGGCGGCACTCATCCCCGGCAGCGCCCGCCGGGCGGTAGGCTGGCTCGCCGCCGGCGTGGCGGTGATCGGCCTCGCCATATCCTGCGCGTTCTATCCCGGCATCGCCGACGGCGCGGTGGTCCGCGCGCAATGGGACTGGCTGCCCTCGCTCGGCCTGTCCTTCTCGCTGCGCATGGACGGCTTCGCCTGGATGTTCGCGGTTCTCATCACCGCGATCGGGCTGCTCGTGGTGATGTACGCCCGCTACTACATGTCGCCCGCCGACCCGGTGCCGCGCTTCGGGTCGTTCCTGCTGGGCTTCATGGGGGCGATGCTGGGCGTGGTGCTGTCCGGCAACCTGATCCAGCTCGTCTTCTTCTGGGAGCTGACCAGCCTCTATTCCTTCCTGCTGATCGGCTACTGGTACCACAACCCGAAGGCGCGGGACGGCGCGCGCATGGCGCTGACCGTGACCGGGGCGGGCGGGCTGTGCCTGCTGGCCGGCGTGCTTCTGATCGGCGAGATCGTCGGCAGCTACGATCTCGACCAGGTCCTCGCCGCCGGCGACCGGATCCGCACGCACGAGCTCTACCTGCCGGCGCTCGTCCTGGTCCTGGTGGGCGCGCTCACCAAGAGCGCGCAGTTCCCCTTCCATTTCTGGCTGCCCCAGGCGATGGCGGCGCCGACGCCGGTCTCCGCCTATCTGCACTCGGCCACCATGGTGAAGGCCGGGGTGTTCCTGCTGGCCCGGCTCTGGCCGGTGATGGCGGGCACCGACGCCTGGTTCTGGATCGTGGGCACCGCCGGGCTCGCCACCTTCGTGCTCGGCGCCTTCGTCGCCATCTTCCAGCAGGACCTGAAAGGCCTGCTCGCCTATTCGACGATCAGCCATCTCGGCCTCATCACCCTGCTGCTCGGTCTCGACAGCCCGCTCGGCGCGGTGGCGGCGATCTTCCACATCATGAACCACGCGACCTTCAAGGCCTCGCTGTTCATGGCCGCCGGCATCATCGACCACGAGACCGGCACGCGCGACATCAGGCGGCTGAGCGGGCTCTATCGCTACATGCCGATCACCGCCACCCTGGCCATGGTCGCCGCCGCCGCCATGGCGGGCGTGCCGCTGCTCAACGGCTTCCTGTCCAAGGAGATGTTCTTCGCCGAGACGATCGAGCGGCATGTCGATTCGGTGCTGGACCAGGCGCTTCCCTACGTGGCGACGGTCGCCGGGATGTTCAGCGTCGCCTATTCGCTGCGCTTCATCCGCGACGTCTTCTTCGGCCCGCCGCCGGCCGACCTGCCGCGCGAGCCGCACGAGCCGCCGCACTGGATGCGCTTCCCGATCGAGCTCCTGGTCGTCGCCTGCCTGGTCGTCGGCATCATCCCGGCGGTCACCATCGGCCCGTTCCTCCATACCGCGGTCACCGCGGTGCTCGGGGCGAGCACGCCGCCCTACAGCCTGGCCGTGTGGCACGGCTTCACCTTGCCGCTGCTGATGAGCGTGCTCGCGCTCACGGGCGGGGTCGTGCTGTACCGCGCCTTCCGCGGCTGGCTGTCCAAGGGGCTGGACGGCCCGCCTTTGATCCGCCACGTGCAGAGCCCGCGGGTCTTCGACCGGGTGATGGTCTTCCTGTCCTGGCGGGCGGCGCGCTCCGCCGTCCGCCTGTTCGGCACGCGGCGGCTGCAGCCGCAGCTGCGCATCGTGGTCTGCGTGGCCGTGGTCGCCGCGCTCTGGCCGCTCTCCCAACGCGGCCTCATCCCCGGGCAGGAGACGCTGCTCGGCTTCGACCCCGGCCTCGCGCTCGTCTGGCTGGTCGGCGCCGCCTGCGCGGTGGCGGCCGCCTACCAGGCCAAGTTCCACCGCCTGGCCGCGCTCGTCATGATGGGCGGGGCGGGGCTCGCCACCTCGATCACCTTCGTCTGGTTCTCCGCCCCCGATCTGGCGCTCACCCAGCTGCTGGTCGAGATCGTCACCACGGTGCTGCTCCTGCTCGGCCTGCGCTGGCTGCCGAAGCGCTTCGAGGAGACGGAGATGCGCGCCGGCCCGCCGCTCCGGGTCCGGCTGCGCCGGCTGCGCGACCTGTCGATCGCGGTGGCGGCCGGCGCGGGGCTGGCGGCGGTCGCCTATGCGGTGATGACGCGCCCCCTCCCCGACAGCATCTCGCGGTTCTTCGTGGAGAATGCCTATACCGAGGGCGGCGGACGCAACGTCGTCAACGTCATCCTGGTCGACTTCCGCGGCTTCGACACGCTGGGCGAGATCACCGTGCTCGGCGCCGTCGCGCTCGCCGTCTTCGCGCTTCTCCGGCGCTTCCGCCCGGCGACGGACAGCATTCCGCGCCCGGAGCAGCAGCAGCTCCAGACGGCGCGCGACGAGGCGCGCGGCGACGGCCGCCGGGGCGTGACGCTCGCCGATTCCCTGCTGGTGCCGGGCCTCATCATGCGCCTGCTCTTCCCGGTGATCGGCACGGTCGCGGTCTATCTGTTCATGCGCGGCCACGACCTGCCCGGCGGCGGCTTCGTCGCCGGGCTCACCATGTCGATCGCCTTCATCCTGCAGTACATGGCGGGCGGCACGCGCTGGGTGGAGGCGCGCCTCACCATCCTGCCGGTGCGCTGGATCGGCCTCGGCCTGCTCTTCGCCGCGGGCACCGGGCTCGCCGCCTGGCTGTTCGGCCTGCCGTTCCTCACCTCGCATTTCCAGTACGCGGACCTGCCGGTGATCGGCCGCGTGCCGCTGGCGAGCGCCGTCTTGTTCGATCTCGGCGTCTTCACCCTGGTGGTCGGCGCCACGGTGCTGATCCTGATCGCGCTTGCCCACCAGTCGATCCGCAGCCACCGGCCGGCGAAGCCGGAGGGCGCCGGGCCCGCCCCGGCGGGAGCCGAGTGATGGAGCTGATCCTCTCCCTCGGCATCGGCGTGCTCGCCGGATCGGGCGTCTGGCTGCTGCTCCGGCCGCGCACCTTCCAGGTGATCATCGGCCTGTCGCTCCTGTCCTATGCGGTCAACCTGTTCATCTTCGCCATGGGGCGGCTGCAGAGCGGCGCGCCGCCGGTGCTCGAAGCGGCCGGGCCCGGCGACCCGTCGCGCTATGTCGACCCGCTGCCGCAGGCCCTGGTGCTGACCGCGATCGTGATCGGCTTCGCCATGACGGCGCTGTTCCTGGTCGTGCTCCTGGCCGCGCGGGGCTTCAGCGGCACCGACCATGTGGACGGGCGGGAGGGCGGCTCGTGACCGGCTGGTCGAGCCATCTCGTCATGGCGCCGATCGTGCTGCCGCTCGCCGCCGGTCTCTCGATGCTGCTGCTGGACGGGCGCAGCCGCAACGTGAAGGCGCTGATCGGCCTCGCCTCCGCCGTCGCGCTGGTGGCGGTCGCGTTCGTGCTCGTCCGGCAGGCCGGCGGCGGGGAGACGCAGGTCTATCGGCTCGGCGACTGGGCGGCGCCCTTCGGCATCGTCCTGGTGCTCGACCGGCTGTCCGCGCTGATGCTGGCGGTGACCAGCCTGCTCGCCGTCGCCGCCCTCGTCTTCTCGCTGGCGCGGTGGCATCGCGCGGGGCCGCATTTCCATCCGCTGTTCCAGTTCCTGCTGATGGGGCTCGACGGCGCATTCCTCACCGGCGACATCTTCAACCTGTTCGTCTTCTTCGAGGTGATGCTGGCCGCCTCCTACGGCCTCGTGCTGCACGGGTCGGGCGCCCTCCGGGTGCGCGCCGGGATGCACTACATCGCCGTCAACCTGACCAATTCCTCGCTGTTCCTGATCGGCGCCGCCCTGATCTACGGCGTGACCGGCACGCTCAACATGGCCGACCTCGCCCTGCGGATCCCCGAGGTCGCGGCAGAGGACCGGATGCTGCTGGAGACCGGCGCGGCGATCCTGGGCGTCGCCTTCCTGGTCAAGGCCGCCATGTGGCCGCTCTGCTTCTGGCTGCCGGGCGCCTACAGCGCCGCCACCCCGCCGGCCGCCGCCATCCTCGCCGTCACCAGCAACGAGTGGCTGCTCTATGGCGGGCTGGCGACGATCCTGTTCGGCATGGCGGGCGTGCTCGCCTCCCAGGACACGGTGCGGCTGGTCGCCTACTCGGTCCTGGTCTCGTCGGGCACGCTGCTGGCGGCGATCGGCATCGACGACGCGACGGTGACGGCGGGGGCGCTGTTCTATCTCGTGAGCTCCGCGCTCACGATCAGCGCGTTCTTCCTGCTGGTCGAGCTGGTCGAGCGCGGCCGCGAGGCCGGCGCCGACATGCTGGCCGTCACTCGCGAAGCCTTCGGCGACATGGACGAGCCGGAAGAGGAGGAGCAGGAGGAGGTCGGCATCCCCGTGCCGGGGACCATGGCGGTGCTCGCCATCAGCTTCCTGCTCTGCGGCCTGTTGCTGGCGGGCCTGCCGCCGCTTTCCGGGTTTCTCGCGAAGTTCGCGCTGCTCTCCGGCCTGCTCGAGGCCGGCATGTCGCCGGGCGGCTGGGCGCTGCTCGCGCTGCTGATCCTGTCGGGCTTCGCCGTGCTGATCGCCGCGGCGCGGGCCGGCGTGCGCACCTTCTGGACCACGACGGAGCGCGAGGTCCCGCGGGTCGGCGTCATCGAGATGGCGCCGGTCGCCGGGCTGCTGCTCCTCTGCCTGGTCCTGACGGTCCAGGCCGGGCCGGCGATGCAGTACATGGAGGCGACCGCCCAGGCGCTGCACGCGCCCGGCGACTACCTGCGCAGCGTCCTCGCCCAGGCGCCGGTCGCCCCCGTGCCGCAGCCTGCCGGGGAGGATGCGGAATGACGGCGCGTCTCCTCCCCGCCCCGCTCCTGTCCCTGGCGCTCCTCGCCATGTGGCTGCTGCTCAACCAGAGCCTGGCGCCCGGCCAGATCCTGATCGGCGCGGCGCTCGCCCTCTTCGGCCCCGTCGCGCTCTCCGCGCTGGAGCCGCCCAAGGCCGCCATCCGCCGCGTCGACGCCGTGCTGCGCCTGGCCGTGGCCGTCTTCACGGACATCGTGCGGTCCAACGTCGCGGTGGCGCGCATCATCCTCGGGCCCCGGCTCAGCACCGAGACGTCCGGCTTCATGTCGATCCCGCTCGACATGCGCGCGCCCTATGGGCTCGCCACCCTCGCCTGCATCATCACCGCCACGCCCGGCACGCTCTGGGTGCATTTCGACTCCGAATCGGGCGTGCTCCAGATCCACGTGCTGGACCTCGTGGACGAGACCGCCTGGATCAAGACCATCAAGCATCGCTACGAACGGCTTCTGATGGAGATCTTCGAATGAGCGCGACGATCCTGGCGGCCGCGATCGTCGTGGCCCAGATCTGCCTGGCCCTGGCCATGCTCTGCGCCGCCTACCGCCTGATCCGCGGGCCGCGGGCGCAGGACCGGATCCTCGGGCTCGATACGATGTACGTGATCGCGATGCTGCTGCTGATCACCTTCGGCATCCGCACCGGCAGCACGCTTTATTTCGAGGTCGCCCTGGTGATCGCGCTGCTCGGCTTCGTCGCCACGGTGGCGGCGGCGAAGTTCCTGCTGCGCGGCGAGGTGATCGAATGACCGGCGCCGCCGAACTTCCGGCCTGGGTCGCGCTGCTGACCGCGCTTCTCGTCCTGCTCGGAGCGGGGCTCACGCTGGTCGGAAGCATCGGCCTGCTCCGGCTCGGCGATTTCTTCCAGCGCGTGCACGCGCCCACGCTCGGCACGACGCTCGGCACGGGCTCGATCCTGATCGCCTCGATGCTCTGTTTCTCGGTGCTCGAGTCGCGGCCGGTGCTACACGAGATCCTGATCGCCGTCTTCGTCACGGTGACCACGCCGGTCACGCTGATCCTCCTGGTGCGCGCCACCCAGCATCGCGCGCTGGAGCGGCCGCCCGCCGCGGCCGCGACGGCGAAACCGGCCTCCGCCGCGGAGTAGCGGGCGCTCAGTCCGCCGGCTGCTCCGCCTCGCGCACCACCGTCGGCAGCCCGGCTTCCTGCCAGCCCTCCACCCCGTCCGGGTACCAGTAGACGCGGCTGTAGCCGTAGAGGATCGCCCGCTTCGCGGCGTTCCAGCTCGCCCAGCAGTTCGGGTGGCAGTAGACGACCACCGGCTTCGCCCTGTCGCCATGGGTGAGCTCGGCGAGGCGCAGGCGGTACCAGGCGTCCTGCGCCGGGTCGAGCTCCCCCTGGCCGACATCGGCGAGCCAGACGCTTCCCGGCAGGCTGCGATGCGGCGGCGGCAGCCAGAGCGTGCCTTCGTCCATGCCTTCCGGCCGGCGCGGCGCGGGCGCCACGTCCACCAGCACGACGCCGCCCTTGGCGACCAGCGCCTGGAGCCCGGCCGTGTCGATCACCGTGCCGCCGGCGATGGTCGCCGGCACGGCGCCGCCCATCGGCCCGGTCCAGAACCCCTCCGGCTCCGGCACGGGGGCGGCCAGGGAGGCCGCACCGAACAGCGCGGCGAAGAGCAGCGCAACGAGCGGCGGGGCGCGTCGCATGAGGCAGTCCCCGGCGGCCGGTGCGGGCGCTTCCCCTCAGCTCCCCCGCGCGGGAATGTCGAAGCTCTCCTCGAACACCGTGTCGTCGCTGTCGCGCACGACCACCTTCATCCGCCCCGGCTCCTTCGGGACGAAGCTGAATCCGAGGACCGGGTCGGTGGAGAGGGAGATGTCGCCGTTCACGTGCAGGACCGGCTCGCCGTTATAGGTGACGTCGACCGTCTCGACGAAGCGCATCGGCGTGTAGAGCCGGGTGAGCTGGTCCATCTGCATGCCGCTGAAATTGGGGTGGCGGATCATGAGCTGCGCCTCGACCGGCTTGCCGAAGGCCACCTCGTCGCCGAGCCTGAGCTTCATGCGGCCCATCTCGGTGAGCGAGGCCGTCTGCTCGGCGCCGACCGGAGCGGAGCAGCCGCCGGCGGCCTTCACGAACTCCGTCGTCTCGTAGAGCGTCCCGTCCGCGGTCTCGGCGACGACATGCATCTGGGTGTACTGGTTGACGCGCACGCGCAGCTTCAGGACATGGGGGTCGGCGCCCGGCCCGAAGACGACATGCGCCGCCATCGGCGCCGGGTTCTCGTCGATCACCACATAGACCCCTTCGACCGGCTGCGCATCGGTGAGGGTGATGGTGATCGGGACCAGCGCGGCGTCGAGCGCGCGCGCCGGGGCGTCGAGCGCCACCAGCCCGCTGCCGTCGCGCAGCTCCCGGCCCTCGAAGATCATGCCCTTGAGATCGTTCCAGCGCTCGGCGCGCGCCGCGTCGTCGCTTGCCGCCCAGGACGGTCCGCCCAGGGGCTCGAATGCGAGAGCGGCGCTGACGGCGAGCCCAAGCATGACTGGCTTCATGTCGATCCCTCCCGAAAACGGCGGCGGTCCCGCTACTCCCACTCGAGCTCCGTGTAGGCGCGGGTCACGTTGCGGCCATTATACGCGTCGAAGAGCGCCCAGCGGTCGCGCTCGGAGGCGGCGACCGTTTCCACCGCGGCCTCGATCCCGAGACCGTCCGCGATCGCCCGCCGCGTCTCGGCCAGCAGGATCCCGAGATACCGCTCCAGATCCGCTGCGCCGTCCGGCCAGTCTACGACGGCGGGGCCGTGGCCGGGAACGGCCCGTGCGAGGGGAAGCGCCGTCAGGGCCTCGAGTTCCGCGATCCAGCCCCTCAGGCTGCCGTCGAGCGACGGAACCCGGCCGGCGAAGACCAGGTCGCCGGCGAAAAGCGTCCCGGTCCGGCGGTCGAGCAGGCTCAGGTCGTGGTCGGTATGGGCGGGCCCATGGGCGGTGAGCGCGACCTCGCGCCCGCCGAGATCGAGCACCGCCGCGCGCTCGACCGTCATGGTCGGCATGACGACCGACCCGGCGTTTCCGGGCCCCAGGATCTCCTCCAGCCGCTCCCGGTAATAGTCGCCGCGCGCGGCGAGCGCGGCAGGCAGGCCGGCATGGCCGACGAACGCCGGTCCGTCCTCGACGAACGCGCCGGCGCCGAACACATGGTCGGGATGGGCATGGGTCATGGCGACGTAGCGGATCGGCAGCGCCGTCACCCGCCGGATCGCGTCGCGCAGCGCCCGGCCGTCGGCGAGCGAGCCGCCGGGATCGGCGACCAGCACCGCCTCCCCGCCGACGACGAAGCCGACATTGGCGATGGCGTCGCGGTTCTCCGCCGTCGCGTCCTCGTGCGGCGCGCGGCGCACATGGATGCCGGGCGCCACCTCCTCGGTCGCCATCGGCCCAGCGGCGCGGAGCGCGCGCGGCAGGCAGCACAGGCAGAGCCCGCCGATCAGCAGGTCGCGGCGCGAGAGAGATGGGCCGGCCGGCGCTTCGCGGCTTCGGCCGGATGCGGATCGGGCGCGCGCCATCGCGCCATTTGAGCAGGCGCGGGACGGCCCGGCAACTCGCGGCGAACGACGCCTACGGACGCTGCGGTCCCTGTGAAGCATCAGCGGCCGAGCAGGCCTAGGAAGGTCGCCACGACGAAGGAGCCCAGCACCCAGCCCATGAACTTGTGGAGGTAGAAGTAGTATCGCTGCCATCCCGCGATCTCGATGCTGCGATGGAGCGGGCGGAGCGACAGGGCGGGAATGAACATCTCGATGCTGTAGGCGAGGCCGTAGGGCATGTTCTGCGCCTTCGCCTCCTTCGTGCGCGAGAAGACCTGCTGGCCGATGAAGATGAACAGCAGCGCCCAGAGGATGCTGCGCTCCACCCGATAGCCGAAGCCGACGAAGGCGCGCTGGACCTGGAGCGCGAACTTCCCGGTCCAGGACGGGGTGTTCTCGATCTGCAGCACCTTGCCGCAATAGAGCACGTCGTCCGCCGCGTCCTCGAGCCCGACGCCGCGCAGATAGGCGGCCGCGTGCTGGTACGGCTCGAAGGAATAGGGCTGCTGCCGCTCCAGCCAGTTGCAGAACCAGTCGACATCGTGCTGGAGCACCGGGGACCCGCCGCCATAGCCGCCGACATTCCGGTAGGAAAAGCCGATCACGTCGATCTTCCGCGGCCAGGGGTCGGCGGGGCCTTTGGCCGGCGGGCAGTCGGGAGGCCGAGGCGCCGGGTTGCCGGTCGCGTCGGTCCAGGACGAGAGCTCGACGTTGCGCAGCGACAGCCGCGCGCCGGGAGCCCAGACCGGCGCGGTGAGCCGGCCGTCCGGCGCGCCGAGGCGCAGCTCGCCCCCGACCCGCGCACCCGTCATCTCCACGTCGCCGAGGATCGTGCTGGAGAGGTCGACGTTCTGGCCGATGCGGGCGAAGACCAGCTTGATGGGGCCGGCCACGACCGAGCAGCCGCGCAGCCAGAGATCCTCCGCGATCCGCACGGCGTCCATGTCGAGCCGCCCGCGGATCTGGGCGTTGCTGATGTCGATGCGCCGGTCGATCTTCGCGCTGCCCAGGCTGCGCACGGCCGGCGACGTGGCGTCGACCGCCATCAGCTCCGCCTTGGTCGCGCCGGCGCCGATCACCGTCCAGCTCTCGAGCGCGCCGTCCGCCCAGCTGCCGGTGAGCACGAGATCGCGTCCTATCGATGCGCCCCAGAGATCGGCATAGTCCCAGATCTCGCTGCCGCCGAGCTCGACCGAGCGCTGCACCGCCACCGATTCCGCCGCCAGCGCCGCGATCTTCGAGCCGTCGAGGATCAAGAGGTCGCCACCCAGCTCGGCGCTGAACAGGTCGAGCACCCCGGCGACCGCGCTGCCGCTCAGCAGGAGCGACGAACGGAACGTGGCGAAGGAGAAATCGGCATCGCCGAGGATCGCCGTGCCGGTGAGGGTGAGCTGGTTGCGCCATTCGCTCTCGCTCGCGTAGAGGGCGGGGATGCGGCAACCCTCGCATTCGAAGCGCGGCAGCACGGTGCGGCGCGCGAGGTCGAGCGGGCCCGACAGCACGGCATTGCGCAGCACGACGGTTCCGTCGGGGAGAGTCCCCGCGAGAGCCTCGCAGGTGAGCAGCTCGCGGACGAATTCCGGAGAGATCGACGCCGCGGCCGCATCGAAGGGAAGGCCGCCGGCGAGGCTGCGCAGCGCCGCCTGCTCCAGCCCGGACCAGCCGGCGGCTTCGTCCTCGCCGCAGGGGCCGGCCATCACCCCGTGCGTCTGCGCGAAGATCGCGGCCAAGGCAAGGACGCCGAGCAGGCCCGATCTAAGGCGCCTGCCCATGAACCGGCGCATCCGCGCGCCGCGCGCCGTCGCGATGCCGGCTGCGCCTAATGGCCGCCCCCGCCGCC
>DAIMFL010000073.1:8477-17174 GCA_036724615.1 Alphaproteobacteria bacterium | reverse complement strand
GTCCCGTCGCACAAGCCCTCTCCGCCCGCCGATGCAGCGGCCCCCGCGCCGGTCGAGATGGCATCCGCCCCGGCCGCCGAGCGCCCCGCCGCGATCGAGGCTCCGGCCGAGGAGAGCCGGCCGCAGACCGCCGCCGTCCCGGTGCGGCCGGCAGCGCCGGAGCCGGCCCGCAGCGGATCCGGGTCCGGCAGCTCGGGAACGGCCGAGCGTGCCGGGCCGAGCGTCTCCGGCATCAGCAATCCCGAGCCCGCCTATCCGATGACGTCGCGGATGCGCGGCGAGGAAGGCACGGTGGTCCTCGAGATCGCGGTGAGCGCCGCCGGGACGGTGACCTCGGTGCGGGTCGTCGAGACCAGCGGCCATCCGCGGCTCGATCGCGCCGCCGCCGAGGCGGTGCGCCGCTGGCGGTTCGCGCCGGCGCGCATCGGCGACCGGCCGATCGACGCGGTGATCCGGCATCCCGTCATCTTCCGGCTGGACCGCTAGCGTCCGCCGCCGGAGGGCGGCGCTTTTTGGCCTTTTACAACCTTCGGGGCCCGCGCTAGCCTCTTGACCGGCCGGTCAAGAACAGCAGAACGCCCGGCCGCGAACCAAATCCGAAGGAGACAACCGCATGACTGGGAGAGCCCTGCGGGCCTGCCTGACCCGCGCGACCGCTCTTACCGCCGCCGGCATGATGGCGAGCGGAGCCGCGATGGCCGAGCCGCTGCAGAGCATCGGAGAGGGCGAAGGGGAAGTCGCCATCGTCGCCTGGCCCGGCTATATCGAGCGCGGCGAGACCGATCCGAACTTCGACTGGGTGACCAAGTTCGAAGAGGCGACCGGCTGCAAGGTCACCATCAAGACTGCCGGCACCTCGGACGAGATGGTCGCCCTGATGAACGAAGGCGGCTTCGACCTGGTCACCGCCTCGGGCGATGCATCCTTGCGCCTCATCGCGGGCAAGCGCGTCCAGGAGATCAACATCGACCTGGTGCCGAGCTGGTCGACGATCGACGAGCGCCTGCAGAACGCGCCCTGGCACACGGTGGACGGCAAGCATTACGGCGTGCCCTATCAGTGGGGCGGCAACGTGCTCGCCTACAACACGACCGTGTTCCCGGAGCCGCCGACCAGCTGGAGCGTGGTGTTCGAGGAGCAGACCCTGCCCGACGGCAAGTCGAACAAGGGCCGGGTGCAGGCCTTCGACGGCCCGATCTACATCGCCGACGCGGCTCTGTACCTGAAGGCGCACCGGCCGGAGCTCGGCATCGAGGATCCCTATGCCCTGACCGAGGAGCAGTACAAGGCGGCGCTCGACCTGCTGCGCCAGCAGCGCGAGATCGTGGCCCGGTACTGGCACGACGCCTTCGTCCAGATCGACGATTTCAAGAACGAAGGCATCGCCGCCTCCTCGGCCTGGCCATTCCAGGTGAACCTGCTGGTCGCGGACGGCCAGCCGATCGCCAGCACCGTCCCGGCCGAGGGCGCCACGGGCTGGGCCGACACGACGATGATGCATGCCGAGGCGCCGCATCCGAACTGCGCCTATATGTGGCTCGAGCACTCCATCGATCCGAAGGTGCAGGGCGACCTCGCCGCGTGGTTCGGGTCGGTGCCCTCGGTGCCGGCCGCCTGCAAGGGCAACGCGCTGCTGACCGACACGGGCTGCCAGACCAACGGGATCGACAATTTCGACAAGATCTCGTTCTGGAAGACGCCCGTCGCGGATTGCGGCGGCGGGAAGCAATGCGTGCCGTATTACCGCTGGGTGACGGACTACATCGCCGTCCTGGGCGGCCGCTGACGGCCTCGCCGGCCGGCGGGCGTTCCGCCGGCCGGCCCTTGCCGTCGTCCGCACCGGCCCCGCGGACCAGCCCCCGCCCCTCGCTCCCGCCCCGCCGTCCTTCGCCCGCCCATCATGTCAGCGACCAAGAGCTCGATCGCCGTCAGCTTCCGTCAGGTGAGCCGCCATTTCGGCGAGGTGCGCGCCGTCGACGGCGTGAGCTTCGACATCGCCGACGGAGAGTTCTTCTCCATGCTCGGGCCGTCCGGCTCGGGCAAGACCACCTGCCTGCGCCTGATCGCCGGCTTCGAGCAGCCGAGCGCCGGCGAGATCCATGTCCACGGCCGCCCGGTCGCCGGCGTGCCGCCCTATGAGCGCGACGTCAACACGGTGTTCCAGGATTACGCCCTGTTCCCGCACATGACGGTCGCCGACAACGTCGCCTATGGCCTGATGATCCGGAAGGTGCCGAAGGCGGAGCGGCTGCGCCGCGCGGAGGAGATGCTGGAAATGGTGGCGCTCGCCGGCATGGGCGGCCGCAAGCCGGGCCAGCTCTCCGGCGGCCAGCGCCAGCGCGTCGCCCTCGCCCGCGCCCTCATCAACCAGCCGAGCGTGCTGCTGCTCGACGAGCCGCTCGGCGCCCTCGACCTCAAGCTGCGCGAGCAGATGCAGGTCGAGCTGAAGGCGATCCAGCGCCGCGTCGGCATCACCTTCATCTACGTGACGCACGACCAGGGCGAGGCGCTGTCCATGAGCGACCGCCTGGCCGTGTTCAACCATGGCCGGATCGAGCAGATCGGCACGCCGACCGCGATCTACGAGCATCCGGCCTCGGCCTTCGTCGCGGGGTTCGTCGGCGTGTCGAACCTGCTGGACGGAGACGTGGCGCGGGCCATCACCGGGAGCCCGCAGCCCTTCTCGATCCGGCCGGAGAAGATCCGCATCATCGAGCGCGCAACGCGCGTGCCGGACGGCTGCCAGGCCGCCGACGGGCGCATCGAAAGCGTGCTCTATCTCGGCGCCAACACCCGCTACACCGTCGCGCTCGACGGCGGCGGCGAGCTCACCGTGATCGACCAGAACCGCGACGAGGCGGGGCCGCAGTCCGCGCGGCAGGGCGAGGCGGTGCGGCTCGTCTGGCAGCGCGCCCATAACCGGGTCGTCGGGCCGGCCGCATGATCGGCGCGGCGGAGATACCGGCCAAGCCCCGGAGCGGCGGGTCGATTCTGGGGCGCGTGTCCACCGCGCTCTATCTGCATCCGAGGCTGCTGCTGTTCCTGCTGCTGACGCCGCCGATGCTGTGGCTGGGCGTCATCTATCTCGGATCGCTGTTCTCGCTGCTGCTGCAGAGCTTCTTCTACATCGACGGCTTCACCGGCCTCATCGTGCGCGAGTTCACCTTGCGCACCTATGGCGAGCTGCTGACGCCCGGCAATCTCTCGGTGATCGGCCGCACCCTGGCCATGGCGAGCCTGGTCACGCTGGCTTCCGGGCTGATCGCCTTTCCGATCGCCTATTACATGGCGCGCCATGCCAGCACGCGCATGAAGGCGCTGTTCTACCTGGCGGTCATGCTGCCCCTGTGGTCGAGCTATCTCGTCCGCGTCTATGCCTGGAAGCTGCTGCTCGCCAAGGAAGGCATCGTGACCTGGGCGGCCGAGCAGCTGCATCTGACCTGGCTGCTCGACGCGATCCTCTCGGCGCCGGTCATCGGCGGCCCGTCGCTCTCGGTCTCCTATCTCGGCACCTTCCTGGTGTTCGTCTATATCTGGCTGCCCTACATGATCCTGCCGATCGAGGCGGCGCTGGAGCGGGTGCCGCGCTCGATGGTGGAAGCCTCGGCCGATCTCGGCGCCCATCCGGGGGCAACCTTCCGGCACGTGATCCTGCCGCTCGCCATTCCGGGCGTCGTCGCCGGGTCGATCTTCACCTTCTCGCTCACCATGGGCGACTACATCATTCCCGGCATCATCGGCAACTCGCGGCCGTTCATCGGCATGGTGGTGCTGCAGCTCCAGGGCACGGCCGGCAACATTCCGCTGGCGGCCGCCTTCACCGTGGTGCCGATCGTGGTGATGGGCATCTATCTCACCATCGCCAAGCGGCTCGGGGCCTTCGATGCGCTCTAGGTCCGGACATCTCGGGGTGAAGGTCGCGGCGATCGCGGGACTCCTGTTCCTGCACGTGCCGCTCGCCCTCATCCTGCTCTACGCCTTCAGCACGGAGGAGAAGAGCTTCGTCTTCCCGCCGCCGGGCCTCACGCTGAAGTGGTTCGCCGTGGCGTGGGAGCGCGACGACATCTGGCGGGCGCTCGGCCTGTCGATCCGGGTCGCGCTCATGTCGACCGCGCTCGCCTTGGTGCTCGGCACGCTGGCGGCGGCGGCCCTCTATCGCACGCGCTTCTTCGGCCGGGAGACGATCACCCTCCTCATCCTCCTGCCGATCGCCCTGCCCGGCATCGTGACGGGAATCTCGCTGCGCTCCGCCTTCAACCTCGCGGACATTCCGTTCAGCTACTGGACGATCGTGCTCGGCCACGCGACGTTCTGCGTCGTGGTCGTCTACAACAACGTGATCGCCCGGCTGCGGCGCAGCTCTCCGGCGCTCATCGAGGCGTCGATGGATCTCGGCGCCAACGGCTTCCAGACCTTCCGCTACGTGGTGCTGCCGAACATCGCGACGGCGCTGCTCGCCGGCGGCATGCTGGCCTTCGCCCTGTCCTTCGACGAGATCATCGTCACGACCTTCACCGCGGGCCAGCAGTCCACCCTGCCGATCTGGATGCTGACGGAGCTGATCCGGCCGCGCCAGCGGCCGGTCACCAACGTGGTCGCGGTGTTCGTGATCGCGGTCACCTTCCTGCCGATCCTGGCCGCCTATTACCTGACCCGCGACACGCACGACGTGGCGGGCAGCGGCAAATGACGCTCAGGGCGGCGGGGCGCGCCGCAGCGCCGCGATCCAGACCGCGAAGAGCCACAGCGCGGCGAGCCACCAGGTCTGCCAGGCGCCGCGGCTGATCTCGGCGAAGACCATGAAGGCGGCGAAGCCGGCAAAGGCGGCCGGGGCGAGCGCGGCGCCGAGCGTCGCGGCGCTGCGCCACAGCGCGAATCCCAGCGCGGCAATGACCGCGACGCCGGCGGCGCCGAGCTCCAGCCATGCCTGCAGCGTTATGTTGTGGGGATGGAGCGACATCGGCGCGTCGGCGAAGGCCGCGCCGTCGCCGGTTCCCATCAGCTCGCGCGACGAATCGAAGCCCCAGCCGAAGAGCGGCCGCTCGAGGCTGCGGTCGAGGGAATAGGTCCAGATCTCCACGCGGTGACGGTGCGGCTGCGGCATCGCCGCCAGATCCGCCGCGTCATAAGCCGCCGGCAGCAGCGCGGCCGCAAAGGGTGGGGCGAGCAGCAGCGCGACGACGGCGACGCCGCCCGCACGGCGCGACAGCGCGGGCAGGATGCGCGCCGCCAGGAACACCATGCCGCCCGCTGCCGCGGCGAGGACCGTCGCCTCGGTCGGCTGCAGCCAGAGGGCGACCGCGGCGCCCGCGAGAAGCGGCGGCAGCGACCATGGCCCGTACCAGGGACGCACAGCCAGGAGCAGCGGCCAGAGGAACAGCGCGAGCAGGATGCCGCCGCGCGCCAGCGGCGCGCCGTTGCTCAACCGGTTCAGCGTCACCTGGTCCATGCCGCGCAGGAATTGCGTCAGGCCGCCGCCGCTCGTGGTCTCGATCACCATCAGCCCGACGAGCAGCACGCCGCCCGTCGCCATGCCGCGCTGCGCGACGCGGGCTTCCGCAGGGGACAGCGCCGCAGCCGCCGCAAGCGCGACGAAGCCGGCCGCGAACATGACGGCGAGCCGCGCTGCGAGCCATGCGCCGCGCGCCGGATCGAAGGACCAGAGGGAGGCCAGGAAGGCAAGCAGGAAAACTGTGGCAATCAGCTTGCCCGCGGGGCTTCGCATGAGATCGAGCGCGCCGCTGCGATGCCGCGCGTCGAAGGCGAGAAGCGCGCCGGCGAGAAGGAGAATGACGACGGTGCCGTTCGGCGCGAAGACCGCGACGGGCGCAAGCGCCACGGCGGCCCCTGCCAGGACCACGCCCGGGCGCGGTTCGGCAAGGACCGATCTCGATGCAATGGATAGCAGGAGGGTGCGAACCAATTTCGAATGGCCGTCGCAGCGCAAGGCGGTTCCCTGCGGCTGAACCTAGCTTGCTGCATCGCACAGGGTCAAATGCCGGGCGATGCGGAGCCCCCTGCCCGATTGCATGTCCGATCGGCGTCGGTTCATAATGACCAACGCAATCAGCGACCGGTTCGGGCGATCCGTTCGTCGCCTAGTCCGTTGGACTCATCGCTACGTTCTCCCCGAAGCCTCTGATTGTCGACTTGCCGCGCGTCAGCGCGGATCGCGCATGTCTGCTCAGGAGATGTTTATGGCGACCGGCATTGTGAAATGGTTCAACCCGACGAAAGGGTTTGGATTCATCAAGCCCGATACGGGCACGAAGGACGTGTTCGTGCATATTTCCGCCGTGGGCAGGGCCGGGCTTCAGACCCTGTCCGAGGGCCAGAAGGTCAGCTTCGAGATCCAGCGCGGCCGCGACGGCCGCGAGTCGGCCGAGAACCTTTCGATCGTCGGCTGATCCTGCCGCTGTTCGAGGGCCCGCATCCGCCGGATGCGGGCCCGCTTCTTTTCTGGGAGCTCCGCCGGAGTCCCGGATAGGAATATCCGCCGGCACCGGCCTGGCCGGACCGAGATCGGCCCGCATGGAGTGGCTGGGATGACCGACATCGTGCTTCCTTCTCTGGAAGCGTATCCGCTGCACGCCGTGGATACGCTGCGCTACGGCGACACCGACCGCCAGGGTCACGTCAACAACGCCGTCTTCGCCACGTTCTGCGAGACCGGCCGCGTCGCGTTCCTGTACGATCCGGAGAGACTCCGGATGCCACCGGAGTCGGGCTTCGTGCTCGCGCGGCTGGTCATCGACTTTCGCGCCGAGGTCACCTGGCCCGGCACGGTGGCGATCGGGACCCGGGTGTCCGGGATCGGCCGAAGCTCGTTCCAGATGGCCCAGGGCCTGTTTCAGCACGGCAGATGCGTGGCGACGGCGGAGAATGTCGTCGTCCTCGTGGACGAGACCACGCGAAGATCTCGGCCGCTCACCGAAGACATCGTCCAGGCGCTCGAACGGTACCGCCGATAATCGCGGCCAGGGACCGCCTCACCGGAACTTCGACCAGCACCCCGATCTCGGTGGCGCCGGCGCGACGGCGGGATCTCAGACCGGGAAGACCGGCGCGAACCCGCCGCCCGGGGTGCGGAAGTTGGTCGTCTGTCCCTGATAGAGGCGCGCCGCGGTCAGCAGGATCTCGCCGTCATAGATGTAGAGGCGGACGTCGGCCTTGCAGGGCTGGGGCGTGCCGTCGCGCTCGATCATCCGCTCGCCCGGCGCGGCGAATTCCTGGGCGACATAGTCGCCGCGGAGGATCTCCGACCACACCGACCTGGTCACCTTGTCGCCGCGATAGACGGCCTTGCCGGCATGGCCGCGGGCCGGCTTGAAGAACAGCCGCTTCCTTGCGGCCCAGAGCTCCTGCGCGTCGGCACTGCCGACCAGCATGGTTCGCGGCACGCCGGCCAGATCGGCGACCATCGCCGGCGGCAGGCCCCAGCTGCGCAACGCCGCCGGTTCGGAGAACAGGGTCATGTTGCGCTTGTCCGCGAAGAGCGCATGCGCCCGCGGGTTGGGCGTGACGACCGCGGCGCCCGCCATGTAGGCGGCGCGCAGGGCGGCATGCGCGGGATCGCCGAACGAGAAATCGACGAGCCGGTTGTAGACGAGATCGATCGGCCGGTCCTCGAACAGGAGGCGCCGGTCCTCGTATCGAAGCTGCGCGGCGTCGGCGATCAGCGCGTCGATCCCGTGCTTCTGGAAGAAGCGGCGGGCCAGGAGGAATTCCGGATAGAGATACTGTTCCTCCGGCCGGTCGTCGACGATGGCGACCCGCCCCGGTCGTCCGGTCCCGCGCTGGAGCTCCCACTCCGTCTCGAACATGCTCAGGACGGCGGTTTCGAAGGCCCCGGCCTCGGAGCGCCGCAGCGCGGCCTCGACCTCCGTGCAGCACGCGCGCTGCGCCTCGGCCAGCAGCGCGTTCAGGAAGGCGCCGCCGGCATTGGTGTTGACCTCGATCAGCTTCGGCCCGTCATCCGTCAGATGAAAATCGTAGCCCATGAAGGCGCCGAGCGGACCGAAGTCCAGCTGCGCAATTTCGGGCGCCCAGGACAGGGCGGCCTCGCGGTACCCGGGCAGGCGGGTCGCAGCCTCGATCGCGCGCACGACGCGGAGCATGGCGGCGATGTCCGGCTCCGGCAGGAAGACCGGCGTGTTCGAGAACAGGTTCGGCCGGGGCGCGATCGCCGAGCTGTAGAAATCTGGATCCCCGGCCTCGCGGGCCAACGCCGCCGCCAGGCTCTCCCGGTCCAGGGTGATGCAGAAGCATTCCCGGTTCAGACGCTGGGATACGGCCCGGGTGGAGGTCATTGCAGGTTCGATCGGCCGCGCCACGACGGCGGTCTCGACGATCGCTCGTCCCGGCGCGATGTCCGTCCCGCCCGGCTCGAGCCGCGCTGCCGCAGTGCAGCTATTGCGGCGGCTGCGCCGGGGCTGGCTGCATTGCGCCGGTATGACGGTCGATGGTGAGGCGCTGCACGAGGTCGCCATTCTGGGTCACGATCTCGGCGGTGATCGTGTCGTCGCTGGTCTCCTCCACGGTGCCGAGCCTGAGGTTCGGATTGCCCTGCCAGGCCAGATGGTGCCCCAACATGTGCCTGACCTGCTCCGCGGAAAGATCCGAAGGAAGAGCGTGAGGCATCGGACCTGGCGACCCCGGACCCATCATCATGCCGCGGCCCATCCCCTGACCCATCAT
>DAIMFL010000073.1:0-8377 GCA_036724615.1 Alphaproteobacteria bacterium | reverse complement strand
CCCATCATTCCTGGACCCATTCCCCAGTACCCCATGGGGCATCCCATCATCCCGGGGCCCATGCCCCAACCCTGGTGGCCGGCCCAGCCGGGGCCGCCCTGCATCATGCCCGGCCCCATCATCATCGGGCCCTGGCCCATCACCCCGCCCGGCTGGTCGGAGTGCGCGCGAGCATCCGCAGATGATGCCAGGAGCGCAACGAAGACGAGCGCGGACAGTGCAGAAGTCTTGATCACGGCGGCCTCCCTCCTTGTCGGGGTTGTTCGAGCTCAATGCTTGCACGCCGCATTCCCCGGTGACGTTGACTCACATCAAACCGATCGACCATGCCGACCCGCTCGGCGATTCCGGCGGCGCGAGCCGCCGAAGCGGGGCCAGGGGAACCTCGGCTCCCAAGCCGGGCATCAGCTCGGGGCGAGCGCCTCGATGATCCGGCATTCGGCAATCCTGCCTTCGTTCCGGCCGACCTCAGCCCGACGCAGCCCGCCGGCGCTCGTAGACCTGGACGTGGCAGCGCGCGAGGCGGAGGAGCGGCGTCGCCACGCCGAGCGCCGCGCCGCGGGCGATCAGGTCGCCCAGCACATGCTCGCCTTCGGTGGGGCCGCCGCGCTCGATATCGCGCAGCATCGACGCGGTGAAGCTGGAGCCGGGCTCGGTGAGGCGGGCACGGGAGTCCGCCAGCACCTTGGCGCGGGGGGCGTGACCGGCGGCCGCGGCGACCGCCGCACATTCGGCCACCATGTCCTCGGCAAAGGCCTTGCCGCCTTCGGCCGCCACGATGTCGCCGACGCTGCCGCGCATCAGGCAGGTCATCGCCGCGAGCGGCGCCAGCATCACCCACTTCTCCCACATCTCCTGCAGGATGTCGCCGCTGGCCCGGGAGTCGAAGCGGGCGCGGCTCATGACGTCGGCGAGGGAGGCGACGCGAGCGCTGGCGCTGCGGTCCCGCTCGCCGAAGACCAGGCGATGGACGGTGTTGAGGTGGCGCACCTCGCCGTCCGGGGCCAGCGTCGCCGCGATCTGGCACAGCCCGCCGAGCACGCGCCCGGCGCCGAACCGGGCATCGAGCCGGTCGAGATGGGCCATGCCGTTCAACAGCGGCACCACGGCGCTGCCCTCGCTCACATAGGGCGCGATCGCCGCCATGGCGTCGTCGAGGTCGTAAGCCTTGCAGGCGAGCAGCAGGATGTCGAAGGGCGGGAGGGCGGCCGGGGCCGCCGTGGCGGAGACGATGGTGCTGGGATCAGGGCGATCCACATCGCCCGCGGGGCTGCGGATCCTGAGGCCGCCGCCGGCCAGCTGCGCGGCGCGCTTCTCGCGGACCAGGAAGGTGACGTCCGCGCCGCTTTCCGCCAGCCGCCCGCCGAAATAGCCGCCGACTCCGCCGGCGCCGAGCACCAGGATCCGCATTGCCGCCTCTCGCAGATGAGCCCAGCCGGCACTTGACCGGAGCGCCCGTCGCGGCGTCAAGCGGTTCGGAGGATCAGAATCCGGCGTCGGGCTGGTTGTAGACCAGCGGTCCGGGGGCGCCGGCGGGCTTCTCCGGCAGGGCCGGCTGCGGCGCGGCATAGAAGAACTGGCCGGTCTCCTGGCGGTCGGTCTCGAACGGGGCCTCCATCTGCACGCCCGTGCCGTTGGCCTCGGCCTCGCGCATCGCCTCCTGCAGCTGCTCGGCCGCCTCCCGGCTCCAGGGCAGCATGTAGGCGCGCGGGCCATCGACCCCTTCCAGCGCGAGCCAGAGGAAGATCGCCTCGTTTTCCACATAGGTGGCGGCAAGGACCGTCGCCTGCGGCGCGTGACGCTGCGCCCATTCCAGGCTCACCGGCTTCGGCTTGCTCAGCAGGTCGGCATAGCTGGCATAGGCCGTCGCGGAGAGCAGCCCGGTGATCGCCAGGGCCGCGACCTTGAGCGCCAGCCGGCGCGGCGACCAGATGCTGATCGCGGCCAGCGCGGCGGCGAGGATGACGCAAACCGCGAAGAGATAGATGAGCATGTCGTCCATCATGCGGCTCCCGCCGCCCGGAGCGGCTTCTGCAGGCTGTGGACGCTGCCGCGCGCCAGGTTTCCCTTCTCGTCCAGGCGGAAGCGGAAGGCGGTGATCTCCTCGTTCTCCCGGGTCAGCGTCACCGTGGTGGTGAGGAGCTGGCGTGTCGATTCCTCCGGCGAGGACTTGACGCTCGCGACGATCTTGACCGGCAGGGGGAACTGGGTCCGCCCGGCCCGGTACATGTGGACGTTGACCGTGTACTCGCCGGCGGGAATGCCGCGGCTATAGGCGATCTCGTAGTTGAGGTCGGTCACGTCGGAGATCTTGCCGAGATCGTCCCGCAGCAGGTTGAAGGACTCGCCGCCCTTGTTGGAATAGCCGACCGGCGTGTCGCCCGGCGCCTGCACCCAGAGATCGACATCCGCGTCCAGCCCGTCCTGCCACTGGATCTCGACGACCACGTTGCCGGGCGCGCGGTCGGCGTCCTCGGACTGCTTCGCCTCGGGATTGATGAACGGCAGGACCAGGATGACGATCGCCACGAAGCCGGCGAGCGCCAGCATGATCGTGTCGCGGAAGACGGTTCCCGTATCGTCGTCGCCGAAGAGATCAAACCCGCCCATGGCGCTCCCCCAGATCGACGAGGGTGGTGAGCAGGCTGACGGTGCCCGCGGCCAGGACGTGATAGTTGACCATCAGCCAGATGTTGAGCACCGAGCCGATGAGCGTGGTGTAGAGCGCGACCGACATGCCGACGATCAGCGTCGACACCATGGGCGTGATCGCCGCGGCGTCGCCGCTCGAGTCCGGATCGACCCCGCCGAGGGCCATGATGAAGCCGACCACCGTGCCGATCAGGCCCAGCAGCACCAGCATGTTGGCGATGAAGCGCACCGCCCCGATGCGGGTGGTGAGCTTCAGCTTCAGCGAAGCGGCGGCCAGGGCGCGGCTGTCGCCGCTGCGCCCCTTCACCTCCGAAACGTAGCGCAGGGCGAGCGACGGCTCGGGATCGAACGGGTCGAAGCGGCGCGCCCGGTTCAGCTCGAGGCTGGTGCGCCAGATCCGCTGCCCGCAGACGGCGAGCCCCACCAGGAACAGGGCGAAGATGCCGTGGGAAATGAAGGTGGTGTCGGCATTCCAGGCCACGCCGACCCAGCCCTGCATCCAGGCGGCCCCGAGCAGCAGGAAGCCCACGAGGTTGACCAGGGCGAAGCGGAGGAGAAGGAGATATTCGCGCCCGTCGGCCGGCGCGGCGCCGAGGGCCGCGATGCGGCCCATCATCGGATAGCGGACGACCTTGTCACCGGGAAAAGCGAGAGCCTCATGCCCCGCATCGATCCGTACGCCGCTCGAGGAAAGCTCGGCCATGGGGCCCGTCCTTTCAGTCGATCGGAACGCCGAGAACGCACTGCCCACAGCAACGACTTTCTGGCCAAAGGCGTTAACAAAGGCAGAATTCAAGGCAAACAAGTCGTTTACGGGACCGGTAAACGGATTGCGCCCTTGTCCATAAGACCATCGGGGAATTCGCTTATTCCGGGGGCTGTTGGGGGGAGGCCGGATCGGCCGGCCGAAGGGCGGGGCGCGCCGGTCCCGGGCGGGCGTCAGCCCGCGGTCAGAGCCTGTCGCGCAGGCTGTAATAGAACATGCCCAGGAGCTGGGCCGGCCGGCGCAGGAGGACGCCGCCCGGGAAGCCCCGGTGGGCGATGGCGGCGAACACGTCGAAGCGCTCCGCCTGGCCGGCGACCGCCTCGGCCATCAGCTTGCCGGCGAGACCGGTCAGGGCGAGGCCCTGGCCCGAGAAGCCGTGGGCGAAATAAACGTTGGGCTCCAGCCGTCCTAGATGCGGCAGGCGGCTCAGGGTGATGGCGAGCTGGCCGCCCCAGGCATAGTCGATGCGGACGTCCGCCAGCTGCGGAAACACCCGCAGCATGTAGCGGCGGACGAAGCCCGCTATGTCGCGCGGATCGTGGCGGGAGTAGGTCTCCCCGCCGCCGAACAGGAGCCGGCGGTCCACCGAGAGCCGGTAGTAGTCGACGACGAACTTCGTGTCGTGCACGGCGACGTCGTTCGGGATGAGAGCGCCGGCGCGGATATCGCCGAGCGGCTCGGTCGCGATGATGTAGTTGTTGATCGGCATGATGGTGCCGGCGATGGCCGGCGCCAGGCGGCCGAGATACGCATTGCCCGCGAGAATGCCGAAGCGCGCCTTCACCCGGCCGTTGGGGGTGACGAAGACCGGCGCGGCGCCCGGCTCCATGCGCAGCGCCGGGCTGCCCTCGAAGATGCGCGCCCCTGCCGCCTCGGCCGCGCGGGCGAGCCCCAGCGCGTAGTTGAGCGGGTGGAGATGCGCCGCCCCGCGGTCCATGATTCCCGCGCAGTACCGGTCCGACGCCACCTCGGCGCGCGTCCCGTCGCGGTCGAGCAGGGTGAGTTCGTCGTAGCCGAACACGTCGCGCGCTAGTTCGACCTCCTCGCGCATCCAGCCGAGATCGCGAGGCTTCAGCGCGGCGAGGAGCACGCCGGGCCGGAGGTCGCACGGGATCTGGTGGCGGGCGATCCGCTCGTGGACCAGCGCCTTGGCCTCCTCCGCCATGTCGAACAGGCGTTTCGCCCAGTCCCGGCCATAGGCCGCGACGAGATCGGCCGGGCCCTTGCGCAGCCCGGTATTGAGCTGGCCGCCGTTCCGCCCCGAAGCGCCCCAGGCCACGCGCTGGGCTTCGAGCACCACGACCGAGAAGCCGCGCTCGGCCAGATGCAGCGCGGCGGACAGACCCGTGAATCCCGCCCCGATCACGCAAACGTCGCAATCGATGCTCTCGCCGAGCGGCGGCCGGTCGACCAGGCCGATGGCGGTGTCGAGGTAATAGGATCGGATATGGGCGGGCGTGGCGGCGGGCTGCATGGCGGCGGCAGAATAGCCCGGCGCGGCGTGGCCAAGCCAGCCGCGGACAGCATCGCCGCACCCGGTATCGCCGCCCGCCTCAGCCCGGCAGCCCCGCCCCTCGGAGAAGTCCGGCCAGGCGCTGCAGGGTTTGCTCGTCCCGGTAGGGCTGGCCGGCAACGTATTTCGCCGTCGAGAACGTCGGGTCGAGGACGACGATCTCCTGCGCTGCGACATGGGCCTGCTGCGGCTGGCCGGCAAGCATGTGATCGCTGCACAGGATGACGCGCGGCTCGACATCGGCGGGTCCGAGCCGGATTCCCTCCCTGGCCACGGCCATCGACTGCCCGAGATCGCCGATGTCCCGGTAGGCGGCCGCCAGCACGTAGACATACCAGGCCGGATAGACGGGCGAGATCCGGATCGCCTCCTTGACCTTGGCGACCGCCTCCGCCGGGCGACCGCAGTAATGCAGCACGTGGGCGAGATAGCTGTTCGCGGTCGGACAGTTCGGCCGAAGCGCGACGGCCTTGTAGCAATTGGCGAGCGCTTCGTCGTGGCGGCGCTTCAGGAGGTGAATGGACGCCAACACGATATGCGCCAGCCCATTCGAGTGCCGGTGTGCGGCTGCCCTTTCGGCCCAGCGCGCCGCCTCCGTCAGCGACCGGTCCTGCGACTCCGTCCACCCTCTGAAGGCGTCGAGCCAATGGGTGAAGCTGAGATAGGCAGGCCCCACCGAGGACTCGGGCTCCAGCCGCGCGACGCGCTCGAACATCGCCCGCGCGCCGGCATTGCCCTCCCTGGTTCCGGCGTAGAAGCGGCTGAGGCCGAGATAGAACGCCTCCACGGCGTCGCGACTCTTGAGGCTGCTGTGGAGAAGCCATCTCTCGCCGGTGGCCAGCTTGACATCGAGCGCCTTCAGGACCTCGGCCGCGATCTCGTCCTGTATGGAGAAGCCGTCCTCGAGGACCCTGTCGTATCGCTCGGCCCAGGCAATGCGCCGGGCGGTGACGTCGGTCAACTCGACGGTGACGCGCACCCGGCGCCCAGACCGCTGCACCGATCCGCGGAGGACGTAGCGGACGCCCATTCGCCGCCCGGCCTCCTCGGCTGCCACAGCCGCGGCGCGAAACCCGGCGACCGCCGCCGGCGCGATGAGAAACAGACCGGAGGCCTTGACCAGCGCGGCCTGGATGTCGAAGCGCAGGCCATCGGCCCAGTAGTCCTGCTCCCGGTCGTCGCCGAGGCTGGTGAAGGGCAGGATGGCGATCGAAGGCTTCGCCGGCAGCGGCAGCGAGCCGCCCTCGGGAGGAAGGCCGGCATAGCCGGGCCCGCCCCCGCCACAGTCGATGCGAAAGACGCGTACCGGGTCGGCGATGTTCTTGAACCGCTGCTCGCCGAGATCCTCGAGGCGCAGGTCGACCCGGTTCCTGACTTGGGTGAAAACGGCGCCGGAGATGCAGACGCTGCCGGGATCGGCGAAGCTCTCCAGCCGCGCCGCGACATTGACGCCGTCGCCCAGGATGTCCTCCCCGTCGACGATCACCTCGTCGAGATTGACGCCGATCCGGAACTGGATCTGCTGCTCCGGCGGCCCGGCGCGGTTGCGCTCCGCCATGCCCTGCTGGATCGCGACGGCGCACTCCACCGCCGCCGTCACGCTCGGAAACTCGATCAGCAGGCCATCGCCGCTCGTCTTGAGGAGGCGGCCGCCATATCCGGCAATCGCAGGGTCGATGAGGTCGCGACGGTGGGACTTCAGCGCGGCCAGGGTAACCGCCTCGTTCCGCCCCATCAGTCGGCTGTAGCCGACGACGTCGGCTGCCAGGATCGCAGCAAGGCGGCGTTCCATCGTGGACCTCCCGCCCCGCGAGTTTACTGCCCGACCACTGGGGAAACCATCGGGCCGAGAACGGGCCGCATTCCCGGGCAGGCCAGGCCCGGGCGGGCCGGGCCGCGGGGACGGGCTACTGCGTCTGCTCCTTGGTCTTCAGGAAGCGGACCGCCGGGAAATCCTGGGCGGCGCGGTCGAGCTGCCAGGCGTTGCGCGCCAGGAAGACCGGCGCGCCGTCGTGGTCCTCCGCCATGCTGGCGGTGTTCGCCTCGGCGAAGCGCTTGAGCGCCAGGGGATCCTCCGCCTCCACCCAGCGGGCGGTATGGAGCGCCGCCGGCTCGAAGCGCACGGGGATCTCGTACTCGGTGCGGATGCGGTCGGCGAGCACGTCGAACTGCAGGGCGCCGACCACGCCGACGATCCATTCGCTGCCGAGATGGCTGCGGAAGACCCGGGCGGCCCCCTCCTCCGCCAGCTGGGTGAGTGCGCGGCCCAGATGCTTGGCCCGCATCGGGTCCTCGGGGCGCACGCGCTGCAAGAGCTCCGGCGCGAAGCTCGGGATGCCGGTGAAGCGGATCTCCTTCCCCTCGGTCAGGCTGTCGCCGATCCTGAGCGTGCCGTGATTGGGCAGGCCGATGATGTCGCCGGCCCAGGCCTCCTCGGCGAGCTCCCGGTCCTGGGCCAGGAACAGCACCGGATTGTGGATGGACAGGGTCTTGCCGCTGCGCACGTGGTGCATCTTCATGCCGCGCCGGAAATGGCCGGAGCAGAGGCGCAGGAAGGCGATGCGGTCGCGGTGCTTGGGATCCATGTTGGCCTGGATCTTGAACACGAAGCCGCTGACCTCGTCCGCCTCGGGCGCGATGCTGCCGTCCGCGGCGGGCTGCCGGCGCGGCGGCGGCGCGTATTGCGCGAGGCCGTTCAGCAGCTCGCGCACGCCGAAATTGTTCACGGCGCTGCCGAAATAGAGCGGGGTCAGATGCCCGGCGCGATAGGCCTCGAGGTCGAAGGCGGGGCAGAGGCCGCGGGCCATCTCGACCTCCTGCCGCAGCCGGGCGACCGCATCGGCCGGCAGCAGGCGGTCGAGCAGCGGATCGTCGATGCCGCTGCAGGTGGCGCCCTCCGCCGGCAGGCCGGACTTGCTGCGCTCGATCAGGACCAGCCGATCGTTCAGCAGGTCGTAGCAGCCGAGGAAGTTCCGGCCCATGCCGATCGGCCAGGAGGCCGGCGCCACGTCGAGGGCGAGGCTCTGCTCGATCTCGTCGATCAGGTCGAAGGGATCGCGCGATTCCCGGTCCATCTTGTTGATGAAGGTGGCGATCGGCACGTCGCGCAGCCGGCAGACCTCGAACAGCTTGCGCGTCTGCTCCTCGATGCCCTTGGCGCCGTCGATCACCATGACCGCCGCATCGACCGCGGTGAGCGTCCGATAGGTGTCCTCGCTGAAATCCTCGTGGCCGGGCGTGTCGAGCAGGTTGAAGGTGCGCCCGTCATAGTCGAAGGTCATGACCGAGGCGGTGACCGAGATGCCGCGCTCGCGCTCCACCTTCATCCAGTCGGACCGGGCACGCCGCTGCTCGCCGCGCGCCTTGACCGCGCCCGCCATCTGGATGGCGCCGCCGAACAGCAGCAGCTTCTCGGTCAAGGTCGTCTTGCCGGCGTCCGGATGGGC
>DAIMFL010000072.1:0-17213 GCA_036724615.1 Alphaproteobacteria bacterium | reverse complement strand
CGCGGACGCGGGATCGGCCGTGGACCGCCGCCACGGCATGGCCGGGAAGCAGCTCCATCCCGGCCTCGGCGCAGCGCCGAATCGTTTCCGCCGGCAGGGCGGGGCGAGCGTCGGCGACGGTCACCCGGGCGCCGGCCCGCGCCAGGTCGAACGCCGCCGGATAGGCGCCGTCGTTGTTGGTGAACACGACGGCCTGCCGCCCGGGCAGCACGGCCTGGCGGTTCAGGAAACCGCGCGCCGTCGAGGCCAGCATCACACCCGGGCGGTCGTTGTCCGCGAAGGGAATGCCGCGCTCGAGCGCGCCGGCGGCGAGCACCGCCCGCTGCGCACGCAGCACGATGTAGCGCTGGCGCGGCTCGCCGGGCCCGGGCGCGGCGCGATGATCCGCCACGCGCTCGACAAGGCCGAACGTGCCGTGGTCATAGGCGCCGAAGACAGTGGTGCGCGTCAGCAGCCGCACGTTCGGCAGGCTGCCGAGCTCGGCGAGCACCGGCGCCAGCCAGAGGTCGCCGGGCCCGCCCGCGGGCTCGTCGAGAAGGCTGCCGCCCAGGCTCGGCATCTGCTCGGCCAGGATCACCCGGGCGCCCATGCGGCCGGCGGCGAGCGCGGCGGCAAGTCCCGCGGGTCCTCCGCCGATCACCAGCACGTCGCAGAAGAGGTTGAGCTTCTCGTAGGCGTCCGGGTCGGCGAGCTCGGTCGCGGCGCCGAGGCCGGCGGCACGGCGCACGAAGGGCTCGAACCACATCCAGGACCCGCGCCGCGGCCCCATCAAGGTCTTGTAGTAGAAGCCCGCGGCCAGCACCGGCTTGAACCGGTCGTTGACCGACATCAGGTCGAAGCCGAGAGACGGGAAGCGGTTCTGGCTGACCGCGCTCAGGCCTTCGTACAGCTCGGCCATGGTGGCGGGGATGTTGGGCTCCCGCCTTCCGCCGTCGCGCAGGGTGACGAGCGCGTTAGGCTCCGCCGCGCCGGCCGCGAATACGCCGCGCGGCCGGTGGAACTTGAAGCTGCGGCCCATCAGCGGGACGCCATTGGCCAACAGAGCGGAGGCGAGCGTGTCTCCGGCGAAGCCGGCATAGCTCCGGCCGTCGAAGCGGAAGGCGAGGGGATGCGACCGGTCGATACGGCCGCCGGCCGCCAGGCGGTTGGGCTGGCGGCTCATCGGCCGCCCGCCTTGCCCCGGAGATCGCGCGCCGGACGGACGGAGGCGATGTCGTGGGTCAGCGTGTCGCGCTCCACCACCAGCCATTGCCGGCAGCCATGGACGTGCTGCCAGAACTCGTGGCCGGGCCCGCGCGGGTTGTCGCGCAGGAACACGTACGCGTACCAGCGTTCGAAATCCGTGTCGGTGTGATCGGGGCGCTGCCGCGTGGCATCGCCGCCGAAGGCGAACTCGGTATGGTCGCGCAGGCCGCAATAGGGGCAATCGATCCGCAGCATCGGGGTCTCTTCAATGCCAGGCCGGGGTCGGCCCGTGGCCGGTCTCGTCGATCGCCGCGCCGCGGCGGAAACGGTCCAGGGTGAACTTCGCGTTCAGCGGGTGCGGCTCGTCCTTGGCGATCGTCCAGGCGAAGCACCAGCCGGAGGCCGGCGTCGCCTTGAACCCGCCGTAGCACCAGCCCGCGTTGATGTAGAGCCCGTCGATCGGGGCGCGGCAGATGATCGGGCTGCCGTCCATCGACATGTCCATGACGCCCGCCCAATGGCGCAGCACCCGCAGGCGCGACAGGCAGGGGATCATCGCCTTGCCCTCCTGCAGCACATGCTCGACCCCCGGCAGGTTCCCGCGCTGCGCGTAGGAGGAATAGCCGTCGAGATCGCTGCCGAAGACCAGCCCGCCCTTGTCGGACTGGCTGATGTAGAAATGCCCGGCGCCGAAGGTCACGACGTGATGGACCAGCGGCTTGATCGACTCGGTCACGAAGGCCTGCAGCAGATGGCTCTCTATGGGGAGCTTGAGCCCTGCCTTGGCCGCCAGGTGGCTGGAATGCCCCGATACGGCAATGGCCACCTTGCGGGCGCGGATGTCGCCGCGGGTGGTCTGGACGCCCGCGATCCTGCCGCCCTCGAACAGGAAACCGGTGACCTCGCAGTTCTGGATGATGTCGACGCCGCGGGAATCCGCGGCCCGCGTACCGGCGCGCGGCTGCATCAGCGCGCCGTGGATCGGGAAGCGCGCGTCGGCGGAAAAGTCGAGATAGGGGCAGAGCTTCATCACCGCGGCGCGGTCGAGCAGCTCGGCGTCGATGCCGTTGAGCCGCATGGTGTTGCCGCGCCGCGCGGCGGCTTCCATCTGACCCGGCGTGTGCATCAGGTTGACGATGCCGCGCTGGGACAGCATGACGTTGAAGTTGAGGTCGTGACTCAACCCCTCCCAGAGCTTGAGCGAGAACTCGTAGAACTGGGTGTTGCCGTCGAGCAGGTAGTTGGAGCGCACGATCGTCGTGTTGCGGCCGATGCTGCCGCCGCCGAGCCAGCCCTTCTCCAGCACGGCGACGTTGGCGATGCCGTGCTCCTTCGCCAGGTAATAGGCGGTCGACATGCCGTGGCCGCTGCCCACCACCACGACGTCATAGGCGGGCTTCGGCTGGGGATCGCGCCAGGCGCGCGTCCAGCCGGTGTTGCCGGTCGCGGCGTTCCGCAACACGCTCCAGATCGAATAGCGGGTCATGCTCCCCTTCTCGCCACCTCGTTCGGCCAGCCCGCCGCGCGACCCGGCCGACGAGATCCCCTTCGGCGGGGAAGACGATCCGTCCCGCCTCGGCCTGCGTCAAGCGGAATGGCGCCCGTGCGCAGGCTCGTCCCCTCAGCGCAGGGTCAGCGTGTCCGGCGTCACGGTCAGCACCTCCGGTCCGGCGTCGCCGAGCAGCACGGTGTTGGAGAGAAAGTAGTCGCCCTGGCCGGTGCCCATCAGCCAGGACAGGACGTGAAATGTCATGCCGGCGTCGATCGGCAGGTCGCTGTCGTGGCGCAGCCCGGTCACCGTGTTGCCGCCGGTCCAGGACGGCGGCACGCCGATCCCGACGACATAGCCGCAATGATGGCGGCGGTAATGGGACAGCCCGGCGGCGTCGACGACGCCCTGCCAGGCCGCGTAGACGTCGCGCGCGCGGTTGCCGGGCACGAGCGCCTTCAGCACGGCGTCGAAGGCGCGCCGGCAGACCGCCTCCATCCGGCGTGCACCCTCCGGCGCGTCCCCGATGAAGATCAGCCGTCCGAGCGGCGCGTGATAGCGGCGATAGCAGCCGGAGAGCTCGAGGAACACCGTGCCGCCCTTGCGCAGCGTGCCCGTGCCCCAGCTCGTATGCTCTTCGCCGAGCCGGGTGCCCGGCCGGATGAACGGCCCGAACCCGGGATAGCTGCCGCCCGCCAGAGTCATGGCGCGCTGGCATTCGGCCGAGATTTCCAGCTCGCCCGCGCCGTCGGCGATGGCGTCGATCGCGGCAGCGGCCGCCGCGTCGGAGATGCCTGCCGCCCGGCGCATGCAGTCCTGCTCGGCCGGGCTCTTGCACCGGCGCAAGCCATCGACGAGTCCGGTGATGTCGGCCCACTCGCTCCCCGGCAAAGCCTTGGAGAGGCGGCAGGCGAGGCCATGCGGCAGCCCTGACGACCAGGACTCGATGCCGATCCGCCGGCGCGGCTCGAGCCGCTGCAGCACCCGCGCGGCGGCGTCGGCGGCGGTCTCGCTGTCCGTGTGGCCCTCGAACCGCGCCGTGCGGACCTGGTTGGCGACGGTGACCTGCTCCATCGCCCGGGTCGCCAGCACCGGCTCTCCCGCGGCCGGCACGATCAGGAGATGGGGCGTGAAGTAGCCCCAGTGGTCGAGCCCGGTCAGGTAGAAGATGTTCTCCGGCTGGGAGAGGAGGACCAGGTCGAGCCCGCGCGCCGCCATCTCCCGCCGCAGCGCCGTGAACCGCGCCGCGTACTCGTCGTCGGCGATGGGCGGGAGCTCGGTGCCGGGCCGGGCAGTTGCCGGCGGCGTCGCGACCTGCAGGCTCATGGCTTCACCGTCAGCGCCTCGGGCAGCTCGCAGAGACGCTCGGCGCCGCCCGAGGTCACCACGAAGGCGGCGCTGATCTCGATTCCCCAGCCGTCCTGCCAGATCCCGGGAATGCAGTGGAAGCACATGTCGGGCTCGAGCACCGTCCGGTCGCCGGGCCGGAGGCTCGCCGTCTGCTCGCCCCAGTCCGGCGGGTAGCCGATGCCGATCGGATATCCGATCCGCGAGTCCTTCCGGATGCCGTGGCGCGAGATGACGGCGCGCCATGCGGCCTCGACGGATTCGCAGGTTGCGCCGGGCCGCGCCGCCTCGAGCGCCGCATGGAGCCCCTCGACCACGACCTTGGCCGTGTCGGCGAAGCGCGCCGGCGGCGCGCCGAGATGGACCGTGCGCGCCATCGGGCAATGATAGCCCTTCCGCGACCCGGCGAGCTCGATGATCGTCGCCTCGCCGGCGCGGAACGGCTCGTCCGACCAGGTGATGTGCGGCGTGGAGGTGCCCTCGCCGGTGGGCAGCAGCGGGCAGATCGCCGTGTAGTCGCCGCCGAACTGCGGCGTGCCGGTCGCCTGGGCGCGATAGATCTCGGCCACCGCGTCGCACTGGCGCACGCCAGGCGCGATCCGCTCGATCGCGGTCCGCATGGCGGCATCAACGATGCGCGCCGCCTGGCGCATGAAGGCCAGCTCCGCCGGCGATTTCACTAGACGGACCCAGTTCACCAGCCGGTCGCAGTCGCGAAACCGGGCGTTCGGCAGGTCGTTGCGCAGGCAATCCCCGGCGCGCAGCGAGAAGTAATGTGCGTCCGCCTCGAGCCCGATCGAGGCCCTGTCCCAGCCGCGGCCCCGGATGTAGTCGGCCGCGAAGTTCATGGGATGCTTGCTGCGGTTCTGCACGTAGTCGTCCGGATAGGCGACGATCCCCGCATCCGGGAGGTCGGTCATCAGACGGGCCGCGGCGGCGTCCTGCCCGCGTCCGATCCAGACGGGCTTCTCCTCCTCCGCATGCACCAGCACGACCTGCGGCACGTAGAACGACCAGCCCTTGTAGCCGGTCAGGTAGTCCATGTTGGCCGGGTCGGCGACCACCAGCAGGTCGAATCCGGCCCTCGCCATCGCCTCCTTCACCCGGCGCCGGCGCGCCGCGTATTCGGCGGGGTCGAACAGCAGGCTCCGGCTCACGCGGAAGCCTCCGCTGCGGCGCGGGGCAGGGCCCGGATGGATGGAGACGTACACATCTTGAGTATGTCGAGCGATCCGGCTGATAAAATGCCCTTCGTTGATGGACGGTACTGCAGGTCTGAGGACTGTGTCCAGATCAGTTGTATACATCTATTGAATTTCGAACGGAGCAGTGGCACGATGAGATCGACGCTGCGGCTGGGCGCGGGGCGCCGGCCCCTTGGCCCAACGAGGTTGTCCAAACAAGCTGGGAGGCTCTTACCTTGATCATGATCGACCGGGCCCTGGGGCGCGCCGCGCGCGCGGGGGTGCGGGCGGGGGGGGGGGGTGCGGCGATCGGGCTCGTAGGGGCGGCGCCGGCCAGCGCCCAGTCGACGCTGGAGAAGGCGCGCGAGGCGGGTTACATCCGCGTCGGCTTCGCCAACGAGGCGCCGTTCGGCTATGCCACGCCGGACGGCAAGCTGACCGGCGAGGCGCCGGAGGTGGCGAAGGCCATTCTCGCCAAGATGGGGATCTCCGAAGTGGACGGCGTGCTGACCGAGTTCGGCTCGCTGATCCCGGGCCTGAAGGCGGGGCGCTTCGACATCATCGCCGCGGGCATGTTCATCAATCCCAAGCGCTGCCAGGAGATCGCCTTCTCCGAGCCGAGCTACGGCATCGGCCAGGCCTTCCTGGTCCCGGCGGGCAATCCGAAGGGTCTCAAGGACTATTCCTCGATCGCTGCGGATTCCGGGCTCAAGCTTGCCGTCATGTCGGGCGCCGTGGAGGCGGGATACGCGAAGGACTCCGGCGTGCCGGAGGAGCAGCTCGTCATGCTGCCCGACCCGCCGAGCCTGCTCGCCGCGGTGCAGTCCGGCCGCGCCGATGCGGCGGCGCTGACCGCGCTGTCGATCGCCAACCTGGCGTCCAAGGGCGAAGGCGTGGAAATGGCGCCGCCCTTCGGCGAGGTCGCCGGCCAGTCGGTCGTCGGTCACGGCGGGTTCGGCTTCCGCAAGGAGGACACCGAGCTGCTGGAGGAGTTCAACAAGCACCTGAAGGCGTTCATCGGCAGCGAGGAGCATCTCGCCCTGGTGACGCCGCTCGGGTTCGGCAAGGACTTCCTGCCCACGAAGACCACGGCCGAGCTCTGCGCCGAGTGATCCTTCGGCGCATTGTGCGCCAGGGGGGAGGCGCTACTCTGCGTCGAGGCCTGCGGGCACGGAGACTCCGTGCCCGCAGACTCGGTGTGTAAGGTATCCCGAGAGGGCGAGGCACCGTGTTCAGCAGCCGCCAGTTCATGGTCGCGCTGTTCGGCTTTGCCGCCGGCGTGATCATCGCGAGCTACGCGGGCTTCCGCGACTTCCTGCCCGGCCTGCTGGCGGGCGCGCTGGTCACCGTCCAGATCACGGCGATGGGGGCGGTCGTCGCGGTCGTCTGCGCGGTGGCGGCGGCGCTGGCGAAGCTCTACGGCCCGCGGCCGGTCCGCTGGCTCGCCGTCGCCTATATCGAGACCTTCCGCGGCACCTCAGCCCTGGTCCAGCTGTTCTGGCTGTTCTTCGTGCTGCCGCATTTCGGCGTGACGCTGGAGCCGATCACGGTGGCCGTGGTCGGCCTCGGACTCAATGTCGGCGCTTATGGCGCGGAGGTCGTGCGCGGCGCCATACAATCCGTGGCGCGCGGGCAGTGGGAGGCGACCATCGCGCTCAACATGACGCGCCCCACCGCGCTGCGGCGGGTGATCCTGCCGCAGGCCTTCGCGGCGATGATCCCGCCCTGGGGCAATCTGCTGATCGAGCTGCTGAAGTCGACAGCCCTCGTTTCTCTCATCACCATCGGCGACCTGACCTTCAGGGCGCAGCAGATGAACCAGACGACGCTGCGCACGACCGAGATCTTCTGCATCGTGCTCGTCATCTATCTCTGCATCGCGCTCGTGATCACCCAGGCGATGCGCGCCCTCGAACGGCGCGCCGCACGCGGCATGGCGCGGGGAAGGGCCGGCTGATGCTGTTCGACTGGGACTATACGCTCGAGATCCTGCCCGCCCTGCTGCGCGCCGCGGTGGTCACGATCGAGGCGACGCTGCTCGGCTTCGTGCTGGCGGCGACGCTCGGCCTCGCCTTCGCGCTGCTGCGCATGTCGTCCAACCGGGCGATCTCGACGGTGACGACCGGCCTCGTCGAGTTCATCCGCAGCACCCCGCTCCTGATCCAGATCTTCTTCCTGTTCTTCGTCTTCCCGCAGTTCGGCATCAGCCTGTCCGCCTTCACCGCCGGCGTCATTGCCCTCGGCCTGCATTACGGGACCTATTGCTCAGAGGTCTACCGGGCGGGGCTGGAGGGGGTGCCGCGCGGCCAGTGGGAAGCCTCGATCGCGCTCAATCTCAGCCCGTATCGCACGCTGCGCGACGTCATCATCCCGCAGGCGATTCCCCCGGTCGTGCCGGCGCTCGGCAATTACCTGGTGGCGCTGTTCAAGGAGACGCCGCTGCTCTCGGCGATCGCGGTGCTGGAGCTGATGCAGACCGCGAAGAACCTGGGCTCGGAGAGCTTCCGCTACACCGAGCCGATCACGCTGGTGGGGCTGTTCTTCCTGGTGATGAGCCTGGTCTCGGCCGGACTGATCCGGATCGTCGAGCGCCGGCTCGCCGGGATCGGGAGGCGCTGATGGCAAAGACGGGGGACGGGCAGGCGCGGTCGGCCGGCAACCAGCCGATGGTCCGCTTCGAGAACGTCTGCAAGCAGTACGGCCCGCTGGTCGTGCTCGACGAGCTTGACCTCGACATCGCCGCCAACGAGAAGGTGGCGATCATCGGCCCGTCCGGCTCCGGCAAGACCACCGTGCTCAGGATGCTGATGACGCTGGAGCGGATCGACGGCGGCGTCATCTGGGTCGACGGAGAGCCGCTCACCCATATGGAGCGGAACGGCAAGCTGGTGCCCGCGGATGCGAAGCACGTCCGGCGGGTCCGCTCGAAGATCGGCATGGTCTTCCAGAGCTTCAACCTGTTCCCGCACATGAACGCGCTCAGGAACTGCACCGAGGCGCCGACCACCGTGCTCGGCCTGTCCCGGCGCGAGGCGGAGGAGCGGGCGGCGGCGCTTCTCGACATGGTGGGGCTCGCGGACAAGAAGGAGCATTATCCGAGCCAGCTCTCCGGCGGCCAGCAGCAGCGTGTCGCGATCGCGCGGGCGCTCGCCATGCGGCCCAAGGTGATGCTGTTCGACGAGGTGACGTCCGCCCTCGATCCGGAGCTCGTGGGCGAGGTGCTGAACGTGATCCGGAAGCTCGGCGCCGAGCACAACCTGACCATGCTGATGGTGACGCACCAGATGGGCTTCGCGAAGGAATTCGCCGACCGGGTCTGCTTCTTCTACAAGGGCAAGATCGCCGAAGCAGGACCGCCGCAGGAGATCTTCTCCAACCCGAAGAACGAGCGGACCCGCCAGTTCCTGCATGCGGTGCTGGAGGCGGGATGAGCGTCGCCGCGAACGAAATGCCCGCGGCGGAGGACGCGGCGGGGCCGAGGCTCACCCCGTCGCGCGAGCGGTTCGAGCGCCTCTACAGCGTGGTCTGCGACCGGATCTGCCTGCTGGAATACGCGCCGGGCGAGCGGCTGTCGGAGGAGGAGCTGGCGGCCGAGTTCAAGGTGAGCCGCACGCCGATCCGGCGCGTGCTAAGCCGCCTCGAAGCCGAAGGCCTGGTCGAGACGCGGCACGGGGTCGGGACCTTCGTGGTGGACGTCGAGCTCGATCACATGGCGCAGGTCTACCAGCTGCGCATGGAGCTCGCCGTGCTGATCGGCCGGCTCGAACCGATTCCCAGGACCGAGGAGGATCTCGCACGGGTCCGGGCGCTCCTCGCGCGCTGCGACGAGCTCGCGCGGCAGCCCGCTCCCGACCAGAAGGCGCTGGCGCGGATCAACATGGATTTCTACAAGGAACTGCGCGCGATGACCGGCAACAAGCCGCTCCGGGAGATCAGCGACCGGCTGTACCACCTGACCTCGCGGGTCTGGCTCACCTCCGTTCCCCATCTCAACCTGCCCGACGAGATCGAGGTCTTCCGGCGCGAGGTGGCCGACATCCTGGCCGCCATGGAGCTGGGCGACCTGGAGGCGGTCGGCCACATCCGCTGCAGCCACATCTCCATGAGCTTCCGGCGGCTGCAGCGCTACGCCGCCCTGGCCGCGGCTTCGGGCACGGGCGAGGGGGGGTCATGAAGCCATCCCCGATCAGCCCGACCGTCGATTTCGACCGCGACGGCGTCCAGCACGGCTTCCTGAGACTGCCCTATTCGCGCGACGACTCCGCCTGGGGCGCGGTGATGATCCCGATCACCGTCATCAAGCGCGGCGACGGTCCGACCGCGCTGCTCACCGGCGCCAATCACGGCGACGAGTACGAGGGGCCGATCGCGCTGTTCGAGCTCGCCAATCGCCTCCGCGCCGAGGAGGTCTCCGGGCGGGTCATCGTGGTTCCGGCCATGAACTATCCCGCGTTCCGGGCGGCGACCCGGACCTCGCCGATCGATCGCGGCAATCTCAACCGCCTCTTTCCCGGCCGGCCCGACGGCACGGTGACCGAGAAGATCGCCGACTATTTCCAGCGGCATCTGCTGCCGCTGGCGGACTACGTGCTCGACATCCATTCCGGCGGCCGGACGCTGCAGTTCCTGCCCTTCGCGGCGGCGCACGAGCTGCCGGACCAACGGCAGCAGGCGCGCTGCGTCGCGGCGATGGAGGCCTTCGCCGCGCCGTTCAGCCTGCTGCTCCTCGAGATCGACAGCGTCGGCATGTACGACAGCGCGGCGGAGGAGATGGGAAAGGTCTTCGTCTCCACCGAGCTCGGCGGCGGCGGAAGCGCAACCGCCGCGACGGTCGCGATCGCGCGGCGGGGGGTGAGGAGTTTCCTGCACCATGCGGGAATCCTGCAGAATGCGGAGGAAACGCCCCGATCGGTCCGGCTCGCCATGCCGGGCGGCGAATGCTTCGTCACCAGCGAGAGCACGGGGCTGTTCGAGCCCTGCGTCGATCTCGGCGCGGAGCTGCGCAAGGGCGACGTGGTCGCGCGCGTCCACAGCGCCGAGCGCACCGGAGTGGCGCCGGTCGAATATCGCGCCGCGCTCGACGGAATCCTGATGGGGCGGCACTTCCCCGGCCTGGTCGGGATGGGGGACGTGCTGGCCGTGGTCGCGCTGCGCGAGGGGTGAGCCGACCCGGGACGTCCCAGGCCGCCGCCGGTCAGCCCTTGCGCTCGTACTGGAGCCCGAGCTTGATCGCCACCTGGAAATGGCCGATCTTGCCGTCCTCGATATGGCCGCGGATCTCGATGACTTCGAACCAGTCGAGGTTTCGCAGGGTGCCGCTGGCGGTGTTCACGGCGTTGTGGATTGCGTCCTCGATCGAGTTGCTGGACGAGCCGACCAGCTCCGTCACGCTGTAGACCTTGTCCGGCATTGCGCGTCCCTTCCGTTCTGGCGTCATGGATTGGCGGTGCGGCCGAGCCGATCGCGAGGCGCCGGGCCCTGCCCCGGTCAAAACAACGTGAGGGAACCGGGCGAGTTCCCGTCGCCTCGAGACCCCGCATCGGCAGGGAAGGGGCATGTCGAGCTCTGCACGTCGCGCAGTGGAGGTCGGAACTGTCGGCAATGGTTCGGGAAAGCTGCCGCTCCTATGTTCGCGCCATCCGCGCCCGGGGCGTCTGAGCCGCCTCGCGGGGGAAGGAAAGCGCCGGCTACGCCCGTTCCGGACAGGTCAGCGTGCCTTTCCCTGGTGGAGCAAAAGATTCGGCCCTCGGCTTAACCTCTCGTCAAACACTCGTTAACGGCTCTGAAGAGACTTGCTGCATAATGTACCGACGTCGGCTCTTGACCGGTTACCTCCTGCCTCGAGCCCGAAGACTTGGTCATGCGGGGAGATGAGCTAGGAGTCCCGTCATATGTTCAAAGTTCTCATTCTGATTTGTTCCGTGAGCATGTCCCCCGCGGACTGCCAAGCCTATAATGCCGTCGACGTCATCCAGGGGCCCGACAGCGCGAGCGAGCTGATCTGCGGCCTGCACGGCCAGGCCTACCTGGCGCAGATCGCCCTCGATCGGCATCGCGACGACGAATACGTGAAGGTCAAGTGCACCCGGACCACGATCGGTCAGAACGTGGGGTGATCCGGCCGGCGGGCGTCGATCAGGCGCCGCCGATCCGGCGATAGACGAACGCGGGAGCGGACGCTCCCGAATCGCGTTCGGCGATGCCCACCAGCTCCGCGTGGAACGCCGATTTCCCGCAGGCGGGATCGGTCGCCTCCGCGTCGCCCAGCAGGGCGAAGGCCTGGCAGCGGCAGCCGCCCCAGTCGATCTCGCGCCGCTCGCAGCTTCGGCAGAGCTCCGGCATCCAGTCCGTTCCCCGGAAGCGGTTGAACGCATCGGAGTTTTCCCAGATCTCGGAGAGCTGGCGGTCGCGCACGGAGTCGAACTGCAGCGCCGTGATCGATTCCGCGGCGTGGCAGGGCAGCACCTTGCCCGACGGGGAGACGTTCAGGAACTGGCGGCCCCAGCCGCCCATGCAGGCCTTGGGCCGGCGCGCGTAGTAGTCGGGCACGACGTAGTCGATCGTCAGCCGCCCCTCGAGGCGCTTGCGCGCCTCCGCGACGGTCGCGGTGGCGCGCTCCAGCTGTGCGCGCGTGGGCATGAGCGCGGCGCGGTTCTTGAGCGCCCAGCCGTAATATTGCACATGCGCGACCTCTACCCGGTGCGCGTCGAGCGCGACGGCCATGTCGAGAAGCTCCGGCAGATGATCGAGGTTCTGCCGATGCATCACCAGGTTGAGCGTCAGGGGCAGCCCGGCCTCGCGCACCATCCGCGCGACGGCGAGCTTCCTGGCATGGCCGCCGCGATAGCCGCCGATGCGGTCGCCGCCTTCCGGACGGCTGTCCTGAAAGCTCAGCTGCACATGGTCGAGCCCGGCCGCAATCAGGGCTTGCAGGCGCGCCGCGTCGAGCAGAACGCCCGCCGTGATCAGATTCGTGTACAGCCCGGCCGCACGGGCGTGGCGGACCAGCTCCTCGAGGTCGCGCCTGACGGTCGGCTCGCCGCCGGAGAAATGGATCTGCAGGACTCCGAGCTCGGCCGCCTCGTCGATGACGCGGCGCCAGTCCTCGGTGCCGAGCTCGTTGCCGGCCCGCTCGAGCGCCACCGGGTTGGAGCAATAGGGGCATTGCAGCGGGCAGCGATGGGTGAGCTCCGCGAGCAGCGCGAGGGGACGTCCGACCGCGGCAGGCGCCGTCATGCCGTCATCACCCCTTTGTCGACCAGGTCCTGAAGCAGCGCATTGACGTCACGCGCGATCACCTCACGCGGCGCCGTGAACTTCGCGGCGAGCTCGTCGACGATGGCGGCCACCGTCGCCTCGCCCGTGCAGCGCTGGACGATCTCCGTCGCGATCTGGTCGAGCACCAGGAGCCGTTCCGGGGCCTGGACCACCCACTGGTCGCGATGTTTGTCGAACTGCAGCCGGGCATGGGAGGCCAGCTTCGGAACCGAGTGGTCGGCCAGGATCACACGGTCCTTCATCGGGCGTCGTCCGGCACGAAGGCGCCGGGCGGAACGTTGCCCGGCGTCACATAGGCATAGTGAAGCGCGTCGAGCTGTGCCCAGAGCACGTCGGTCTTGAACCGCAGGGCGGCGAGCGCCGCCTCCTGCTGGTCGCGCGTGCGCGCTTCCCGGAGCACGTAGGCGAGGCCGAACTGCACGTCGCGCGGCGCCTGGGTGAGTCGTGTGCGGAAATAGGCGAGGGTGCGCTCGTTGGCGAAGTCGTAATTCTGCAGCAGCGCGTCGATGCGCGTCCGGTGCAGGTCGGGCGCGAAGAGCTCGGTCAGAGACGAAGCAACGGCCTCGAGCAGGCTCCGATCGCGCACGAACCGCACATAGGCGTCCACGGCGAAGCGCGTCGCGGGAAGGATGCCCATCAGGCTGCGGACCCGCGCCCGGTCGAGCCCCACCCCTTCCGCCAGGATCAGCCAGCGCTCGATGCCGCCGTCGCCCTCTCGCGTGCCGTCGTGATCGAGGATGCGATGGATCCATTCGCGCCGGAAGGCCGGGTCCTCGGCGCGCGACAGGAGCGCCGCGTCCTTCAGCGGAATGCTGAACTGATAGTAGAAGCGATTCAGCACCCAGGCCTGGACCTGGCCCTTCGTCAGCTTTCCTTCGTGCAGCAGCTGGTGAAACGGATGCTTGCTGTGATAGCGCTCGTCGCCGATCTGGCGCAGGCGGCGTTCGAATTCTTCCGGTCGCAACAGCTCGGTCACAGCATGATCTCCATGCCGTCATGCGCGACTTCCCAGCCAGCGGCGGCGGCTGCGGCGCGCTCGGCGGAATCGTCCATCAGCATCGGGTTGGTGTTGTTCACGTGCACGAATATCTTGCGCTTCACCTCGATCGGTTGGAAGGCCGCGATGGAGCCGTCGGGATCGCCGACGCTGATATGGCCCATGCGCCTGCCGGTCTTGCGGCCCACGCCCGCGGCGACCATCTCGTCGTCACGCCACAGCGTGCCGTCGAACAGCACGAGCGCTGCGCCGTACAGCCGGCGAGCCAGATCCTCCGTCATTCTGGCGCAGGCCGGAACATAGAAGAAGTGCCCGCTTCCGTTCGCGGTGCCGATCCGGAGACCGATCGTGTCCTCGGGCTGCGTGCCGAAGCCGGGGCCGGCGCCCGCGTCTTCCTGGTGCAGGGCGACCTTGCCCGGGACCGCGAAGGGCTCCATGACGACGCCCGTGCCGCGCCCGTCCCGGTCCTTCGCCTCGAAAGCCTGGCCGAGCGCGATCTCCCGGCGTTCCACGAACTCGGGATTGAGCACGTTGAAGATGCTGTTGGCGGCGAGGATGGCAAGGATCCGCGGCGTCCCGTAGACGCTCAATGGATGGCTCTCCCTGAGCGTGAGCAGACCGGCGACATGATCCACGTCGCCGTTGGTCAGCACGACGCTCGCGATCGGGCTGTGGCGCCTTCCTTCCTTCGGGTGCAGGGGCGGATTGTCGTTGATCTGCTGCCGCAGATCGGGGGAGGCGTTGACGATCACCCAGCGCCGGTCATCGGCCGTTACCGCGATCGACGACTGAGTGCGCGGTCGGGCCAGCGGATCTCCGGCCCGAGCCCGCTGCGACGCCGTGTCATTGCTGTTCCACTGGGGAAAGCCGCCGCCCGCGGCCGATCCCAGGACGAGAAGCCGCAACACCTCGATACGGATCCGAAAAACACGGAACGCTCCGACCCCGCCGCTTCAAGCTCGCCCTCAGGCGAAAGCGCGGCGGTCTCGGAGCGTTCGATGCCAGCCCTGCTTAAACTTCGGCGCAGGCGTAGCTGTTGATCTCGAGACCGACGCAGATCTCAACGACCTTCGGTGAAGTCCATGCCATTGCACTTCCTCCCATCGGTTCAGTTGGTGGAATCGGTAACCGGATCTCGCAATTGAACCGTTCCAATGTTAGTGGCAATGCTCCGAACGTGCAACACGGTTTTGAAGTTCCAGTAAGTCGGCGGCCAGTCCTCGGCGAGGTTTGCAGCAGATCTGGTGCTGCACTCGCGAAATATTCCTGCGCGTTTCAATCAGTAGAGGCCGGCCCCGGGAACTTTTCAGGATTTGGCGTTCTCGGCTCCAAGACATGCCGCACCGGCGGGTCCCCGACATCGCGGTCAGTCCTCCAGATGGCCCGCGATCTCGCGGCCGAGCGCGAAAGCCCGGCGCTCCAGCGCGACCGGCAGCTCGCAGACATAGGACAGGGAACGTTCCCGTTCCTGGAAGATGCGGGCATCCCAGTTCTGCACCTCCTGCAGGTCGGCCCGGGCGGACTGGTCGGCCTCGCTGCCCTCCGCGGGCATCGCCGCCAGCTCGGCGGTCTGCCGCTCGATCTTGGCGGCGAGGTCGCGCTGCCGTTTCGAGTAGCGCTCGATGCCGGCGATGATCGATGCCCGGTCGGCGTTGATGATCGACAGGACGCCGGCGGCGAGGGCCGACAGACGGCGGTTCCTGTCGGCGCCGCTGTTCCTCGCGAAATCGGCGATGAGCTGCTTGGCCTCCTCGATCTCCGTGCGGCGCGCCGCGATGTGCCGGGCGAGATCGGACACCGCCGGATCGTCCCGCCAGCTCTCGCCGATCGCGTCGAGCGGCGGGCCGGACCAGACCTGGCCGGCCGAGATCGCGAGCACCTTGCGTTGCGGGCAGGGCCAGTCCGGGTCGGCCGGATCGGCGGCATGGACCGCGCCGGCGGACAGGGCGAGACCGGCTGCCAAAAGGAGCGCGCTCCACAGCGGAACGCCGCACCGGAAGCTTGCCATCATCGCCACGTCCTCCTCAGGTTGCCGCGGCGGCCCGGCGCGCAATCAGACCGCGGGACGGATCGTAGCCATAGACCGACAAGGCAGCGAACACCACCAGCGAGCCGATCACCCAGAGCGCGGCCTCGACGTTCAGCTGGCCGTAGAGCGCGAAGCGGATCAGCTCCACCGCATAGGTGAAAGGATTATAGGTGCAGATCTGATAGAGCAGGAGGCTCGACTCCCGCACGCGCCACAGCGGATAGAGCGCGGAGGAGGCGAAGAACATCGGAAAGATGATGAAGTTCATCACGCCCGCGAAGTTCTCGAGCTGCTTGATCGCCGAGGAGAGGAACAGCCCGATCGATCCCAGCATGAGCCCGACGAGAAGAAGCGCCGGCAGCACCAGAAGATAACCGGCGAGGGGGGGCCGGACGTCCCAGGCCCAGGCGATGGCGAGGAAGGCGTAGACCTGCAGGATCGATACGATGGTCCCGGCGAGCAGCTTGCAGCCGAGCAGGTACCAGCGCGGCAACGGGCTGACCAGCAGGGTGCGCATGCTGCCCATCTCGCGGTCGTAGACCATGGTGAGCGAGCTCTGCATGCCGTTGAACAGCTGGATCATCGCGGCGAGGCCCGGCACCACGTAGACCTCGTAGAGCACGTAGGTGTCATAGGGCTCGATCATCGACACGCCGAGCACCGAGCGGAATCCGGCGGCGAAGATGAAGAGCCAGACCAGCGGGCGCACCAGCGCCGCGACGAAGCGGCCGCGCTGATTGAGGAAGCGCAGCGCCTCGCGATGTATCACGCCCTGGAGGCAGCGGAGATAGGTGATCGCCGTCACGGCGCGCCGATCCCGGTGAGCCGGCCGAAGGCCTGGCGGATGTCGCTCGCCTTGGCGTCGCGTGTCACGGTCGCGGCATCTCCCTGCGCCATGACGCGGCCCTTGTGCAGGATCACCACCTGGTCGTCGGCCTGCACCTCGTCGATCAGATGGGTCGCCCACAGCACGCCGATGGACTCCGACCGGCAGAGATGCCGCACATGATCGAGCAGGGCTTGTCGGCTGCCGATATCGAGTCCGACAGTCGGCTCGTCCAGCAGGAGGAGACGTGGCCGATGCAGGAGCGCCTGGGCGAGCTCGACGCGCCGCATCTGCCCGCCGCTCAGCTGGCGCACCTTGGCACCCGCCCGCTCGAGCAGCCCCTGGCGCCCGAGCTCCACCTCGATCCGCGCCGCGGCGTCGCGGCGGCCGATGCCGTGCAGCGCGGCGTGATAGTGCAGGTTCTGCGCGACCGTGAGATCGAGATCGAGCGCGCGCTGCTGGAACACCGCGCCGATCCGGGCCAGCGCTTCGGACGGCTGGCGCCGCACGTCGAAGCCATAGACGCGGATCGCGCCGCTCCGGTTCCCGTAGAGCCGGGTGATCAGCGAGAAGAGGGTGGTCTTCCCCGCGCCGTTCTGGCCGAGCAGCACGGTGAAGCTGCCCGACGCGATCTCGAAGCTGACGTCGTCGAGCGCCTTCACCGTCCCGAAGCTGTGGCTCACCCCGGCGACGGACAGGGCCGGCGCAGCCGCCGGATCCGCCGTCGGCGCCGGCTTCGTGCTCGTCACCCTGTCTGCTCTCACCGGCTGTACGTGATCCTGTCCGGGCGGATCACGGGGCGACCGCGACGCCCCAGGGCTGATCGCCGACCGGGATCGACTTGATCACCTCGAGCTTCTCCACGTCGATCACCGAGA
>DAIMFL010000071.1:0-17351 GCA_036724615.1 Alphaproteobacteria bacterium | reverse complement strand
CCTCGGGCTGTGCCGGCGCATCGGCCCCCGGATTTTGGCCGCTGCGACCGCCGAGGCCGGGGACGACGTTGCGCAGAACGCCGCCGACGCCGTCGGTCTCGCCCGTGCCGCCGTCCCCGGAGAGTCCGGGAACGACGTTCTGCAGCACGCCGCCGATGCCCTGGTTGAGCGGCGGCACCGCGCCGGTCAGCCCGCCGCCGGCGAACCGGGCGTTCGGCGCATCGAGCACGCCGTCGAGGTCGACCGTGAGATACGGCGCCTCCTCCGGCAGGCGGAACACCTTGGCCAGCATGTCGATGGTCCAGCCGGCGAGATCCGCCTCGCCCTGGGCGAGCAGCCTGGCATTGGCGTTCTCCAGCTGGGCGTTGTCGGTCTCGAGCACCCCGTCCGCGATGACGAAATCGCCGGTGAGCTTGCTGGACTGGCCGGCGAAGGCGCCGAACACGTTGCTCACCGTGTCGGTGATCCCGCGGATCTCCTTGACCTTGCCGCCCAGCAGGTCGAGCAGGGCGGAGCCGACCTGCTGCTCGACCTGCGTGAGCACCGTGATCTCCCCGCCCAAAGTGCCGCTGCCGTTCAGGCCCTGCACCAGCTCGGCCATGCTGACGCCGAGCGTCTTCAGGTCGGCGGTGACCGAGATCGGACCGGTGATCCGGTTGCCGAGGAGCCCGTCCCCCATCAGCTGGGCGGCATCCACATTGGTGGCGAGCAGCTTGCCGGACGCGCTCGGCACGCCGCGGCTCGCCACCTGCCCGGTCAGGTCGATCGACCCGCCATAGAGATTGCCGGTGAGGTGATTGACCGTCAGCGTGCCGTCGCGCAGCTGGAGCTGCAGGTTCGGCCGGTCGATCCGCGTGTCCTCGAACGTCAGGGCGTCGGCGGTGAGGTCGAGATCGGCGTCGAAGCCCTGCAGGGCCGAGAGGTCGAGCGGCTCGCGCGACCACCGGCCGCCGGCCGCGGCCCCGCCCGATCCGCCGCCGCTGCCGCTGCCCTGGTCCGCGGCTGCGAAGCCGCCGAGATCGAGGGTGTTGCCGGCGAGGACGGCGACGACCGAGGGGCGCGCCGCGCCGCCGTCATAGGCGAGCGTGCCGGTCAGCTGGCCGCCGGCGGCGTCGATCACGAGGCCGTTCAGCTTCGCCTCGTCGGTGCTGCCGGTCGCCTTGGCGGCGAGCTTGAAGGGTCCGAGCGTATCGGCGCTCGGCCGGTAATCCTCGACGACGACCATCAGAAGCTGGCGCAGCTCGGGATGGTTGGCCTCGATCGCCAGGTCGAAGGTGGCGGGCGCCGCCGTCGCGGCCACCGTGCCGGCGGCCTTGGCGTTGCCGCCGAGGCCGGTCAGATCGAGGTCGAGCCGCATGGCGTCGGCGCCGCCGGACATCGTGCCCTCGAGGCCGAGCGCGCCGAGCTTGCCGGCGGTCGCGCCGTCGATGCCGGCGAGGCGCAGAAGCGCGGCCGGCTTCTCCGCCGAAAGATCGAGCCGGGTGTCGACCTGCGGCGTGTCGCCGGAGATCGCCGTGATCTTGCCGGCGAGCCGCCCGTCGGCGCCGATCCCGCTCAGGCTGAGGCTGAGGTCGTAGGTCAGGTCGTCGCTGCCGCTCGTCGCCTTGCCGGTCACCGAGAGGGCGCCGAGCCGGGCCTCGGCGGCGCCGGCGAGCCCGGCGATCTCGAGCAGCGGCCCGGCGTCCTTCGCCTTGATGGACAGGTCGGTGTCGATCCGCGGGATGCCGGCGCCGAGCCCTTCCGCCCGGCCGCGCGCCTGGCCCTCCGCGCCGATGCCGCCGATCGAGAACGCGGCGTCGTAGGTGAGATCGCTCCGGCTGCCGGCGAGGACGCCGTTGAGCTTCAGCCGGCCGAGCCGGTCGCGCCCCGGAATGTCGATGCCGGCGAACTGCAGGGCGCGGCCGGCGTCGCTGGTGGCGAGATCGAAGGTGGTGTCGAACCGCGCCGCGCCGGCGAGATCGGTGACGCGGCCGGACAGCGCGCCCTTGCCCCCGGCGAACTCCTGGACCGAGAGGTCGCGCAGCGTGAGATTGCCCGCCTGCAGCGTGCCGTCCAGGTGAAGCCCCTGCACGGTCTGCTGGTTGTAGGTGAGGCTGCCGACCCGGAGCTCGACATTGGCGTCGAAGGCGGCGAGCGGCTCCAGCACGTGGAGCGGCAGCCCGCCGGCCTGGCGCGCCGTCTCTCCTTCGGCCGGCGCCGTGGCCGGCTCCTCCGTGGCGGCGGAGCCCTCGCCCAGATAGCCGTCGAGATTGAGCTTGTCGACCGCGAGGCCGATGCCGAATCCGGGCTTCAGCCGCACGCCCGGCTCGGGCATCGCCACCGCGACGCCGCCGGTGACGCGCGCGGCATCGACGCGCAGGTCGATGTCGGAGACCTGGACGACGCTGGGCGTCGCGGTGATGCGGCCGGTCATCGACAGGGTGCGCAGCCGCTCCGACGCGATCCCCTGCGGCAGCGGCGTCTTCAGCCAGTCGAGCAGGCTGCGCAGATTGTCGGAGCTCGCCTCGACCGCGCCGGCGAAGCGCGGCTGTCCCGTCTCGGCGTCGATCGTTCCCGCCAGGGAGACGTCGGAGCCGCCGGGAAGCAGGGCGGAGGCGCGCGTGATCGCGATCTCGCCGTCCGCCAGCGTGGCGCCGAGCTGCGCGTTGCTGATCACACCGCCGCCATAGGTGACGGCGTCGATGGTGAGGGCGAGCTCGGCCCCGATGTCGCGCGGCAGGGTGAAGGGCTCGGCGGGAGCCGCCGGCGCGGTTTGCGCCGGGGCGGAGTCCGGCGCAGGCGCGCCGCCGACCAGCAGCTGATCGAGATCGAGCCGGTTGACCTTGAGCTCGGCGCGGGCGAAGAGCGGCCCCGTCATATCCACGGTGACACCGCCCGTCGCCGTGGTGTCGCCAAGCCGCAGCGTCAGCTGCCGCAGATCGGCGAGCGGCGCGTCGTACTGCACTTCGCCGTCGACGGCGAAGCTGTCGGCCAGCGTCGCCGGCAAGGCCGCGCCGGGCGCGAGCACCGCCAGCAGCTTGGCGAAGCTCGGTCCTTCCGCCCGCAGCTTGCCGTTCACCGACACGCCCTCCGGCCCGGCCTGGACCGAGCCGCCGAACATGGCGCGGGCTTCCGACTCCGGCACCGTCAGGCTGAGCGACACGGGGACCGCCTGGGCCGGCGCGACGGTGCCGGTGCTCGCCTCGAAGGCGAGCGGAAATCCGCGGACCCGCGCCTCGCCGCTGGCGCGGAACGGCCCCTCCAGGGAGGTCGCCGAGACCGTCGCCCGGACGGCTTCGATCCGCTCCTCGGCGCCTGCGGCGGCATCGCGATAGACGAGCGTGCCGTTCTCGATCTCCAGATGGTCCAGGCTGACGTTGGGGGACTCCCCGCCCGCCGCGGACGACTCCGCCGGCGGCTGCTCGGAGGCGGGCGCGAGATCCCAGTTCGCGCGGCCGTCGGCGAGCTTCTCGAGCAGGATCGTCGGCGCGACCAGCGTGACGCTTTCGACCTGGACGCTGCCCTGCAGCAGCGGCATGAAGGCGACGCGGACCTGCAGCGCCTCGACCGATGCCATGTCGGGCGCGCTGCCGCCCTCGATGTTGGCGAAATGCACGCCCTCTGCGGACAGGCGCGGCGACGGCAGGATCGACAGCGACACGTCGCCGTCGATCGTCAGGTCGCGGCCGGTCGCCTTCTTCACCTGGGCGGCGATCTCCGTCTTGTAGCTGTTCCAGTCGACGAAGCTCGGACCGACGAGAACCGCAGCGATCGCGATGACGACGACGGCGCCGATTCCGATCAGGAGTTTCTTCATGAAGTCGGGCTCCGGTCCCTCGTATCGGGTCGCTCGCGAACGCCGCGCGGACGAATAGCCCCGGGGGCCAGTTGCACCGGCAACGGATTCGACTAATCTAAGTCCGGCAGGCGCATGCCGCGCGTCGCCGTCCGCCGCCTGCGGTCCTTCGGAGGCACTATGGGTGAGGTGGTCAGTTTAAACAAGTATCGGAAGGTCCGGCAGCGCCTCGACGACGAGAAGCGTGCCGTTGAAAATCGGGCAAAATTCGGGCGCAGCAAGCGGGACCGCGAGCAGGCCCGGGACCGGGCGGAACGTGAGCAGAGAGAGCTCGACGACAAACGCCTGGAGTAGCCCTCGGGATCCGCTGATCGCCCGCGGCTTCAGATCCGCCGAATCCCGCCTTCCAGCAGCCTTCTTCCTCAGGCCATGCTCGCCTGGGGCGCCACGTCCACTGCCGCGAAGCGCGATTCGTAATGGGCGCGCTGGCGCTGCACCGCTATCAGCGCATTGCGCATCAGGATCGCCACGGTGACCGGGCCGACGCCGCCGGGCACCGGCGTGATCCAGCCCGCCACGTCGAGGCATCCGTCGTAGTCGACGTCGCCGACGACCCGCGTCCTGCCGTCCGCCTCCGTCACCTGATTGATGCCGATGTCGATCACCGCCGCGCCCGGCTTGATCATGTCGGCCGTGATCAGCCGCGGCTTGCCGACCGCCACCAGCACCGCGTCCGATGCCCGCAGATGGACGGCGAGATCGCGCGTCATGTGATGGCAGACGGTCACCGTCGCCCCTTCGGCCATCAGCAGGAACGCGATCGGCTTGCCGACGATCTCGGAATGGCCGACCACCGTCGCTTCCAGCCCCTCGAGCGGCAGGCCGGTGCGGTGCAGCAGCTCGACCGCGGCGAGCGCGGTGCAGGGCCCGAGCTCGAGCTCGTTGTAGACGATGTTGCCGATCGAGGCGGGATGCATGCCCTCCACGTCCTTGAGCGGATGGATGGCCGCCTGCAGCGCTTTGATCGACAGATGACGGGAAACCGGACGCTGCAGGATGACGCCGGTCACCCGCGGATCGACGTTGAGCGCGCCGATCGCCGCCTGCATCTCCGCCTGGGACACGTCGGCGGGGAAACGGCGCTCCTCGAAGGCGATCCCGACGCGCGCGGCCGTCCGGCGCTGGTTGCGCACGTAGAGGTCGACGGCGGAGACGTCGCCGACCGTGATCGAGACCAGCTTCGGAGTCCAGCCGAGCTCGGCGAGACGAGCGACCCCGGCGGCCACGCCGTCGAGGATTTCGGTCGCGACGGGGCGGCCGGCGATGATTTCACTCTGCATGTATGTCCGGGTGTCGGGAGGTGGACGGAGCCGCAGGGAAGCCGAAGCTCCCCCGTCCTGTCAATCGGCGGCTCCGGTCCGGGTCCGGACGGACCTCGCGTCAGGCGGCGAGTTCCGACGTGCAGTTCGGGCAGCGCGTGGCCTTGAGCGGGATCGCCGTCATGCAGCGCGGGCAGTCCTTCGTCGTCACCGGCGCGGCCGGGGCCGGTCGCTGCAGCCGGTTGATCTGCTTCACCACGATGAAGATCACGAAGGCGACGATCAGGAAATGGATCACGAAGTTGATGAACTGGCCGATGGCGATGACCGGCGCCCCGGCCTCCTTCGCGGCGGCGAGGCTCGGGTAATCGGTTCCCGGCAGGTTGATGAAGATGTCGGAGAAGTCGACGCCGCCCAGCAGCAGGCCGATCGGCGGCATCACCACGTCGTTCACCAGAGAGTTCACGATCTGGGTGAACGCCGCGCCGATGATGATGCCGACGGCGAGATCGATGACGTTCCCGCGCATCGCGAAATCGCGGAATTCCTTCAGCATGCCCATGCTCACCTTCCTCCCCTTGCGAAGGCTACGTTCGCAGCACTTTTCCCGGATTCATGATGCCGTCAGGGTCGAGCGCCAGCTTCAGCTGGCGCATCACCGCGACCGCCTCGCCATGCTCCGCGGTCAGGAAATCCATCTTGCCGTAGCCGATGCCGTGCTCGCCGGTGCAGGTGCCGCCCATTTCGAGCGCGCGGAACACCATGCGCTCGTTGAGCGCCTTGGCGCGCGCCATCTCCTCCGGATCGGCGGGATCGAGGACGAAGCAGAGGTGGAAGTTGCCGTCGCCCACATGGCCGACGATGGGCGCGAGGAGCCCCGATTGCTCCACGTCGCGCTTGGTCTCCACGATGCAGTCGGCGAGCCTCGATATCGGCACGCAGACATCCGTCGCCCAGCCCTTGGCGCCCGGCCGCAGCGCGAGCCCGGCGTAATAGGCGTTGTGCCTGGCCTGCCACAGCTTGTTGCGGTCCTCGGTCTGCGCGGTCCAGCGGAAATCCCCGGCGCCGAACTCGGCGGCGATCGCCTGCACCATCTCCGCCTGCCCCGCGACGCCGCGCTCGGTGCCGTGGAATTCGAAGAACAGCGTCGGCTGCACCGGGTAGTCGAGCTTGGCGTAACGGTTGACCGCATCCATCTGCACCTCGTCGAGGAGCTCGATGCGCGCCACCGGGATGCCCGACTGGATGGTCTGGATGACGGTCTGGACCGCGTCGCCGATGGTCGGGAAGGCGGCCACCGCCGCCGAGACCGCCTCCGGCACGCCGTGGAGCCGGAGCGTGACCTCGGTGACGACGCCGAGCGTGCCCTCGGACCCGACGAACAGGCGCGTGAGGTCGTAGCCGGCCGCCGACTTGCGCGCCCGGCCGCCGGTCCGGATGATCCTTCCGTCGGCGAGCACCACGGTGAGCCCCAGCACGTTCTCGCGCATCGTGCCGTAGCGCACCGCGTTGGTGCCGGAGGCGCGCGTCGCCGTCATGCCGCCGAGCGAGGCGTCCGCGCCGGGATCGATCGGGAAGAACAGCCCCATGTCGCGCAGATGGGCGTTGAGCTGCTTGCGCGTGACCCCGGCTTCCACGGTGCAGTCGAGATCGCCCTGGGAGACGCGCAGGACCCGATTCATCTGGGAGAGGTCGATGGAGACCCCTCCGTAGCGCGCCGCCACATGGCCTTCGAGCGAGGTGCCGGTGCCGAACGGAATCACTGGCACGCGATGGCGCGCACAGATCCGCACGATCCCGGCGACCTCTTCGGTGCTGCGGGCGAAGGCGACGGCGTCCGGCGGCTCGGTCGCGTGATAGGACTCGTCGTGGCCGTGCTGTTCCCGCACGGCAGGGGCGGTGGACAGCCGCTCGCCCAGCAGCGTCCGCAATTCCGCCACCGCCTGCTCGACCGCCGCCGGCTCTGCCCGCCTGGCCGCTCGGCTCATCTTCGCCTCTCGCGGTTCGGGACGGCCTCATCCTTCCTCGGGCTCAGGATGAGGCCGCAACTCTGGCTACGCGACTCCAGCTCCTCGTCCTGAGCCTGTCGAAGGACGAGGAGCGGCTGGTCCGGAAGCACAAAGCTAAATCCTGCGGACCGTGCCTTCAATAGCGGTGGAACCTCACACCCGCATGCGGGCCGAGCTCGGGTCGTACATCGGCCGGAGCGAGGCTTTCGCCGTGAACCGCTCGAGGCCGATCTCGATCTCGTAGCTGCCGCTGTTGACGAACTCGGCCGTCACCCCTTCGGCATTCGTGACGTAGCCCATCCCGACCGCGCGGCCGAGCGTATGGCCATAGGCGGCGGAGGTCACGTGCCCGACCAGCCGCCCGTCCCGGAAGATCGGCTCGTAGTGGTACAGCAGCGGCTTCGGGTCATCGAGGGCGAACTGCACCATGCGCCGGGTGAGACCCTTCTCCTTCTGCCGCAGCAGCGCGTCGCGGCCGATGAAATGCGGGGTCTTGTCGAAGGCGCAGGCGAAGCCCAGCCCCGCCTCGAGCGGCGTGTCCTCCTCGCCGATGTCGTGGCCCCAGTGGCGATAGGCCTTCTCGATGCGCAAGGAGTCCATGGCGTGCATGCCGCAGAGGGCGAGGCCGTGCGGCGCCCCGGCGGCGACCAGCCGGTCGAACACGTGGCCGGCGAACTCGGCCGGCACGTAGAGCTCCCAGCCGAGCTCGCCCATGTAGCTGATCCGCGTCGCGCGCACCGGGGCGTAGCCGATGGTGATCTCCTTCGAGGCGCCGAAGGGGAAGGCCTGGTTCCCGACATCCGCGTCGGTGACGCTCGACAGCACGGCGCGCGCGTTCGGGCCCATGAGGCCCAGCACCGCGAAGGCGGAGGTCACGTCCTGGACGGTGACCCTTGCGTCGGCGGGGATGTTGCTCTCGAGCCAGTGCAGGTCGTGAACCGAGCTCGCCGCCGCCGTGACCACCATGTAGCTGTCCTCGGCCAGGCGGGTGACCGTGAGATCGGCCTCGATGCCGCCGCGCGCGTTGAGCCACTGGGTGTAGACCGCCCGGCCCGGCTCGCCGCCCACGTCGTTGGCCGAGACGCGCTGCAGCACCGCCTCTGCATCGGGGCCGTCCACGCGGAACTTGGCGAAGGTCGACTGGTCGAACAGCCCGACCCGCTCGCGCGTCGCCTTGCACTCCGCCGCGGCGTACTCGAACCAGTTCTGCCGGCCATAGCTGTACGCGTATTTCGGCTCGACGCCGTCCGGCGCGAACCAGTTGGCGCGCTCCCAGCCGGCGACCTCGCCGAAGCAGGCGCCGCGCGCCTTCAGCCGGTCGTAGAGCGGCGTCAGCCGCACGCCGCGCGCCGTCTCGAACTGGCGATAGGGCCAGTGCATGGCGTAGAGGAGGCCGAGCGCCTCCGACACCCGGTCGACCAGATAGGTCTTCTTGCCCTGGTGCGGCATCATGCGGCGGATGTCGACGTCCCACAGGTCGAAGGGCGGGTGGCCGCCGACGATCCATTCGGCAAGCGCCATGCCGGCCCCGCCGCCCGACTGGATGCCGATGGAGTTGAAGCCGGCCGCGACGTAGAAGCCCTTCACCTCCGGCGCTTCGCCGAGCAGGTAGCGCTGGTCGGGGGTGAAGCTCTCCGGCCCGTTGAAGAACTTGCGGATGCCGACCTGCTCCAGCGCCGGAACGCGGTGCATCGCGCCTTCGAGGATCGGCTGGAAATGGTCGAAATCCTCGGGCAGCTCGTCGAAGCAGAAATCCTCGGGGATGCCGTTCATGCCCCAGGGCTTCGCGGTGGGCTCGAAGGCGCCGATCAGCAGCTTGCCGGCGTCCTCCTTGTAATAGGCGCAGGAGTCCATGTTGCGCATGACCGGCAGGCTGGCCGGCACGTCCATCGGCTCCGTCACCACGTAGAAATGCTCGCAGGCATGGAGCGGCACGTTGACTCCGGCCCAGGAGCCGACCTCGCGCGCCCACATGCCGCCGCAGTTCACCACCACCTCGGCGGAGATGTCGCCGCGCTCGGTCTTCACGCCGCAGGCGCGGCCGTTCCGCACCACGACGCCGGTGACCTTCGTGTCCTCGAAGATCCTGGCGCCGCCCATGCGCGCGCCCTTGGCCAGCGCCATGGTGGTGTCGGCCGGGTTGGTCTGCCCGTCATTCGGATACCAGATCGCCCCGATCACGTCGTCGACGTTGAGGAGCGGCCATTTCTCCTTCGCTTCCGTGGCGGTGATCGGCTCGGCCTCCACCCCGAACGCGCGCACGACCGAGGCGCCGCGCCGGAATTCCTCCCAGCGCTCGGGATTGGTGCCGATCGAGATGCTGCCGTTCTGCTTGAATCCGGTCGCCTGGCCGGTCTCTGCCTCGAGGGCGCGGTACAGCTTCACCGTGTACTGCGCGAGCTTGGTGAGATTGGCGGTGTGCAGCGCCGCCCGGACGAGCCCGGCCGCGTGCCAGGTCGTGCCGGAGGTGAGCTTCTTGCGCTCCAGCAGCACGACGTCCGTCCAGCCGAGCTTGGTGAGGTGATAGGCGACGGAACAGCCGACGATGCCCCCGCCGACGATGACGGCGCGGGCGTGGCTGGGCAGAGATTGGCTCATGACGGCGCGGGACTCCGGAATGGGCGGGCCGCCCTTGCGGCGGCCCCTGACGATGGCGGCGCAACTATGTAAAATCGCCGACGCCGACGCAATGCCTGCCCCTGATGTCCCGGGCACGCCCGGAACAGGGGTGAAATCGCCGTGCCGCGCCCCAGATTCCAGATCGGGACGCCACGCCGGACAGGGAGATATCCATGCGCGGACTCCGAATCGCCGCCTTCGCCGCCGGCCTCGCCGCCTTCCCCGCCGGCGCCTCGGCCCACCACGGCTGGGGCAGTTACGACTCGAGCACCGTGCTGACCATGGAGGCGCAGATCATCGAGGCGAGCTACGAGTACCCGCATGGCTCGCTGGTGATCGAGCACGAGGGGAAGCGCTGGCACGTGGTCCTCGCCCCGCCGTCCCGGATGCAACGGCGCGGCGTCTGGGCCGACGAGCTCAAGCCCGGCCTCGTGGTGAGGGTCGAGGGCTATCCGAGCAAGGTGGAGCCCGACGAGATGCGGGCCGAGCGCATCACCCTGAACGGGCGCACGGTGGAATTGCGTTAAAAACGGGCCGTTCGGTGGAGCATCAGACGGCCGGCCCGGCCTGGGCGGTCGCGCTCGAGGCCTCCGGCCTCGGCGAGGCCATGCGCAGCTCGGCCGTCCTCTATCCGGCGGCGAACGTGATCCACGTGATCGCCGTCCTGCTGCTGGTCGGGCCGATCGTGGCCCTCGACCTGCGGCTGCTCGGCTTCGCCCGCGGGATCGACGCGGCCGCCCTCGACCGCTATCTCACCCGCTTCGCCTACGGGGCGCTGCCGGTCATCGCGGTGACCGGCTTCGCGCTGTTCAGCGCGGACGCGACGGCGCTCGCCGGGAACGTGGCGTTCCGGGCCAAGCTGCTGCTGGCGGCGGCGGGCCTCGCCAACGCCGTGGTCTTCCGGCTGATCTGGCGGCGGCGGCTTCCGTCCTGGGGGGCCGGTCCGCCGCTTCTCGGCCGGGCGCAGCCCGCCGCCTCGGTGCTGATCTGGCTCGCTGCGGTGGCGTCGGGCCGGCTGATCGCCTATCTCTAGTCTGCACTCCCGGCCGTCACGGACCCGCCGCTTCGCCATGCCCGTCCCCTCGCTCCCCGGTCTCGCTTTGCTGCTGCCCCTGGTCCTGCTTGCGGGCGGCGGCCGGCCGGCCGCCGCCGCCGAGGACGGGTTCGTCGCCCATGGCTGCCCGATCGAGGGGCAGACGAGCGCCGTGGTGCTGGCGGCCGAGGGCACGTTCCAGGCCGCCTGCCTCGCCTTGTCGCGCCCGAAGGAGCCGGGACCCTGGACGGCAGAGGAGGCGGAGCGCGTCACCGGATCGTCCCGCTTCTGCCCGCGCCCGGTGCTGGCCGTGCTCGACAAGGAAGGGATGATGACGGTGCGCTTCCTGCCGCTCGCCGAAGGCAGCTATCTGGCCGATCCCTCGGCCTGCTGCCTGGGCGGCGAGATCTCGGTCAATCCCAAGGACGGCCGGGTGCGGATCGCCACCCCGGGCCCCGGCCCCGACTGCCTCGGCGGCGGCGGCAGCGCCGCGCACGAGGACATCTATCGCTGGGACGGCGCCGAGCTCCACTTCCTGGAGACGCGCACCGAAGAGGCCGCGCCGGCGGAATAGGCTGGCCCGCCTCGCCCTTCGACGGGCTCAGGACGAGGCTTCCTCATGCTGAGCCTGTCGAAGCATGAGGACCCACATCGAGCCTCACGCCTTCACGCTCGCCGCGCCGGACCAGAGCGGGCGCGCCATGGTCTCGCTGAACTGCCTGAACATGACGTTGAAGGCGATGCTGACCCGCTCCCCGTTGCTGCGGTTCATCGGCACGGCGTGGTCGAGCCAGGCGGGGAACAGGACGAAGCGGCCCTCCTGCACGTCGAGAACGATGCGGTCGCCGGCATATTTGTTGAACTTCTGCACCGGCGGCTGGATCATGTTGGCGCGGGTGCGCGGGTCGCTGAACTCGATCTTGCCCGTGCCTTCCGGAATCGCGACGTAGTACACCCCGCTCAGATAATTGTTCGGGTGGTGGTGCCGCGAGTTCACCGTGCCGGCCGGGTGGATGTTGGCCCAGCAGCCGGTGATGTCGAACCCGTCATGGCGCACGCCGAGGAAATCGAGCGCCGCCTTGGACGCGCTGCGCGCCAGCTCGCAGAACTCGGCGAACTCCGGCCGCTGGTGGAGGGTGGGCTCGGTCTGCCACGGCACGCCGATCGGCTGCGGCGTGCGCGGCGTCATCAGCGCCTCGATCGACGCCATGAGCTGGCGGTTGAGCGCGTCGCGCTTCGCCGGCGTCAGGTCGACGATCCAGAGCGGCGTCGGAAACAGGTCCTTCACTTCGGTCTTGGCGAACATCGGTCCTCGAATCTCCAGCCGGCGGGCGGCGGGATAATGCCAGCGGCCGCCGCGCGGCGGCAACGTCGCGCAGGCCGGGCCTACTCGGCGGCCTCCCTGTGGCGGGCGGCGCGGCCGAACCCGCCGCCGCCCGGCGTCTCCACCACGAACACGTCGCCGGGATTCATTTCGACCCGGGCGGTGCCGGCGAGCTCCTCGACCGAGCCGTCGGCGCGGATCACGGAGTTGCGGCCGGTCCTGCCCGGCTCGCCGCCGGCGAGGCCGTAGGGCGGCACGCGGCGATGGCCGGAGAGGATGCCGGCGGTCATGGCCTCGCGGAACCGGAGGCGCCGCACGACGCCGTCGCCGCCCCGGTGCGCGCCCGCGCCGCCGCTGCCGCGGCGGATCGCGAAGCTTTCGACCAGCACGGGAAAGCGCCATTCCAGCACCTCCGGGTCGGTCAGGCGCGAGTTGGTCATGTGGGTGTGCACGGCGTCGGTGCCGTCGAAATCCGGCCCGGCGCCGGAGCCGCCGCAGATCGTCTCGTAATACTGGTAGCGCGCGTTGCCGAAGGTCAGGTTGTTCATCGTGCCCTGGGCCGCGCTCATCACGCCGAGCGCGCCGTAGAGCGCGTCGGTGATGCATTGCGAGGTCTCGACGTTCCCCGCCACCACCGCGGCCGGGTAGCGCGGGTTCAGCATGGAGCCCTCGGGGATCACGATCTCCAGCGGCTTCAGGCAGCCGGCGTTCATCGGGATGTCGTCGTCCACCAGCGTGCGGAAGACGTAGAGCACCGCCGCCTTGCACACCGCCGAAGGGGCGTTGAAATTGCTGTCGGCCTGCGGGCTGGTGCCGGTGAAGTCGATGCGCGCCGCGCGCTTCGCGCGGTCTATGGTCACCGCGACGCGGATCACGCTGCCGTCGTCCATCTCGTAGGCGAAGCTGCCGTCCTTCAGCACGTCGATGACGCGGCGAACCTGCTCCTCGGCGTTGTCCTGGACGTGACCCATATAGGCGTCCACCACGTCGAGGCCGAAATCCGCCACCATGCGGCGCAGCTCCTGCACGCCCTTCTCGTTGGCGGCGATCTGCGCGCGCAGATCGGCGATGTTCTGGTCCGGGTTGCGCGCCGGCCACTTGCCGCTGCCGAGCAGCGCCCGCATCTCCGCCTCGCGGAAGCGGCCGCGGTCGACCAGCTTGAAATCGTCGATGAGGACGCCTTCCTCCTCGACGCTGCGCGACTCCGGCGGCATGGAGCCCGGCGTGATGCCGCCCACATCGGCGTGATGCCCGCGGCTCGCCACCCAGAAGAGGAGGGGATTTTCCTCGGGCGTCGTGCCGCTTGCACCCCCCACCCCAACCCTCCCCCACAAGGGGGGAGGGGACTCGACCGAGCCACTGGAAGAGTCCCCCTCCCCCTCGATGGGGGAGGGTCGGGGTGGGGGTGATAGCTCCGGCACGTCCCGTAAAAACACCGGCGTGATCACGGTGATATCCGGCAGATGCGTGCCGCCGTTATAGGGCGCGTTGAGCACGTAGACGTCGCCCGGCGAAACACCGGCGTCAGCCCTCTCCCCTCCGGGGAGAGGGAGGGACCCGCGCGCAGCGTGGGAGGGTGAGGGTTGCAAGCGCGAACGGATGATGGTCTGCACGCTCTCGCCCATCGAGCCCAGATGCACCGGCATGTGCGGCGCGTTGGCGATGAGATTGCCGCCGCGGTCGAACACCGCGCAGGAGAAGTCGAGCCGCTCCTTGATGTTGACGGAATAGGACGTCTTCTCGAGCGTCGCCCCCATCTGCTCGGCAATCGACATGAAGAGGTTGTTGAACACCTCGAGCATCACGGGGTCCACCGCGGTGCCGATCGCCGCCTGGCGCTCGAGCGGCACCACCCGGCGCAGCACCAGGTCCCCCGCAGCGGTCGTTTCCGCCCGCCAGCCGGGCTCGATCACGTTTGTGCCCGTCGCTTCGACGATGATCGCGGGTCCGTCGATCCGCGCCCCTGCCCCGAGATCGGTCCGGTCGTAGACCGGCGTGTCGCGCCACGCCCCTCCGGACCACATCCTGACCGTGGCTCTAGGTTGAACCATAGAGGCACTGAGGCACAGAGAGGGTACGTCTGTCGTCTGAGGCGGCGTGCTACCTGATGGTTCCGAAGATTCCTGCGCGGGCGTCGCCCGCGCCTCATCCCTTCTCTGTGTCTCTGTGCCTCTGTGGTGACCTTCCCTTCCTTCCGCAGAGCCCGCATGGCCGACGAGCTCCACCGAGACCGCCTCGACCACGTGCCCCTTGTCCGGCACGACGAAGCCATAGCGCTGGCGATGCGCCGCCTCGAAGCCGGCGACGACGGCGGCGCAGTCGCCCATCGGCACGACGAGCGCCGCATCGGTCCCTTCGTAGCGCAGATGCGCCCGGCGCAGCACCTCGATCCGCGCGACCTCGACGTCCTGGCGCCGCATCTCCTCGCGCGCCTCGGCCTCGAGCTCCGACAGCACCCGGTCGAGCTCCGGCTCGACGCCGTCCGCCAGCCTGCGCTCGACCGAGCGCTCGCGCAGGACGCGGATATCGGCGAGCCCCATGCCATAGGCCGAGAGCACGCCGGCCAAGGGATGCAGGAACACGCTGGTCATGCCGAGCGCGTCGGCCACGGCGCAGGCATGCTGGCCGCCGGCGCCGCCGAAGCAGCAGAGCGTGTATCGAGTGACGTCGTAGCCGCGCTGAATCGAGATCTCCTTGATGGCGTTCGCCATGTTCTCGACCGCGATGGTGAGGAAGCCCTCCGCCACCGCCTCCGGCGTGCGGTCGTCGCCCGTGGCCGCGCGGATCTCGCGCGCCAGATCGGCGAAGCGCGCGGTCACGATCTCCGCATCGATCGGCTGGTCGGCATCGGGGCCGAAGACGCGGGGGAAGAAGCCCGGCTGCAGCCTGCCCAGCATCACGTTGCAGTCGGTCACGGTGAGCGGGCCGCCGCGGCGATAGCAGGCGGGGCCGGGGTCCGCCCCGGCCGAATCCGGGCCGACGCGATAGCGCGTGCCGTCGAAATGCAGGATCGAGCCGCCGCCCGCGGCGACGGTGTGGATCTGCATCATCGGCGCGCGCATGCGCACGCCGGCCACCAGCGTCTCGAAGGCGCGCTCGTACTCCCCGGCGAAATGCGACACGTCGGTCGAGGTGCCGCCCATGTCGAAGCCGATGATGCGCCCGAACCCGGCGCGCGCCGAGGTCTCCACCGCGCCGACGATGCCGCCGGCCGGGCCGGAGAGGATCGAGTCCTTGCCCTGGAACAGCCTCGCGTCGGTCAGGCCGCCATTCGACTGCATGAACATGAGCCGGGCGCCGCCGAGCTCGGCCGCCACCTGGTCGACATAGCGCCGGAGAATGGGCGAGAGATAGGCGTCGACCACGGTGGTGTCGCCGCGGCTCACCAGCTTCATGAGCGGGCTCGTCTCGTGGCTCGCCGAGACCTGGGTGAAGCCGATCCGCCGCGCGAGCGCCGCCACCTGCTTCTCGTGGGCGGTATGGCGATAGCCGTGCATGAACACGATCGCGGCGGAGCGTATGCCGCTGTCGTAAGCGCGCCTGAGCCCGGCCTCGGCCGCCGCGAGGTCGAGCGGCACGAGCAGCTCGCCCTCGGCGCTCACCCGCTCCTCCACCTCCACGACGGTTTCGTACAGCATTTCCGGCAGCACGATCCGCCGGGCGAAGATGTGCGGCCGGTTCTGATAGGCGATCCTGAGCGCGTCGCCGAACCCCTTGGTGACGACGAGGACGGTGCGGTCGCCCTTGCGCTCGAGCAGCGCGTTGGTGGCGACCGTCGTCCCCATCTTGACCGCGGCGATCGTCTCGGCGGGGATCTCCGCCGCGGGCGCCAGGCCCAGCACGTCGCGAATGCCCTGGAGCGCCGCGTCGCGGTACTGCTCCGGATTCTCGGAGAGCAGCTTGTGGGTGACCAGCCGCCCGTCCGGCCGGCGCGCCACCACGTCGGTGAAGGTGCCGCCCCGGTCGATCCAGAACTGCCAGTGTCCCGCCCCGCCCGCCTCGCTCACGTCCTGCCGCCTTCCTGTCGCGCTCGCTCTTGCCGGGCGACCTTAGAGCACGATCCGATCGGGTTGAACCAACCTGATCGGCGAATCGTGCTCTTCTTCAATAGCGCAGCCCGGGCGGCAGCGTCATGCCGGAGCCGCTCCGGGCTCCGGCGTCACGAAACCGTCGCATTCTGCCGCTTCACTCCACCTCGGCGGACGGGACGACGAGGCTCGGTAGCTCCGGCGCGGCGGGCGTACTAAGGTTCCCGCTCGGGGATGGCCCAGCTGGATGAGAGTCGACGGCGAAGCGGGCAGGGGCATGACGATCTGGGGGAAGATCCTGGGCGGGGCCGCGGGATTCGCGCTCGGCGGACCGCTCGGCGCGCTGCTCGGCGCGGCGGCGGGGCATGCGGTCGATGCGCTGCGCGACGCCCAGGATTCGGTGCAGCGGAACGGCGCCGACGCCATCGGCGCATTGGACGAGGGTGCAACGGAAGCGGAAGAGCGCGCCGCCACCCGGCAGATCGCCTTCACCATCGGGGTGATCGTGCTGGGCGCCAAGATGGCCAAGGCGGATGGCACGGTGAGCCGCACCGAGGTGGACGCCTTCAAGGAGGTCTTCCGCGTTCCGCAGCACGAAAGCAGGAACGTGGGACGGCTGTTCGACCGGGCGCGGCGGGATTCTGAAGGCTTCGAGCCCTATGCGCGGCAGATCGCCCGCATGTTCCGCCGCCGCTCCAAGGTGCTCGAGGAGCTGCTCGACGGCCTGTTCCACATCGCCCAGGCGGACGGCACGGTGAACGCGGGCGAGCTCGATTACCTGCGTCGCGTCGCCGGGATCTTCGGCTTCGACGACCACGATTTCGACCGCATCCGGGCCGGCCATCTCGGGCCGGACGAGAGCGATCCCTATGTCGTTCTCGGCGTCGAGCGCCGGATGAGCGACAGCGAGATCAGGGGCGTCTGGCGCCGCCTCATCCGCGAGAACCACCCGGACAAGCTGATCGCCAAGGGCATGCCGCGGGAATTCGTGGAGATCGCCACCGAGAAGCTGGCGACGATCAACGCCGCCTACGACCGCATCGCCAGGGAGCGCGGAATGGCGTAGGTTGCGGTCCCTGCGCAGTGCCGTAGAGGCACTCCCCGAAACCTCCAGATTGTCATCGCCGGGCTTGACCCGGCGATCCATCTCACCGCCCGCACAAGCCGATGGATGGATGCGCGGGTCGAGCCCACTGCTGTCCGGTTTAGGCATGGGCAAGTCCAAGGCTCATCTGGCGCTGATC
>DAIMFL010000070.1:6252-17531 GCA_036724615.1 Alphaproteobacteria bacterium | reverse complement strand
CTCGCCATGCTGGCGCGCGGCCGCCCGGTCTGGGTGCTCATCGGCGCGGCGCTGTTCGGGGCGAGCCTCTCGCTCACCACCGCCCTTCAGGTCGCCGGCGTCAACGTGCCGACCGACGTGGTGCAGATGCTGCCCTTCGCCATGGTCATGCTGGTCCTCGTCCTGTTCGCCCGGCACAGCATGCTGCCGTCCGCCCTGGCGCTGCCCTATCGGCGCGGCGAGCGATGAGACGCGCCGCAGGACGCTTGCCGTGAATCGGATGCGGCGGAATGATGACCCGGCTCGAGTTGAAGCTGCGGCGCCGTTGCGGCGCCGCGACCATTACGTATGACGGGGACATGATCGACCGCAGGCGCTACGACCTCGACCACCCCGCCGCGCGCCACGCCATCGTCGCCGAGGGCCGGCGCCAGCTGCGCGCCGAGGGCTTTGCGGCGCTGCCGGGCTTCGTCACGCCGGCGGCGGCGGCCGCGATGGCGGAGGAGGGGCTCGCCACCCTGCCGCAGGCCCACCGACGCGACCGGATGCTCGGCGCCTATGAGATCGAGCCCGGCCCCGACATGGCTGCGGATCACCCGGTCCGCCGGCGCCATCCCTATTGCATGCACGTGACCGCGACGGACCTGCTGCCGCCCGCCGGCATGATCCGCAGCCTCTACGAGCGCGACGACATGACCGAGCTCGTCGCGGACCTGCTGGAGGAGACGAGCCTCTATCGCTGCGCCGACCCGCTGCTCAGCTGCGCGGTCACCATCATGGGCGAGGGCGACCAGCATGGCTGGCATTTCGACAGCAACGATTTCGTCGTCACGCTGCTGCTGCAGAAGCCGGAACAAGGCGGCGATTTCGAGTTCTGCCCCGGCATCCGCAGCGATACGGACCAGAACTTCGCCGGGGTCGCGGCGGCGATGGACGGTGCCGCGCCGGGCTTGCGCCGCCCCTGCGTGGAGGCGGGCACGCTCATGCTGTTCCGCGGCAAGCAGTCGATCCACCGGGTGACCCCGGTCGCGGGGCCGCGCAGGCGGGTGATCGCGATCTTCAGCTACGACCGCATGCCCGGGATGATGTTCTCGGAGCGGACCCGGCTCCAGGCGGTCGGTCGGACGGCCGCGTGACGCCCATCGGCCAAGGCCGGGCGGGGGAGGAGCGTTGAAGCCGATCGGGGTGGCCGGGGCCGTCGCGGCGCTCGGCCTGCTGTCGGCCTGCGCCGAGCGGGTGAGCCTGCACGTCTACAACGAGACCCGGGCGCCCATGACCTGCCGCATCATGTTTGCGCATTGGGTCGAGCTGGCGGAGGAGGGAATCCCGCCGGACCGGCCCTTCGTCCTGCATATGCAGCGGCAGGTGGAGGATGGCGCGCTGTACGTCTTCAGGAACGACGGGCGGAAGCTGATGATCGAGAATCTGCTCTGCGGCCCGACGGTGGAGTGGTGGGCGAACCGGTCGGAGATTCCGCTGCTGCCCGTCCGGGCCGGCCGGGATCGCGGGTTCGTCGCCGCCTGCTCGGATGCAGGCGGCTTCGAGTGCCACGGCCCCGGCGGGTCGGAGCACTCGCGCCGACGCTGAGAAGGGTGCGTAGGATGGCCCAGCAAACTACTGTAAGATCTACACTTTAGCGGCTTGCAGCTTCGTCTCCCAGGCGAGGGCGGTTTCCACGATGGTCCGGAGATCCGCATGGCGCGGCTCCCAGCCGAACATGCGGCGCAGCCTGGTCGCATCGGCGACGAGGGCGGGCGGGTCGCCGGCGCGCCGGCCGGTGATCCGGCGGTCGAGCGGGCGGCCGGAGACCGCCTCGACCATGTCGAGTACCTGCTTCACCGAATAGCCGCGGCCGTAGCCGCAATTGAGCGTGCTGCTCGCGCCGCCCGTCTCCAGATGGCCGAGGGCCAGCAGATGCGCCTCCGCCAGGTCCGAGACGTGGATGTAATCGCGCACGCAGGTGCCGTCCGGCGTCGGATAGTCGGTTCCGAAGATTTCGATGAAAGGTCGTTTCCCGGCAGCTACTTCCGAGGCGACCTTGATGAGATGCGTCGCCTCCGGAGTCGATTGCCCGGAGCGCCCCGCCGGGTCGGCGCCGGCGACGTTGAAATAGCGCAGGGCGACGTAGCGCAAGCGATGCGCGGCGGCGCTGTCGCGCAGCATCCACTCCGTCATCAGCTTCGAGCTGCCATACGGGTTGATCGGGGCGAGCGGGGTGTCCTCGGTGACCGGGCTTCGCTCGGGCACGCCATAGACCGCGGCCGTGGACGAGAAGACGAAGCGATCGACGCCCTGGCGGATGCAGGTCTCGATCAGCGCCAGGCTGTTCATCGTGTTGTTGCGGTAGTAGAGCCCCGGGTCGGCGACCGATTCCGGCACGACGACGCTCCCGGCGAAGTGCATGACCGTCCCGACCTCGTGCCGCCGCATCAGCTCCGCCAGCAGCCGGGCGTCGCCGCAATCCCCCTGCACGAAGGCGACGGCCGCCGGCACGTTCTCCCGCACGCCCTTGCTCAAATCGTCCAGCACCACGGCCGGCCGGCCGGCATCCGACAGGGCGAGGGCGACATGGCTTCCGACATAGCCGGCGCCGCCGGTGATGAGGACGGTTCGGCGATCGTTCATGCGCGGGATCTCGTGCGGTCGAGAGCGGGGCGGCAATTTTGTCGCAATCGGGGGCGGGCGGCGAGCGCTATTGAGGGTTGGCCGTTAACCGTTCTTTAAGCCAAGATGGCGAAAATTTTACGCAAAGGCTCGACGAACGGGCCTCGTGTGGAGGAGCCCCGATGGCGTATCAGCATGGCACGCTCGACCAGGCCTGGGAGACGGCACGCGGACGGCACGCTGCCGGCGCGGTAGGACGATGGTCCTGGCCGGTATCGCTCGCGGTCATTGCGGGGCTGAGCGCCCTCGGCTGGGGGGCGATCGTCGTCGGCATCGCTCGGCTTCTCGCGGCCTGATCCCGGGGCGCCGCCCCGGACGCCGCCGCCCCAGCCTCCCATTCATGCTCCGCCGGGGCGAGGCGCCGCCGGCATGGACGGCCGTCGCGACCTCCGCCCGCCCGCCTTGCAATAGGCGCGGTTTGCGATAGGGTGACGGCGAGCGGGATTTCCGGATCGCCCCCAGGGGCCGCGACGGGGCGGACGGCGTTTCACCGAGCTGACTCGATATGGTCCGCGCGCGAGCGCGGCGACGGTCCGGCTGACCCGGTGCGGGCCGCCCGGCTCCTGTCGCTGCCGGAGATCCTCGCTCGCCGGCCGGGCGTGCTGTGGCCTGGAAGCCACGCGCGGCAGAGATGCCGTCGGGTCACCGGCGCGACCGGGAAATGCAACCGATTTTATACGTTTGCCCTCGTATTCCATACGTTCGCTCCGCCGACGGGTAAGCGAACCGGCGTACAGTGACCAGATGAGCCGCCAGCCGCAGGCCCACCCCGGATGATTCGCTTTTTCCATCTGCACATCCCGGTGTGGGGGGTCCTGCTCTTCGCGGCGGATCTGGTCCTGGCCTTCGCCGTCATCTCGCTCGGGTTCAACTTCAGCTACGCCCCGGTCGACGAGCTGACCGACGTGGTCGGGGTGCAGCTGACGGGCAAGATCGTCTTCACCCTCGGCATCGTGCTCAGCCTGTTCGTGATGGGGCTGCATTATCGGCGCTACGTGGCCGATCTCAGGATGGCCCTGCTGCGCGTCGCGGCGGCGCATGTGGTCGCCTTCGTCCTGCTGTCGACGATCTTCTACCTGGTGCCGACCGTGCGGGTCTGGCAAAGCGCGCTTCTGCCGGCGATGGGGCTCAGCCTGATCGGCACCTATCTGCTCCGGGTCGGCTTCGTCCGCCTCGGCAACATCCAGCTGTTCAAGCGGAGGATCATCGTTCTCGGTACCGCCGCGCCGGCCGCCGAGGTGCTGGCGCTCGAGCGCTCCGGGCTCTCCGGGCGATTCCGCTCCGTCGGCTTCGTCGCGGCGGAGGACGAGGAGAACCTCATCAACTGCGACAAGACGATCCGGCTGTGTTCCGACGAGCCCCTGTTCGCGGTGGCGGCGCGCATGAGCGCGCAGGAGATCGTCGTCGCGCTGAAGGAGAGGCGGAGCCGCCTGCCGATCGACGAGCTGCTGCAATGCCGGCTGCACGGCATCCAGGTCAGCCAGTTCTCCACCTTCATGGAGCGGGAAACCGGCAAGGTGGAGCTCGAGTCGCTCAATCCGAGCTGGCTCATCTTCGCCGACGGCTTCTCGGCGACGCTGCGCGCGCAGAGCATACTGAAACGCGGCTTCGATATCGTCGTGAGCCTTCTGCTCCTGCTGTTCACCTTCCCGGTCACGGCGCTCGCCGCGCTCGCGATCGTGGCCTGCGACGGCGGCCCGGTCTTCTATCGCCAGGACCGCGTGGGCCAGCACAGCGCGCCCTTCAAGCTGCTCAAGTTCCGCAGCATGCGGGTCGACGCGGAGAAGGACGGGGTGGCGCGCTGGGCGACGCTCGCCGACAGCCGGGTGACGGCGGTCGGTCATTTCATCCGGCGCACCCGGATCGACGAGATCCCGCAGATCTACAACGTGCTCCGCGGCGAGATGAGCTTCGTCGGCCCGCGCCCGGAACGGCCCTCGATCGTGGAAAATCTGCGGCGGGAGATCCCGTATTACGACGCGCGCCATGTCGTGAAGCCCGGGATCACGGGATGGGCGCAGATCAACTACTCCTACGGCGCCTCGCTCGAGGACGCCCGCCAGAAGCTCAAGTACGATCTCTATTACATAAAGAACTACAGCATCATTCTCGATCTGCTCATCCTGATGCAGACCGTGCGGGTCGTGCTGCTCGGGCAAGGGGCGCGCTAGCCTCGGCTTGTTCCCGCGCCGCTCGCTTCCTGCCGGCCGACCGCCGGCGTCCCCGGTCAGAAGATCGTCTTCAGCGCGACGACCCAGATCCCGAAGGACAGTCCGCCCACCAGAAGCCACGCCAGCCGCGGCGACCAGGGGCGTGTGGGATGGGGCACTCTATGGTTCACCACTCACGCGACCTTCCACGCCAATCAGGCAGAACGGCACCGCTAGATTTAGCCATTCTGCCACAAGAACGTCAATATCTAGGGGGCTCCTCCATGGCTCTCTCCAGTGCCCCTCCGTCTCGCCGCCGACACGCGCGGGCTTAACCGGTCGTTAGCCACGCCGGCATAGCCTTGGTTCCGGGCAGCAGCGACCGGAACCATGACCGCAGTCAGCACCTTTGCCAGCTCGGCCCGGCGGAACGGCGCCGCCCGGTCCGCGGGCGCCTGGCCGCGCTTCGGCATGGTCACGGTCATCGCCCTGCGCAACCTGGTCCACGACCGGATCCGCCTCGCCGTCACGCTCATCGGACTGGTATTTGCATTAGTCCTCATAAACATCCAGACCGGGCTGTTGCTCGGATTCTTCCAGACGACCGCCAGTATCGTGCTGCAATCCAAGGCGGATCTCTGGGTCGTGGCGGCCGGCACCCGGAACGTCGACCAGTCGATCCCGATCTCCGAGCGCAAGCTGTACCAGGCGCTGGCCGTGCCGGGCGTCGCCGCCGCCGCGCGCGAGATCGTCGAGTTCGCGCTGCTGAAGCGGCCGGACGGCGGAAGCGAAGGCGTGCTCGTGGTGGGCTTCGAGGTGGACGGCGGGCTCGGAGGCCCGTGGAACGTCGTCGAAGGCGCTGTGGGCGACCTGCGCTACCCCAACACGATCATGGTCGACGAGCTCTACCGCTCGAAGCTCGGAGTCGCGCATGTCGGCGACGTCGTCGAGATCAACGGCTATCGGGCGCGGGTCGTGGGTTTCACGCGGGGCATCCGCTCCTTCACCCAGGCGCCCTATGTCTTCACCTCCGCCGACAACGCGCTCGACTACGCGCGGCTCGCGGAGGACGAGACGAAGTACATCCTGATCGACCTCGTCGACGGCGCCGATGTGGAAGCCGTTCAGACGATGCTGGCGCAGCGGATCCGGGACGTCGAGGTGCTGACCCGCGACGCCTTCGCCCGCGCGACCCAGACCTACTGGATCCTGCCCACCGGTGCCGGGGCGTCGCTGATCTCCGCGGCGCTGCTCGGCTTCATCGTCGGCGCCGTGGTGGTCAGCCAGACGCTCTACGCCACGACCATCGACCACCTGCCCGAGTTCGTGACCCTGCGCGCGATCGGCGCCGGAGCTTCCTATCTGCGCCGCATCATCCTGCGCCAGGCCGTCGCGAGCGCGGTGCTGGGCTACGGCATCGCGCTGGCCGTCAGCCATCTCATCATCCATCTGGCACGCGACGGCGGGCCGGAGATCCTGCTGCCCTGGCAGGTCGCCGGCACGATGTTCGTCCTCAGCGTCCTCATGTGCGTGTCCGCCGCTATCGTCTCGATCCGCAGGGTGACGCGGATCGATCCGGGCTCGATCTTCCGATGACCGCCGCAGCGCCGGTGGCGGTGCGCCTGCGCGGCGCGACCAAGCTATACCAGTCGGGCGCGCGGCCTTTCGTGGCGCTGCACCCGCTCGATCTCGATCTGCGTCCGGGCCAGCTCACGCTCCTCATCGGGCCGTCGGGCAGCGGCAAGAGCACGCTGCTCTCGATCCTCGGCTGCCTGCTGCAGCCGAGCGCCGGCGCGGTGCTGATCGGCGAGGTCGACGCCGCGCGGCTCGACGAGGCCAGCCGCGCGCAGCTCCGCCGTGCGCATGTCGGCTTCGTGTTCCAGAGCTACAACCTGTTTCCCAACCTGACCGCGGCGGAGAACGTGCGCGTCGCCCTCGATCTCAAGGGCACGCCGCGCAGCCGGCAGGTGGAGATGAGCTACGAGCTGCTCGACCGTGTCGGCGCGGCGTCCTTCGCCGACAGCTATCCCGCGCGCCTCAGCGGCGGGCAATGCCAGCGCGTCGCGATCGCCCGCGCGCTCGCCGGCGCGCCGGACGTCGTCCTCGCCGACGAGCCGACGGCGGCGCTCGACTGGACATCGGGCCACGTGGTCCTGCAGCTGTTCCGGGATCTCGCCCACAGCGACCGCCGCACCGTGCTGATCGTCACCCATGATGCGCGCGCGCTGCCCTTCGCCGATCGCGTCATCCGCATGGAGGACGGTCTGGTGGTCGAGGACGCGCCGGGCCGGGCCTGCGCGCCGCCGGCCGGACCGGACGGGCCTCGCCGAGAGGAGGGCCGATGCACAGGCGAATGACCGGCGTGTCGCTGCTCTGCGCCGGGGCCGGCGCGCTGCTCGCCCTGGCCACCTTCCAGGACGCCAGCCCGGCGATGATCGAGATCGCGCTGATCGAGCCTGCGGCGGGCGGCGTCGTCGCTGCCGCTCCCGGCTGGGTCGAGCCGGTCTCGGAGGCGATTCACCTGGCCGCGCCCCTGGCCGGGCGGCTCGAGAGCGTCGCCGTCGAGGAAGGCGACCGGGTGACGCGCGGGCAGGTGGTCGCGACGCTCGAGAACGCCGCCCACCGGGCGGAGCTGGACCGCGCCGAGGCGACGCTGCTCAAGCGTCGGGCAGAGCTCGAACGGCTGGTGAATGGCGCGCGCGAGCAGGAGAGGGCGGAGGCCGCCGCGCTGGTCCGCGAAGCGGCGGCCGCGGTCCGCACCTCGGAGATCCTGCTCGAGCGGCGGCGCGCCATGCTGGCGGAAGCGACGGTCGGCAAGGAGGAGGTGGACGAGGCCGAGCGCGACTATCTGATGGCGCGCGCCCGGCTCGAGGCCGCCGTGCAGCGGCGGGAGCTGGTGAACGCCCCGCCGCGGGGGGAGGACATCGCCATCGCCGAGGCCGAAGTGGCGATCGCCGCCGCCAATCGCGACCACGCCGCCGCCATTCTCGACCAGACCGCCGTGCGCAGCCCGGTCGACGGGGTGGTGCTGCGCCGGCACATGCATGGCGGCGAGACGGTGCTGACCGCCGTCGCCACGCCGATCGTGACGGTGGGCGATGTCTCCCGCCTCAATGTCCGGGCGGATGTGGACGAGCGGGACATCGCCCGGATCCAGGTGGGGCAGCGGGCCTACGCGACGGCGCCGGCCTTCGGCGAGACCCGGTTCTGGGGCACGGTCACCGGGATCGGGCGGCAGCTCGGCAAGAAGACCCGCCACACCGACGAGCCGAAGGAGCGCACCGACACCAAGGTCCTCGAGGTGCTGATCGAGCTGGACGAGGCCGACCGGCTCCTGCCGGGCCTGCGCGTGGATACCTATTTCATGGCGGGGGGAGGCGAGCCGGCGGGCTGAGTCCGGGCTCGGGCCTGCGCCGCTCCCGGGCGGCCTTTCTGCAGACCCGTTTCGTTCCATTCCTCAGCTGTCGGAATCCTTGACAGCTCGGCGGCGCGCGTTTTCATGCCCTTTGCCGCCCGCTGCGCAAGCTGCTGACTCCTCGGCAGGATTCCGAACGCTGCGACGGGCGCCCAGGATGGTATGCGAATTGCTTAGTTCAGACTCAAAACCAGAGTGGCGTTCGTGTGCCATCCGGGATGACGTGGAGAAGTCCGAATGCTGCGACTGAAAGCCGTGTGGCTTGCCGGGCTGGCTGCCTTCGCGGGACTGCTGCTGGCGGCGCCTGCCCATGCCGTGCCGCTGCTCCAGCTCTATATCGAGGGCGCGACCTATAACCAGAGCACGGACACCTGGGAGCTCGACCGTCCCATCGACCAGCCGCTGCGGCTGTGGACGATCGGCAACGTCGCCGGCCCCGGCGGCAAGGGGACCATCTTCGATGCCAAGCTGGCGATCTCCTACGAGAGCGCCTTCGGCGGCTCGCCGAGCTTCGTGCTGACCCCGTCCACCACGAACGGATTGGGCGGATTCACCGATCCCTCGACCGCGGCCTCGCCGACCTTCCTCGGGCTCCATACCGACGGGGCGGCGCCGGTCCTGCCGGACGGAAGCTCCCTGGCGCCGCACGGCGTATTCGGCGCCGGGACCTACTGGCAGGAGTTCGCTCTCGGAAATTTCAGCCTCACGGATTCCCCGATCGCCGATTTCATCTCCGACTTCCCGACGGCCCCGCCGAACGCTTCGGGGCAGATCAACGTCTACGAGATCGCCGTCTCCGGCGTGCCGGTCGGCGGCTGGATCCATTTCGACCTGTATGGCGCGTATATGCAGGGCTCCAAACTGAAGGCGGTCTTCGCGCCCTACTCGCACGACGCCGGCAACCAGGTGCAGGTGTCGGAGCCGGGCACGCTGGCGCTGCTGGGCGGCGCTCTGCTCCTCCTGGCCGGCTTGTCCTGGCGGCGCCGCGGGCTGCCGCCGCTCAGCCGGCTGTCGCCTCGGTCCTGAACAGCACCAGCTTCAGGCTGGCCGCGACCCGCACCGCGGTCTGGCCATCCCACAGTTCGGGCCGCTTTCCGGCCGGCCAGCTGCCGTCGAGCACGGTCTGGACCGCCGCCTCGAGCCGGTCCGCCGGCACGAGGCGGTTCGTGCCCTGCTCGACCGTGATCGGCCGTTCCGTGCTGTCGCGCATGGTCAGGCAGGGGATGCCGAGATAGGTCGTCTCCTCCTGCACCCCGCCGGAATCGGTCACGATCAGGCGGGAGCCCCGCACCAGGCTCATGAAGGCCACATAGCCCAGAGGCGGCACCAGGCGAAGCCCGGGAGCGGCCTCGATCTCGGGCAGCAGGCCGAAGCCTTCCAGCCGGGCGCGGGTGCGCGGATGGACCGGAAAGACCACCGGCAGCTTCTCGCCGATGCGGATCAGGCTGGTCACGATGCGCTTCAGCACGGCGAGGTCGTCGACATTGGCCGGGCGATGCATCGTGACGACCGCATACGATCCCGGCGACAGGCCGAGTTCAGCCGCGGTCGCGTCCGCCTCGATCCGCGGCCGCAGCATCTCGAAGCTGTCGATCATGATGTTGCCGACCCGCACGATCCTCTCGGGCTCGACGCCTTCGTGCCGCAGATTGACGTCGGCGTCGGGCGAGGGCGTCCAGAGCAGGTCGCTGATCGCGTCGGTCACCAGCCGGTTGATCTCCTCGGGCATGGTGCGGTCGCGCGACCGCAGCCCCGCCTCCAGATGGGCCACCGGCAGGCACAGCTTCTTGGCGGCCACGGTGCAGGCGAGCGTCGAGTTCACGTCGCCCACCACGACGATCCAGTCCGGCCTCTGCTCCAGGCAGATCTTCTCGTAGGCCACCATCACCTTGGCGGTCTGCTCGGCATGGCTGCCGCTGCCCACGCCGAGATAGACGTCGGGCTCGGGCAGGTTGAGGTCCCGGAAGAACGCGACCGACATCTCGGGGTCGTAATGCTGCCCGGTATGGATGAGGACGGGCCGGCACCAGCCGTGCCGCCGGAGCTCGTGATAGAGCGGGGCGACTTTCATGAAGTTGGGGCGGGCCCCGGCGACCAGGTGGATCGCCTTCTGGGGAGAGGTCATGGGGCGGCTGTGTGCTTTTGCTGTGACAACGGTCAACTAGGACAGGCTCGGCGATGGAACCATGTCGGCGGGGCGTGGTTTTGTACCCTGCCGATCGCGCGTCGTCCAATTGCCCGAAAGGGGAAGCGGGTTCTGCTGTAGCCCACCAGGGCGGAACACCGCAATTCGAGCGGCAGAGCGTTTGCGTGCGTCGAGCGACTATACGAAGCTGAGACCGTGGCCGCAGCAGGACTAGGCTGCGTCATGATGACGTTTTTCTTTCGGTTTAACCAAACTCTATTGATCTCTCGAGGGTGAGACGCGACCCGCGACCTCAGGTCTGCTTGGCCTGTCCTAAGCGGCAACCATGCAGCTGCGCGTTGTGTTCTTGAGAGGCTATGATTAAATTCTTGATACCTGCAGTTTCACGGTTGACGAGGCCGCGGAGAAACTCTAGTCTTCCACCCTCGATGCCGTGCTGGGGGCCAAGGTCAGGCAACAACCCTCCGCCAGGATCAGGTATGGAACCTGTGTCAACGAACAGCGAAGCTCAGAACAGCGAGTCCGGGACTCTGAACCGGCGGCGCCTGCTTCAGGTCGGCGCGGCCGCTGCCCCGCTCGTGCTGACGCTGCGCGGCGGCTCCGCTTGGGCTGCGTCCTCGGTGTCGCGCTGCAATATCGTGGGCGGCAAGAAGATCCCGAACAACAAGTTGTCGGCCCGCTGCAAGGCCTCCCTGGGGCTCAAGGCGCGCGTCTATCAGAGCGACGGCGAAACCTTGCCGAGCTAAACTGGCGTCGGGCTGGGTGACAGCCTGACAGCCGAAGGCGCGTGTCGTGTCCGAGGGGGCCTCCATACGTCCGGCGACGTTTGGCGAGACCGGCCAAAGGCCGGGCGATTCCGGAATCTGGCGTGGGCCGCTGCCGGCCGATCTGCTCTGGCTCGAGGCCGGGGCGGAGGCGGTGGTGT
>DAIMFL010000070.1:0-6242 GCA_036724615.1 Alphaproteobacteria bacterium | reverse complement strand
GTGTACGACCGGCGCTCGGGGCAGACGCATCTCCTCAATCCGGCCGCGACGGCGGCGTTGCGGCGGCTGGTCGAAGGGCCGGCCGACAGGGCTGAGCTGGCCGCCAGCCTGGCGGCGCAGGATGCGGCCGCCGACGCGGCGGGCTATCTCGACCTGGCGGCGGAAATCCTGGCGGTCTTCGACCGGCTGGGCCTCGCGGAGCCGGCCGGGCTGTGAGAGTCGGCGATCTCGCTCCCGCCCGGTTCGGTGAGGCGCTCCGCTCGGACGGGCTCGTCATCGGGCTCGGCCCGTTCGCGGTGCGCTTCCGGATCACCGAGCCGACGCTGATCGGATATCTGCACGATCTCTTCGCCCATTACGCCATATGCCGGCCCGAGGACACGGTGGTGTCCTTCGAGGTCAGCCTGCTGCGCGAGCGCCGCGCCCGGCATCTCTTCCGCCCCGGATTCGCCTGCCTGATCGACGGCAAGCTGGAGGCGCGCGATCTCAACCTGCCGCTCGCCCTGCCGACCTTGGAATGGACCATCAACTGGGGCATCGGCACGACGGTCGGGCAGTACGTGATGCTCCATGCCGCCGTGGTGGAGCGCAACGGCGTGGCGCTCATCATGCCCGGCGCCCCGGGCTCGGGGAAAAGCACGCTCTGCGCTTCGCTCGTCGGGCGCGGCTGGCGGCTCTTCTCCGACGAGTTCGCCCTGATCGAGCCGGACAGCGGCCAGGTGGTCGCCATGCCGCGGCCGATCTCGCTCAAGAACCGGTCCGTCGAGCTGATCCGGGCGGAGGCGCCGCATCTGCATTTCGGGCCGCAGATCCATGGCACCTCGAAGGGCACCATCGCGCATCTGCGCCCGCCGCTGGACAGCGTGCTGCGCGCCGGCGAGCCGGCGCCGCCGCGCTGGGTGGTCTTTCCGAAATGGCAGCAGGGGGCGGAGGCGGCGCTCGAGCCGATCGACCGGATCACCTTCTTCAGCAGCCTCACCCACGACACGATCAACTACGACATGATGGGCGAGCTGGGGTTCCGCAGCCTGGCGCGGCTGGTCGAGAACTGCGCCGGGTACCGGCTCGGCTTCGACGACCTGCCGGCCGGGGTGGCCCTGCTGGAGGCGCTCGCCGACCGCAAGCCGCTGGAGGCCCGGCGCTCGGACCATGCCGCGGCCGGCTGACCATCCCCTGATCGCGGCGCTGCGGCAGCCGGAGCGTCTTCCCGAGCTCGCGCCCGCCGACTGGCACCCGCTCCTGGTCCGCGCGCGGCAGGGCGGGCTTCTCGGCACGCTCGCGGCCAGGGCGGAGGCGGCAGGGGTGCTCGACGCGCTGCCGTCCCGCGCGCGCGACGCGCTGGTCTCCGGCCGCGTGGAGGCCGGCGAGCACGAGCGCATGCTGACCTGGGAAACCCGCCGGATCCGGCGCGCCCTGCTCGATTGCGGCGCGCCCGCCATCCTGCTCAAGGGCGCGGCCTATGCGGCGCTCGACCTGCCGGTGAGCCATGGCCGGCTGACCGGCGACGTCGACATCCTGGTGCTCCGCGCGGATCTCGACCGGGTGGAGTCCGCTCTCCAGGCCCATGGCTGGGCGACCTAGCTCGAGGTCGCGTACGACCATCTCTATTACCTCGCCTACATGCACGAGCTGCCGCCGCTCCGGCACAAGGGCCGCGGCACGGTGGTCGACGTGCACCACACGATCAGCCCGCCGACGAGCCGCATCCGCATCGACGGGGAGAGCCTGTGGCCCGGAGCCCCGTCCGGCGAGAGCGTCCTGCCGACCCTGGCGCCGCCCGACCTCGTCCTTCACGCGGTGATCCACCTCTTCCACGAAGGCAACCTGGCCGGCGGGCTGCGGGATCTCGCCGATATCGACGGGCTGCTGCGCCATTTCGGTGCGGAGCCCGGATTTTGGGACGCATTGCTGGCGCGCGCCGAAGAGTTCGATGCCCGCCGGGTGCTGGCCTACGGGCTTCGCTACGCCGCCTTGCTGTTCGACACGCCCGCTCCGCAGGAAGTGCGCCGGCAGGCGGCCCGCTGGGAGGCTTCGCCGCCCGCGCAACAGAAGATGGGCGGGCGAGTACTGGCGACGCTGCTGGCCGCGGGAGGGGAGGGGGGCCATGGGGCCCGGGGCGCCGCCTGGATGCTCTACGTGCGCTCCCACTGGCGGCGCATGCCGCCGCTGCTGCTGGCGCGCCATCTCCTGCGCAAGGCGGTCACCCGCCGCGGCGCGGACTGCCCCGTCCCCGACCGGCTCAGGGCCGCCGCTCAGGGCCGCTGGCGATGGTGCCGGCCGAGCCAGGCGCCGGCGGCCTTGCGGTGGTCCGAGGCCGCCGAATTGGCGAACACGTGGGCCTGGGCCTCCGACCGGATCTCGAGATCGCCCAGGCGGACGATCAGCTCGGCGATGAACTGCGGGAAGACCTGGCAGAACTTCTCGAAATCCGGGATGGTCTCCCGAAGATGGTCGTGGATGTCGTTGAGCAGGCTGAGCCGCTCCTTCCAGTCGCGATCCTGCAATTGCTTCGCCCATCGCGAGGCGAGCTCCATGGCGAGCTCGGTCTCCGGTCCGGAGTCAGTCATCACCAGCCCCAAGGCATCCCCGCTTTCCGCGTGCCCGTCCGCATGCGTCGATGGCTCCGGCCCTCAGGCGCCGAAGCTCGTCTCGTCCCCACCGGATCTACTAGCAATTCCCGTTCCACTCTGAGCTGTTAAGCGAAATCAACGTCTTGCCGCTGCGGCCCCGGCCTCCGATCCTCACACCGTAACCGGCGCTGACACTTCCGGATCCGTTGACCGAGGCGGCATCTGGAAGCAAGGTGGTCCCTGGCCGGGCCAAGGACCAGTCCGGGACGTCGTATTCGATGGTGCGTCCGACGGGTGAGGAGGAATGGAAGATTTCGCAGTGCTCGCAGTCGGCATCTCGATCGTGTGGCTGGTGTTCTGGTTGATCCGTTTCGACCGCGCCAGGTCGATCGACGATCACCGCGGCCCATTTCGCATGCGCGCCGACACGTCGCGGGCGGATGCGCCGCGCCGCCCCCCGATCGGCGCCGAGGCCGGGCTCGATCGCCGCAGAACCGAAGACCCCTCTTAACGTTTCTTTTGTCAACCAGCCGTTATTGCTTAGGGTGGTGACGAATGTGGTGTCTCCGGCCGAGCCGCGCGATCCGTCTCCCGGCGCCGACAGGCGAGGCAGGAGTGCCGAATGACGCCGGGCGAGGGCGCTGAGATGGGAAAGCACCAGCCGACACTCGTGCCTACGGGCAAGGCGGAGCCGTCCGCCATGGAGCGGTCCAAGATGCGGGCAGAGCCCCAGCACGCCGAAGACGCCGCGCCGCCTTTGGTGGACGTGTACGAGCGCTGGTTCACCTCGGTGCTGGCGAACACGCCGGAGCTGCGGCGCGAGGCCTTCCGCCTGCGCTACCAGGTCTATTGCGTCGAGAATCCCTTCGAGGACCCCGCCGCCAACCCGAACGGCGAGGAGACCGACCAGGACGACGGCCATGCGGTGCACAGCCTGCTGATCCACCGGCCGAGCGGCGTGGTGGCCGGCACGGTGCGTCTGGTGCTGCCGCGTCCGGACGATCTCGACGACAGCTTCGCGCTGCAGCGCGTCTGTCGCGAGCCGATGCTGGCGGATCGCCGGCAGTTCCCGGTGCTGCGCATCGCCGAGATCTCGCGCTTCTGCGTCTCCAAGGATTTCCGCCGGCGGCGCGGCGACGGGCTCTATCCCAATATCCACGATCCCGAGCCGACCAGCCCCGCGGAGGAGCGCCGGGTGATCCCGCACATGACGCTCGGCCTCATCGAGGCCCTGGTGCGCATGAGCGTGCAGCACAACATCACCCATTGGTGCGCCGTGATGGAGCCGACGCTGCTGCGCCTCCTGTCGCGGCTCGGCATCTATTTCGATCCCATCGGACCGCTCGTCGACTATCACGGTCAGCGGCAGCCCTGCTTCATCAGGCTGTCCACGCTGCTCACCCGCGTCGCGCGCGAAAGGCCCGACGTGTGGGAGGTGCTGACGGATCGCGGGCGCCACTGGGAGGCTCTGCTCGAACTGGAGAACCCCAATTACAAGTCCCGCAGATCTTGAGGAAACGGGCGCCGCCCCGGGCGGCGCCCCAGGGGACGCCTACGGTCGCATCGATCGCCCGGCCCCCGCCGGCTTCTCCTACGAGGACGCGTTCAGCCGCAACATCGGCTGGGTCACCGAGTGGGAACAGCGCAGCCTGCGGCAGAAGCGCGTCGCGATCGCCGGCATGGGCGGCGTCGGCGGCGTGCATCTTCTGACGCTGGCCCGCCTCGGCATCGGCGCGTTCTCGATTGCCGATCTCGACCGCTTCGACATCGTCAACTTCAACCGCCAGATCGGCGCCTCCATGAGCACGCTCGGCCAGCCGAAGGTCGAGGTGATGGAGCGCATGGCGAAGGACATCAATCCGGAGCTCGACATCCGGTGCTTCCCGGACGGCATCGACGATTCCAACATCGACGCCTTCCTGGAGGGCGCCGACCTGTTCGTCGACGGCTTCGACTTCTTCGTGCTCGACATGCGGGCGAAGGTCTTCGCCCGCTGCGCCGAGCGCGGCATCCCGGCGATCACCGCGGCGCCCCTCGGCATGGGCACGGCCTGGCTGGTGTTCATGCCGGGCGGCATGACCTTCGAGCAGTATTTCCGGCTGAACGGGCTTCCGCAGGAGAAGCAGTACGTCAACTTCTTCATGGGGCTGGTGCCGAAGGGGCTGCAGCGGACCTATCTGATGGACCCGACGCGGCTCGACCTCGCCGGCCATCGCGGCCCCTCGTCGGTCACCGCCTGCCAGCTCTGCTCCGGCGTGACCGGCATCGAGGCGGTCAAGATCCTGCTCGGGCGCGGCGAGGTGAAGGCCGCGCCCTATTTCCACCAGTTCGACGCCTACCGGAACAAGCTCGCCATCGGCAGGCTGCCGCAGGGCAATGCCGGCTTCGTGCAGCGCCTGAAGCTCAAGGCGGCGTACAGGGGATTCGCGGCGCTCTCGCGCAGCGCCGCCGAGGCGCCGGCGCGCGACACGGGGCCCGAGATCGAGCAGATCCTCGACCTCGCCCGCTGGGCCCCGTCCGGCGACAACACCCAGCCCTGGCGCTTCCGCATCGAGGGCGAGGACCGGGTCACCGTCCTGCTGCGCGACCAGTCGGATGACGACGTCTACGACTATGACGGCGGGCGGCCGAGCCTGCTGTCCGCCGGCATGCTGCTCGAGACCATGCGCATCGCCGCCTCGCGGCACGGCCGCATGCTGTGGTGGCATTACGCCGGCGCAGAGGGCCACGATCACCGGATCGAGGTGGAACTCGCCCGCGCGCCGGGCGTGACGCCGGACCCGCTGCTGCGTTTCGTCCATCTGCGCTCGGTGGACCGCCGGCCCTACAGGCGCACGCCGCTCGACGAAGCGCAGAAGCAGCGCCTCGCCGCGGCGCTGGGCGACGACCTCGAGATCCTCTGGCACGAATCGCGGGACGAGCGCTGGCGCGCGAGCCGGATCAACGGCCTGGCGACCGATATCCGGCTGCGGACCCCGGAGGCGTTCAAGATCCATCAGCGGATCATCGACTGGTCCCAGCCGCGCAGCCCGACCGGCATTCCCGCCGGCGCCATCGGGCTCGACAAGGCGACGCTGAAGATCATGCGCTGGGGGCTCGCCGACTGGCGGCGCATGGACCGGATGAACCGGATGCCGGGCGGCACGGTGATGGCGCGCGCGCAGATGGACTATCTGCCCGGGCTGAACAGCGCCGCGCATTTCACGATCCGCTGGCGCGACCAGGGCAAGGCCTTCGCCGAGAACCGCGCGGAGACTTTGCTCAGGACCGGACAGGCGCTGCAGCGCTTCTGGCTGACGGCGACCGAGCTCGGCCTGTCGATGCAGCCCGCCATGGCGGCGGTCATCTTCGGATTCTACGGCCGCCAGGGCACGCCCTTCACCGCCGACCCGAAGCTCAGGGAGAAGGCGGGGCGGCTCGCCGCCGCGCTCGCCGCCGCGACGCCCGGCGCGCCGGAGGCGCTGGTCTTCCGCGGCCGGATCGGCGTGCCGGCGTCGCGCCAGGTAGGCCCGCGCTCGGTGCGCCGCCGGCTGGAGGAGCTGGTGGTCGGCCGGTCGGACGAGTCAGCCCGACGCGGCGGCGCGGCGGCTGCCGACGGCGGCGAGCCGAGAGTGGCGCACGGCCGCGCGGGGTAGATGTGAGCTCGTCCCGTTATGTCGGGGCCGCACCCCC
>DAIMFL010000069.1:0-17885 GCA_036724615.1 Alphaproteobacteria bacterium | reverse complement strand
GCCCTGAGGGCCGCGGCCGCATCGGCCGAGCCGCCGCCGATTCCCGACGCGACCGGCAGACGCTTGGTGAGGGCGAGACGCGCGCCGGCGGCGACGCCGGCCGCCTCGGCCAGCAAGCGGGCGGCGCGCAGCACGAGATTGTCCTCCGGACCCGGCAGGGACGCGGCGAAGGGGCCGTCGAGCACCAGCGACAGCTCGTCGGCCGGGGCGGCGGTCAGGCTGTCGCCGATCTCCGCGAAGGCGACCAGGCTGTCGATCAAATGATAGCCGTCCGCGCGCCGACCGAGCACATGGAGCCAGAGATTGATCTTGGCCGGCGCGAAGACGGTGATCCCGTCGGCCGGCGCGCCGCCCGCGGCGCTCAACTGTCGGACGGATCCCCGGTGACCGGCGGCGGCGGATCCGCCAGCCCGTCCTCGATCTTCGCGTCGATGAGCGGGATCTGGTCCGCCTCGGGCTCGAACTGCAGGGCGCGGCGCCATTGATAGCGCGCCTCGTTGTGGCGGCCGACGCGCCAGTAGGCGTCGCCCAGATGGTCGTTCAGCACCGGGTCGGTCGGCATCAGCTCGTTGGCGCGCTCGAGCTGGCTGACGGCGAGGTCGTACTTGCCGAGGCGGTAATAGACCCAGCCCAGGCTGTCGACGATGAAGCCGTCCTCCGGACGGAGCTTCACCGCATGCTCCAGCATTTCCAGCGCCCGGTCATAGTTCACCCCCTGCTCGATCCAGGAATAGGCGAGATAGTTGAGCACGTAGGGGTGATCGGGCGAGAGCTCGAGCGCCTTCAGGAAATCAGCCTCGGCCTGGGACCAGTTGCCGCTGCGTTCGTTGGCGATGCCGCGGAAATAGAACAGCGCCCAGCGTTCGGGCTTCGGCTCCCCCAGCCTTTCGACGGCGATGTCATAGGCGTCGGCCGCTTCGCCGAATCGCTCGTGGATGCGATAGACGTTGCCGAGCTGCATCGGGGCGTCGACCTGGCGCGGCCGCTCCTCCACCATCTGCTCGAGGAGGGCGATCGCCTCGTCGGTGCGCTCGGTGCGGTCGAGCAGATCGGCGAGGCTGAGCCGCGCCTGCCACGACAGCGGCGCGTCGGCCGGCACCGCCCGATAGGCTTCGATCGCCTCCTCGTAGCGAGTCTGCTCCTCGAGAATGTCGGCGAGCAGGAGCCGGGCGATCGCGAGGTCGGGATCGAGGTCGAGCGCCATGCGGACGTAGAGCAGCGCGACGTCCGTGGCGCGCTCCTGGCGCAGGATGCTCGCCGCGTCGAACAGCACCTCGGCGAGGCCCGTGATCGTTCCCTCGACCACCGGCTCGGGAGATCGATCGGCGAGGCGCGCCTCGAGCTCCTCCGCCAGCACCGAGCCCTCCGCCGTCTTGCGGAATTCGGCATAGAGCGCCTCGGCCTCGGCGCGCTTGCCGCTGCGCTGGTAGTAGTTGCCGACGATCTCGACCATGCGGAACGGCGGCGTGACGGCGGCTTCGAGAGCCTTCTCGTAGCCCTCCTCCGCCGCCTCCGGCCGGCCGCGCTCGGCGATGAGGCCGACATGGATTCCGCGCACCGGCTCGAGACCGCGCATCTCGCCCAGCGGCCCGAGGATATCGAGCGCCGCATCCGCCCCGTCCGTCTCCAGCGCGACCCAGGCCTGGAGCAGCGGGATCACGAAGCTGTTGAGCCCGTCCGCCGGCAGCTTCGCCAGATGATCGCGCGCCGCGCCGAAATCTCCGGCCTTGGCCGCGTCGAGCGCGAGGGTGAGCCGTGCCGGGGAATTTTCGACTCCGGCATCGATCAGGCGCCGGGCAAGCTCGACGGCCATGTCCATCCGGCCGTCGCTCACGGTCGTCAGATAGGTCTCGCGCAGCAGGTCCTTGTTCTGCGGATCGGCCGCCAGCGCGACGGACAGCAGATCGGATGCGGCGCCGGCGTCGCGCTCGTTGGCGGCGAAGCGGCCGGCGAGATAGTGCCCCATGGGGGACGGCGCGAGCGGCGCGCCCATCTCCTCGCCGCCGGCCGGCGCCATGGTCTGGGAGTTCGCCGTGGCGCAGCCGGCGAGCCCGAGAAGCCCCACGGCCGCGAGGGCATTGCCGAGCGCCTTCGACCAGCCGGCCGCCCGAGGCTGGTCCCGACCGGTCACGCCTTCGCTGCCCGCCCGCTGCAGGAGGGCGGTGTCCAACTCTGCCACGAACCGTCGTCTCCGGATGATCACCTGTCGATCGAGCTTATCCAATGTGCGGCAGGGGCGCCACAGCCGCCGGGCGGCGCCCGCCGCGGGTCACATGTTCGGGTAGTTGGGGCCGCCGCCGCCTTCGGGAACGACCCAGTTGATGTTCTGGGTGGGGTCCTTGATGTCGCATGTCTTGCAGTGGACGCAGTTCTGGGCGTTGATCTGCAGCCTCGGCGCGCCGCCTTCGCCGTCGCGCACGATCTCGTACACCCCGGCCGGGCAGTAGCGCTGCTCCGGCGCGTCGTAGAGCGCCAGATTGACCCGGATCGCCACGCTGGGGTCCTTGAGCTGCAGATGCGCCGGCTGGTTCTCCTCGTGATTGGTGCTGGACAGGAACACGGAGGAGAGCTTGTCGAAGCTGACCTGTCCGTCCGGTTTCGGATAGTCGATCCGGCGCGCCTCGCTCGCCTTCTTGAGCTGCGTATGGTCGGCATGATGGTGCAGCGTCCACGGCGCCTTGCCGCGAAACAGATAGGTATCGAGCGCCGAGTACACCATCCCGCCCCAGAGCCCCCAGCGGAAGGACGGGCGGATGTTCCGCACCTTGTAGAGCTCGTCCCATAGCCAGCTCTGCCGCAGCCGCGCCGGATAGTCGGACAGCACGATCGCCGCATCGCCTTCGCGCGCCAGCGCCTCGAAGGCGGCCTCGGCCGCCATCATGCCCGACTTCATCGCCGTGTGGCTCCCCTTGATCTTGGGGACGTTGACGAAGCCCGCGGAACAGCCGATCAGCGCGCCGCCGGGAAAGACCAGATTGGGAATCGACTGGAACCCGCCCTCGTTGATCGCCCGGGCGCCATAGGCGATGCGGCGGCCGCCTTCGAAGGTCGGTCGCACGGCCGGATGCGTCTTGAAGCGCTGGAACTCGTCGAACGGCGAGAGATGCGGATTCGAGTAGTCGAGGCCGATGACGAAGCCGACCGCCACCTGATTGTTCTCCAGGTGATAGAGGAAGGACCCGCCATAGGTGCCGGAATCGAGCGGCCAGCCGACCGTATGCACCACCTTGCCCTGGCTGTGCTTGGCCGGATCGATCTCCCACAGCTCCTTGATGCCGATCCCATAGGTCTGCGGATCGACCCCGTCGCGCAGCCGGAAGCGCTCGACCAGCGTCTTGGTGAGCGACCCGCGGCAGCCCTCGGCGAACAGGGTGAGCCGCCCGTGCAGCTCGACGCCCGGCTGATAGTTGGCCGTCTTCTCGCCGTCCTTGCCGATGCCCATGTCGCCGGTCGCGACACCCTTGACGCTTCCGTCCGCGTGGTAGAGCACCTCGGCCGCGGCGAAGCCGGGATAGATCTCGACGCCGAGCTCCTCCGCCTGGCCGGCCAGCCAGCGGCAGAGATTGCCGAGGCTGATGATGTAGTTGCCGTGATTGTTCATCTGCGGCGGGGTGGGCAGCCGCCGCGCCCCCGACTCGGTCAGGAACATGAAATGGTCTTCGACGACCGGCGTGTTGAGCGGCGCCCCCCGCTCCTTCCAGTCGGGCAGGAGCTCGTTGAGCGCGCGCGGCTCCAGCACGGCGCCCGACAGGATATGGGCGCCGATCTCCGAGCCCTTCTCGATGACGCAGACGGAAAGCTCGCGCTCCCGCTCCGCCGCGAGCTGTTTCAGCCGGATCGCCGCCGACAGGCCCGCAGGCCCGCCCCCGACGATCACCACGTCATACTGCATCGATTCGCGTTCGACCGCGTCTTCGGACATGCTGCGCCTCGCCTCTGGCCTGTCCCGTGGCCCGTTTGGTTGCCGCTCTTCCCGCCCGCATGCGGCGCGCCGGCCGCGCAGGGCGGGGGCGGTTTAGCACAGCCGCGCACGATGCTGTAAGTGAGTTGAGCCCGGTGCTAGGTTCCGGGGCGATGCCCCCAGCGACCGATTCTGTCCCCGCCCGCGCCAGGTTCTCGAAACAAGCGGAGCTGCGCTGGCTGATCGAGGCCGGCGCGGACGAGGCGATCGGCGAGACGCCGGTCGACCGATTCGCCTCGGTCGACATGGCTGCAGCCCGGCCGAGAGGCTCCGCTGATACATCCGCCCGGGTTCCGCCGCGCGCCGCGGCTCGGGAAAGCCTGCCACAAGCAGCCGCGCCCGCGGCCGGCGTCAGGGAAGGCCACCCGAGCGCCCGTGCGGCCGCCGCGGCCGCACGGAACCTGGAGGAGCTGCAGGCCGCGCTGCGCGCCTTCGACGGCTGCTCGCTCAAGGACACGGCGACCAATCTCGTCTTTGGCGACGGCAATCCGCGGGCCCGGGTGATGCTGGTCGGCGAGGCGCCGGGCGCGGACGAGGACCGGCTCGGCAGGCCTTTCGTCGGGGTGAGCGGGCAGCTGCTCGACCGCATGCTGGCCACGATCGGCCTCGACCGCACCAGCGTCTACATCACCAACGTGCTCTACTGGCGGCCACCGGGAAACCGGCAGCCCACCCCGGCGGAGACCGCCGCCTGCCTCCCCTTCGTCGAGCGCCATATCGAGCTGGTGGCCCCGGAGCTGCTGGTGCTGGTCGGCGGCGCCTCCGCGAAGACGCTGCTCGCAAGGAGCGATGGAATAACCAGGCTCCGCGGACGGTGGTTTCAGTTCGAGAGCGCCGGGATGCCCCGGCCTCTGCCTGCCCTGCCGATCTATCACCCTGCCTTTCTTTTGCGACAGCCGGCGCAGAAACGTGAGGCGTGGAAAGACTTGCTGACTTTAAGCGAAGCGCTTTCCAAGTTAACTATTGCGGAACAATAGTAAATTCCTAAAAAACGCCGCGTAAACCAAAACATAATTTTGACACACACCAAATATAGGTTAGGTCTGAATTCTATACCCAATACTTAGTATTAACCAGGACTTAAGACGCTTGCCGGAGCACCTGTCATCCGCTAAGAGTCGTCCAATGATGTTTACGCATTCTTCACATTTTTGGCACGGCGGATGCCGGCAGCCTCGCGGCAAGAAGGCCGGTTGGGCTGCAGCCGCGCTGTTCCTGGGCCTGAGCGCCCTGGCGGCCGTCGGCCCTGCCGTCGCCGCGGAACCGGCCGCGCCGCCCAATCTCGCGGCCCTGCCCCCCGCCGCCCGGTCGCACGGTCCGGCGGTCGACCTGCCCGAGCCGCTGGAGGCGGCCGACGTCGATCGCTACCGCCAGATCTTCCGGCTGCAGGAAGGGGGCGACTGGAAGGCCGCCGACCGCCTCATCGGCCAGCTCGGCGATACCCGCCTCATGGGCCACGTGCTCGCGCAGCGCTATCTGCACCCCACCGCCTACAAATCGAGCTTCAAGGAACTGTCCGAGTGGATGGCGAGATACGCCGACCATCCGCAGGCGCCGCGCATCCATGCCCTGGCGCTGAGGCGGCAGCCGGCCGGCGCCGCGGCCCCGAAGGAGCCGGACGTTCCGACGGTCCACAAGGTCGGCAGCCCGGACCCCGCCTATGGCGATGAAGGCCCGCACTGGCAGGAGGGGCTCCGGGCCTGGCGCAAGGGCGACATGGAGCGGGCGGCGCGCGCCTTCGAGGCGACGGCCACGGCCGAGGACGCCACGCCCTGGGTTCGCTCCGGAGCCGCCTACTGGGCCGCCCGCGCCCATCTCAAGGGCCGCCATCCGGACAAGGTGAGCAAGTGGCTGAGGATGGCGGCGGAGCATCCGCGCACCTTCTACGGCCAGCTGGCGCGGCGCGCGCTCGGCATGGAGTCGGCCTTCGACTGGTCGATCCGCCCGCTGACGGAGGGCGAGGCGAAGCAGCTGCTGGAGACCAAGAGAGGCGCCCGAGCCCTCGCCCTGCTCCAGCTCGACAAGCTGCGCCTGGCCGAGGACGAGATGCAGGCCCTGCTGGCCGATGCCGGCCCCGATCTCGCCGGCGCGATGGTCTCGGTGTCGCAGCTCGCCAATCTGCCGTCCCTGGCGCTGAAGCTCGGCACCACCATCCAGGTCCAGTACGGCACGACGATCGCGACCGCGCTCTATCCGATCCCCGGCTGGGAGCCGGCGGGCGGGTTCAGCGTCGATCGCGCCCTTCTCTTCGCCCTGATGCGCCAGGAATCGGGCTTCAATCCGGACGCCAGGAGCGCCGCCGGCGCCGCCGGGCTCATGCAGCTGATGCCGTCGACCGCCGCCTACGTCGCGCCGGAGGTCGAGGCCTATGACGGCAAGGACGAGCGGCGGCTGCTCGACCCGGTGGTCAACATCTCCGTCGGGCAGCACTACGTGGAGCGCCTGCTCGAGGACGAGAACGTGCGGGGCGACCTGTTCCTGCTGGCCGCCGCCTACAACGCCGGCCCCGGCAACCTCGCCAAGTGGCGCAAGGGCGCCGGCTACGATCAGGACCCGCTGCTCTTCATCGAGAGCATTCCGTCGCGCGAGACCCGCTTCTTCATCGAGCGCGTGCTGGCCAATCTCTGGATCTACCGGCAGCGGCTGGGCCAGGAGACGCCGTCGCTCGACGCTATCGCCTCCGGCGCCTGGCCGGTCTACGATCCGCAGGAGGACGACTCCAGCGGGACCAAGCGTTATGTCGCGAATTGACGAATCGAAGCCGTTCCTTCCGGTCAACATCGCCATCCTGACCGTCTCCGACACCCGGCACGAGACCGACGACAAGTCCGGCCAGACGCTCGCCGAACTGGCGAAGCGGGACGGGCACCGCGTCGTCGCGCGGGCGATCGTGAAGGACGAGACGGCGCGGATCGTCGAGCAGCTGCGGGCCTGGATCGCCGATCCGCTGGTCGACGTGGTGATATCGACGGGCGGCACCGGCCTCACCGGCCGCGACGTGACGCCGGAGGCCTTCCGCTCCGTCTACGAGAAGGAGATCGAGGGCTTCGGCGAGCTGTTCCGCATGGTCAGCTACCAGAAGATCAAGACCTCCACCATGCAGTCGCGTGCCACCGGCGGGGTGGCCGGCGGCACCTATCTGTTCGCCCTGCCCGGCTCGCCCGGCGCCTGCCGCGACGGCTGGGAGGAGATCCTGAAGGCCCAGCTCGACGTCCGGCACCGCCCCTGCAACCTGGTGGAGATCATGCCGCGCCTGACGGAGCATCTGAAGGCCGGTGCGTAGAGCCTTTCCGGTTTCCACCGAGTCACGACCTCCTCACCCAGTTCCGGCTAGTCTCGGACTGACGCCCTCGCCAAGCCTGCGCAACGCTCTCCCCCTGAACGGGGGAGGCAGGGTAAGGGGGTGCTGCGCCGACATGGGCGGGAAATACCCCAGCGCCGGGGATGGCCTTTCATGAGGGCCCCGTCCTGAGCCCTCGTCCTGAGGAGCCGCCGCAGGCGGCGTCTCGAAGGGCGAAGGGCGAGTCCCGCCTCGAGGCGTTGGCCTGCGCCCTGGCAGAGCTGCCCGGCTTTGCCGATGTCCGGCCCGACGCCCTCCAGCCCATGGATGTCGGCGGCATCGCCCACGATCATGTGCGGGTCGCCGGGCGCGGCGCCGTGCTGCGCGTGCCGCGCCTCAGCCAGTTCGGCATGGCGCCGGAGGAGAATCTCGCCTATCAGGCCGCCTGCTTCGAGCGGGCCCAGCCGAGCGCGCATACCCCGCGGCTCGTCGGCGTGCTTCCCGCCGGACCGGCACTGCCGTCCGGCGCGCTGGTAGTGGAGGAGATCGTCGGCCGGCCGGTCATGCTGCCCCGCGATCTTCCGGCCATCGCGGAAGCCCTGGCCGCCATTCACGCGCTTCCCCTGCCGCCGCCGGCGGAGCGGCCGCCGCTGCGCGACCATCGGGAACCGGTCGCGGCGACGCTGGAGATCATCCTGAGCCAGGCAGAGCACCTGCACGATGCACGGCTTCCCCCCGAATCCCTAACCGCCATCGCCGAAGAGCTCGGCTGGGCGCGCCAGTTCGCCGGCGAGATCGCCGGGGGCCTGGTCAAGGCGGAGCAGCCGGTCCGGCTGGTCGCCACCGACGCTCATCCCGGAAACTTCCTGATCGAGGAGAGCGGCCGCCCGGTGCTGGTAGATCTGGAGAAGATGCTCTACGGCGCGCCGGCGATCGATCTCGCCCATGCCACGCTCTACACCTCCACCACCTGGGAGCCGGCCAGCGCGGCCACGCTCGGCGTCGAGCAGGTGGCGGAGTTCTATCGCGGCTATCTGGCCCGGTTGCCGGCTCCGCTCGCCGGCGCGCTCCGGCCCTGGCTGCTGCCCATGCGCCGCGTCACCTGGCTTCGGACCCTGACCTGGGTGATCCGCTGGCGATCGGTCTCCTCGGCCCGCGCAGACGATCCCGCCCTGGGCGGCTGGTCGCGCGCGCGGCTGCCGCCCGGCTCGCGGGCGCATTACCTGGCGCGGGTGGAGGATTTCACGGACCCCGCCACCATAAGCCGCATCCGCTCGGAATGGCTCGACCCGGGGCTCCTGAAGGCGCTGATCTGAGTTTCCCGCAGGTCTGTTCTTGAAATGTTCTCGGTGTCGGACCTAAACTCGGGTCATGGAGATCGACCGGTCCGACGCCCACGACCTGCCCGACGATCGCCTGCCCGGCCAGGCGCGGAAGGGGCGCGGGGCGGTGACCAACAGGGCCGGCCGCTACGAGCCTGCCACGACCGAGGCGGTGGACGACGGCTGGTCGCGCGACGAGGACCTTCCGCCGCTGCGCACCACGGTGACGGTCGACACGTCGCGCAGCATCATCGCCCATAACAGGTCGCCGGACGTTCCGTTCGACCGGTCGATCAACCCCTATCGCGGCTGCGAGCATGGCTGCGTCTACTGCTTCGCCCGGCCGACCCATGCCTGGCTCGGCCTCTCCCCGGGATTGGATTTCGAGAGCCGGCTGTTCGTGAAGCCAGACGCGGCGCGGCTGCTCGAGGCGGAGCTGGCGAAGCCCGGCTATCGCCCGGCGGTGATCGCCATGGGGACCAATACCGATCCCTATCAGCCGCTGGAGCGCGAGCGCCGCATCACCCGGCAGGTGCTGGAGGTGCTGTCCGCCTGCAACCATCCGGTCGGCATCGTCACCAAGTCGGCGCTGATCGCCCGGGACCTCGACATACTGGGCCCCATGGCGGAGAAGCGGCTGGCGCGCGCCTTCGTCTCGATCACCACCCTCGACCGCGACCTCGCCCGGAAGCTGGAGCCGCGCGCGGCAACGCCGGCGAAGCGCCTGGCCACCATCAGCGCGCTGGCCGCGGCCGGCGTGCCGGTCGGGGTGATGGTCGCGCCGGTCATCCCGGTCCTGACCGATCCCGAGATCGAGCGCATCCTCGCCGCGGCGGCGGAGGCGGGCGCGACCAGCGCCGGTCACGTGATGCTGCGCATGCCGCTGGAGATCAAGGACCTGTTCGTCGAGTGGCTGGAGGCGCACGCCCCCGCCAAGGCGAAGCACGTGCTCGACCTGGTGCGCGACACCCGCGCCGGGAAGCTCAACGACGCCACCTTCGGCCGCCGCATGGTCGGCCAGGGCAACTACGCCGAGCTCATCCACAGGCGCTTCGAGCTGGCGAGCCGGAAGCTCGGGCTCGGCCTGCGGGACTGGCATTACGATTTGTCCTTGTTCAAGCCGCCGAGGCGAAAGGCGACTCCGCAGCGGACCGACGACCGGCAGCTGTCATTGCTCTGATGCGATCTCTCGCGGAAGCTCTCGCCGCCGGCGCAGTCGATCGCGTATGCTCTGATCCGCCGATGACCATTCCCTTCGACCTCGCCTGTATCGACAGGAGCGTTGGACGAACATCATGCGTCCTTCGAGACGGCCGCACTCGTACCGCGGCCTCCTCAGGATGAGGTTTTTTGTGTGCTACGAAGATTTTTGCTCATCCTGAGGAGCACCGCGCCCTTCGACGCGCGCTTCGCGCGGCGCTCAGGATGAGGAGCGGTGCGTCTCGAAGGACGCAGGATGCGATTCGTCGCAAGCTCTCAGTCGGTCTAAGAAAGTGCGGCGACGATCCATGGCTCTTCGTGTCGAACGAAATAGTCCCACCACCATGTCCGACGCAGCGATAGACCACGACAATCTCGAGGAATTCCGCAAACCCGAGCACTACGACGCGGAGCACGGCTCGCTCGACGCGGACGGCGCGTTCATGCTGGCCGTCGCCAGGCGCACCGGCGGGCCCGTGCTCGACATCGCCTGCGGGTCGGGCCGCATCGCGCTTCCGCTCGCCCGGAGCGGGATCGCGGTGACCGGCATCGACCGCTCCGCCGAGATGCTCGAGCGCGCCCGCGCCCAGAGCGCCGGCCTGCCCCTGAAGTTCGACCTCGCCGACTGCCGCGATTTCAACGTAGCCGGCCGCCCGTTCGCCTGCGCCGTCATGGCCGGCCACGCCTTCCAGGCGATGCTGACCGACGCCGACCAGCGCGCGCTGTTCCGCTGCGTGCACCGCCATCTCGCGCCCGGCGGCATCTTCGTCTTCGACAGCCGGAACGACGACGGCGAGGACACGCGCACGACCAAGGGCGAGGAGTTCTGGCACAGCTTCGTCGCGCCGGACGGCCGGCGGACCGACACGTACTACGAATCGCGCTGGGACGCGCGGGCGCGGCTTCTGCATTACACGCTGACGCGTCGGCGCAAGGGGCGGACGCTCAGCCGCCAGCGGATCACGCTGCGCTACACCTCCGCCGACGTGATCGCCCGTCAGCTCGTGGCCGAGGGCTTCGCCGTGCTGGCGCAGTACGGCGACTGGGCGAACGGGCCGGTGCGCAGGACGAGTCCCGAGATCGTCACCATCGCGCGCAAGCTCTGAGGTCGCGCACAACCGGCCGCCGCCGCCTCTTGCGTGGCCGCGCCCGGCCCGGCAGGCTGCCGGAATCGATGGCCGGCGCGGCCCCGAGTCGCTGCGCCTCGCCGTCACGACGCTGGGGGGCGAGGGGGAGAAGGAGTCGGTGCCGGACTTGTCGCTGGAGCTCAGATATCGCGGCCGGCGCGTCGCCGGCATCGACGAGGCCGGCCGCGGCCCCCTCGCCGGCCCCGTGCTCGCCGCCGCGGTCGTGTTCCGCGACGGCGGCCCGCCGCCCGATCTGGTCGCGCAGCTCGACGATTCCAAGCTCCTCACCGCCGCCGCGCGCTGCGCCCTGCTGCCGCTGATCTACGAGCATGCCGAGGTCGGCATCGGCAGCGCGACGGTCGAGGAGATCGACAGCGTCAACATCCTGCAGGCCACCTTCCTCGCCATGGGCCGGGCGCTCGCCGCATTGGGCGAAGCGCCGGTCGTGGCGCTGGTCGACGGCAACCAGGCGCCGAGGCTCTGCTGCCCGGTGGAAACCGTGATCGGCGGCGACGGCCTCTCCGCCTCGATCGCCGCGGCGTCGATCGTCGCCAAGGTGACGCGCGACAGCCGCATGGCCGAGCTTTCGGAATGTCACCCGGGCTATGGCTGGGAGCGCAACGCCGGCTACGGGACGCCCGAGCATCTCGACGCCCTCGCCCGGCTGGGCGTCACGGTGGAGCATCGGCGCTCGTTTCGGCCGGTTTCTGAGCGTCTCTCGGTAATGGCTTGAATCCAAAAGTCTATTGACGGCGCGACTCGGGTGACTCATCCTCCCGCGGATGAGCGCACGCAAGACCCCGCCGGCGGCCCCGATCGCCCTCGAAGACCTGCCCGGCGACGGGATCCTCGTCGGCGACTGCATCGAGCTCATGCGCCGGCTGCCCGAGCGCTCGGTCGACCTGATCTTCGCCGACCCGCCCTACAACCTGCAGCTCGAGGGCGACCTGCACCGGCCGAACAACAGCAGGGTCGACGGGGTCGACGAAGCCTGGGACCGCTTCGACGATTTCGCGAGCTACGACCGCTTCACCACCGACTGGCTCTCCGCCGCGCGCCGGATCCTGAAGGACGACGGCTCGCTCTGGGTGATCGGCAGCTATCACAACATCTTCCGCGTCGGCGCCCGGCTGCAGGACCTGGGGTTCTGGATCCTGAACGACGTCGTCTGGCGCAAGTCGAACCCGATGCCGAATTTCCGCGGCCGGCGCTTCACCAACGCGCACGAGACCATGATCTGGTGCAGCAAGGACCGCGAGGCGCGCTACACCTTCAACTACGACGCCATGAAGGCGCTCAACGACGACCTGCAGATGCGCAGCGACTGGCTGATCCCGATCTGCGGCGGCGCCGAGCGGCTGAAGGACGAGGACGGCAAGAAGGCGCATCCGACGCAGAAGCCGGAGGCGCTGCTCCATCGCGTGATCCTCGCCGCCACCAGGCCGCGCGCGGTGGTGCTCGACCCCTTCTTCGGCACCGGCACGACCGGCGCGGTGGCGAAGCGGCTGGGGCGCCGCTGGATCGGGCTGGAGCGCGACCGGCGCTACGTGGCCGCCGCCCGCGAGCGCCTGGCCAAGGTGCAGCCGGTGGCCGACCCGGAGGCCGTCGCCACGCCGTCGAAGCGCGAGGAGCCGCGCATCCCGTTCGGCTGGCTGGTGGAGCGCGGCCTGCTCGAGCCCGGCACCGTGCTGGTCAGCCCGAACAAGCGCTGGTCAGCCAAGGTGCGCGCCGACGGCACGCTCGTCACCACGGATTTCAAGGGCTCGATCCACAAGGTCGGCGCCCATGTCCAGGGCGCACCCGCCTGCAACGGCTGGCAGTTCTGGTGCCTGCCGACCTCGGACGGCAAGCTGGTCCCCATCGACGTCCTGCGCCAGAAGCTCCGCGCTGAGATGGGGTGAATTACTCGGGCGGCACGATCTGAAGGTCGGCCATGGCCGGAAACCGCTTCAAGGCCGAGAAATCGGCCTTGAACACGTCGAGCTCGAAAAGCGCTCCCCGGTCATCCAGGTTCAGCACGACACTGACGGGCACTCCGTCCTCATCAAGAAACCTCCCCTCGGCGAACGCCGCTCCAAAGCGGCGATCGGGGCTGTCATCGACGAAGCGCAGGCTGCCCATACCACCGTCGTTCATCTCTTCTACGAGACGGTGTTCGAGATTGTTCGCCAGATGATCGCCTCCGGGAAAGCTTGCGACGAGCGCTTCGACCAGTCGGCGCTCTTCGATCCGTAGCGGGCGTGCTGCTCTCGCGCGGCAGCTGCGGTCAGTTTCCGACTGCATGATGCCCCACACCTCAAAGACCAGCATAGGCACGCCGGTCCGCCTCGGAGGACCACTCGCCGAAGGCGGCGGACGGGTCGTCAGTCCGCTGCGCCGTCGCCCTCATCATCACCACGCGATCGCCCTCGATGAGATAGGCGATGTCGTCGCCCTCCTTCAGGCGCAGGGCGGCACGCACCGGCTTGGGAATCATCGTCTGCGCCTTCCTGGTGAGCTTGCTCGTGATCACCTTCGGCTCCGTAGAAAATTCCCTTACGGTGCGAGCGCCATGGCGGCGGGTCAAGACAACATGGAGTCCTGTACTATTGCCGCAGGATCATACAAACAAAAAGGCACAGAGATACAGAGAAAAGATCTCTCTCCTGTCATCGCCGGGCTTGACCCGGCGATCCATGTCTCCGTTTGCGCAAATGGATAAATGGATGCGCGGATCAAGTCCGCGCATGACAACTTTGTTTTATCCTTTCCATGCCTCTGTGCGGAATTACCTACGCTCCGGCTCTTGCTCTTGTGACATTGCATGGTGCGCCACTTTCTTCATTACGGTCGGCAGTGCGTGGTCCGACAGGCGGTCGGTGGGCAGTTCCGTCATGAATACGCGATCACCTGTGATACATAGGCGATCTCGTCGCTCCCTTCGACGTCTCCCGGGCTTCTTCGCGCGCATGGTCTCCGCAAGACCGCGCAGCATCCTCTTCGATTCAGTCGCGAGAGTATCCAGCGATTTGGGCGGACAACCAATCCCCCCGCCAGCTCGAGACTCAAAAAATCAGCGCTGCTGGAACGCCCACGATCAGTGACTGGAAGACACAAACAGAACGACAATCCCGAAGCTCATGGCCAACGGTGTAATGGTCAGGATAGTGGTATGTGGAGGTTCGACCCGAATTTCCGTACGCGCGGTATGCCATGGTAACGACGAAGAAAGTCATATTGGTTTTGTGTCTAACCTTGGCGTCCTGCGATCAAGGCGACGGCATCCTGGCAGGGTACAGGGCTGTCGAGGTTGATGACGGAAGCGTCATGCTCGTGAGGGGGCAGTTTGCCGCGATTCCGCCCCACGTTGCGAAATACAGGCTGTTAGACCACTACATAATCGGGTTGAGGAAAGAGCCATTTGATCCGGAAACAATGACTGGAAAACTCGGCTACTTCATTATAAACACGAACAATAATGAAATAATGCAAGGACTAACTCAAGATGACCTCATAAATTCGTTATCAGAACTCGGCTTAGAGTTCGATGATTTGTTGTTTCCATAACTGCGCACTGCGAAGAGCGCTGGGGCGAGTTGGTATTTGGATGGCCGCTTCAGCTCGGAATCGGACCGTTCAGCGGTATGGTTCTATCACCGAGCTCCCAGTGCATGGTTCACCACCTTCTTCATGACGGTGGGCAGCGCGTGATCCGATAGCCGGTCGATCGGGCACCATACTCCATCCGCGATCTCGGCCACGCCGGACGGGGCCGCCGCGACGCGGAGCTCCAGCGCGAAATGCGTGAAGACGTGGCGCACCGTGCCGTCGACGAGGCGCCACCGCGCCGCGACCGGCGCCGCCGCCTCTGCGTCGCCGAGCGTCCAGGGCTCGGCACGCCGTTCCGTCGACGGAACCTCCATCATGCCGCCGAGCAGGCCCTTGTCCGGCCGGCGGCGCAGCAGCACGGCGCCGTCCCGCCGCACCGCCCAGAAGGCGATGCCGTGGCGAGTCGGGCGCGCCGCCTTGGGCGCGCGGGCGGGAAGCGCCTCCGCCGTGCCGGCGGCGCACGCCCTGCAGGCGCCGGCCCAGGGACAGAGCATGCAGCGCGGGCTGCGCGGCAGGCAGACGGTCGCACCCAGGTCCATGAGCGCCTGGGCATAGTCGCCGGGACGCTCCCTGGGCGTGATCTCGGCCGCGCGGGCATGGATCTCCGGCTTGGCGGCGGGAAGCGGCGTCCGCACCTCGCGCAGCCGGGCGATCACCCGCTCCACGTTGCCGTCCATCGCGGTCGCCTTCACGTCGAACGCGATGGCGGCGATCGCCGCGGCCGTATAGGGGCCGATGCCGGGCAGTGCGCGAAGACCCGCCTCGTCGGATGGGAATTGACCGCCAAGCTCCCCCGCCACCTTGCGGGCGCAGGCATGCAGGTTGCGCGCGCGGGCGTAATAGCCGAGCCCCTGCCAGGCATGGAGCACGTCGTCGAGCGGCGCGGCGGCGAGCGCCTCCACCGTGGGCCAGCGCGCCAGGAAGTCGCGGAAATAGGGACCCACCGCCGCTACCGTGGTCTGCTGCAGCATGATCTCGCTGAGCCAGACCCGGTACGGGTCCTGTCGCTCGCCCGGCGGCGCGCGCCAGGGCAGCGTCCGGCGATGCCGGTCGTACCAGCCGAGCAAAGCGCGGGCGAGCGCGCCCGGGGACGAGTCGCGGTGGAGCGGCATCATGGCGGCGCGTAGAATGCGCCGATGAGCGAAGACCCGGCAACGCCGAGCGCCGAGAAGGACGGAAAGAGACAAGGTCCCGCCGCGGCCGACGCGCGGCGCGCCGGCGGGATGCGCCATCTGGCGGCGCTTCTGCCGCGGCTCACCCGGCCGGCCCTGGGCAAGCGCGGCTTCGCCGAGGGCGGCATCGTCGCCGACTGGCCGGAGATCGTGGGGCCCGATCTCGCGGCGGCGAGCCTCCCCGAGCGGCTCGCCTTTCCCCGCGGCGCGCGGCGCGACGGCACGCTCCATGTGCGGGTGTCGGGCGCGCTCGCCCTGGAGCTGCAGCATCTGGAGCCGATGGTCGTCGAGCGCATCAACGGCTATTTCGGCTATCGCGCAATCGCCCGGCTGAAGATCCGCCAGGGCCCGATCCCGCGCAGCCGCCGGCGCCAACCCCCGCCGGTGCCAGTCGATCCGGCCGCGTCCGGCGAGGTCGATCATGCGGTATCGCTTGTCTCCGATCCCGGCCTGCGCAGCGCGCTCGCGGGGTTCGGACGGGCGCTGCGCGGCCGCCGGAGCTGAGGCGCGCCCGGCACGGCGGAAACCCGCCTAACGACGTGGTCATTGCACCGGCCCGCGAATCCTGCCACATAGCGGCGATGTCGGCGGCCCTGCCCGGGCCGCCTCTGCCGGTTCCGGAGAGGGATCTTGCGCAAGCTGTGGATCGTCGGGGGGATCGTCGTCGTGCTGGCCGTCGCGGCCGCGGGATATCTCCTTTATGCGCCGCAGCCGGAGCCCGTCGCACCCGCCACCGCCGCGTCGGCCGTGGAGTCCGGCAGCGCTCAGCCCGCGGCCCAGACGGCCGCGGGATCCGCGGCGGCGGCCGACCAGCCGCAGGTACAGCCCGACGGCCGCATCCAGGGCGATCCGGCGGCGCCGATCACCGTCATCGAGTACGCCTCGCTCACCTGTCCGCATTGCGCGACGTTCCACACGCAGACCCTGCCGCAGCTGAAGAGCAGCTACATCGACAAGGGCCAGGTGCGGCTGGTCTTCCGCGATTTCCCGCTCGACCGGCTGGCGCTCAAGGCCTCGATGCTCGCCCGCTGCGTGCCCGAGGACCGCTATTTCGCCATGCTGGACGTGCTGTTCCGCAGCCAAAGCGAATGGTCGCGCGCCGCGGACCCGATCGCCGCCCTGTCGCAGATCGGGCGCACGGCCGGGCTCGACCAGGCGACGATCGACGCCTGCCTCGAGGATCAGGCGGTGCAGGACGACATCGTCGCCGGGATTCAGGCGGCCCAGGCGGAGTTCCAGATCGAGTCCACGCCGACCATCATCGTCAACGGCCAGAAGCATGCCGGGGCGCTGAGCTTCGAAGAGATGGACAGGATCCTCCAGGATCTGCCGCCCGACAATTCCTGAGGCGGCATCGGCCCCGGCAGCGCGGGGCCTATCGAAAGTGAGTGCTCGGCCGCGGATCGCGGCAGGGGAGCTGGGCAGGCGGGTACCAGTCGGGGACCGGATTGGTTCAATTCACGAAACTACGGCTTAGCGGTTTCAAGTCCTTCGTCGACGCCACGGAGCTGCTGATCGAGCCGGGGATGACCGGCATCGTCGGCCCGAACGGCTGCGGCAAGTCGAATCTCGTCGAGGCGCTGCGCTGGGTGATGGGCGAGACCTCCGCCAAGCGGATGCGCGGCGGCGAGATGGACGACGTGATCTTCGGCGGCAGCTCCAACCGCCCGCCGCGCAACGTCGCCGAGGTGGCGCTGACCCTCGCGAACGACGACCGCAAGGTGCCGGCGCAGTTCAACGAGCATGACGAGCTGGAGATCACCCGCCGCATCGAGCGCGGCGAGGGATCGGCCTACCGCATCAACGGCAAGGAGGCCCGCGCCCGCGACGTGCAGCTGCTGTTCGCCGACGCGGCGACCGGCGCGCATTCGACCGCGCTGGTGAGCCAGGGGCGCGTCGGCGCCCTGATCAACGCCAAGCCGACCGAGCGGCGCTCCCTGCTCGAGGAGGCGGCGGGCATCACCGGGCTTCATTCGCGCCGGCACGAGGCGGAGCTGCGCCTGCGCGCCGCCGAGGCCAACCTGTCCCGCCTCGACGACGTCATCGTCACGCTGGAGAGTCAGCTCAACGCGCTGAAGAAGCAGGCCCGCCAGGCTTCGCGTTACCGCAACATCAACGACCAGATCCGCCGCACCGAGGCGATCCTGCTCCATCTGCAGTGGGGCGAGATCGACGCCCGGGCGAAGGAGACGGCCGAGGCCCTGGCCGCGGCCGAGGCGGCGGTGGTCGAGGCGA
>DAIMFL010000068.1:16914-17970 GCA_036724615.1 Alphaproteobacteria bacterium | reverse complement strand
CCTCGTCCATGCCGCCGATGCGGAGGGCGCGGCCCGGGCCGCCGCCGCCCTGGCCGCGGCCTTCGAGATCGGCGACACGGCGCTGCCGACGGCTCCGCTGGTGCGCGCCCGGGTCGGCGGGCGGGCATGACGGCGCAGAGCCTCTATTCGGCGATTGCCCTCGGCGGCCTGTTCGGCATAACCATGCTGGCGCGCCGCAGCAGCCCCCAAACGAAGGCGAGTCCATGACCGCTCAGCGCCGCGACTTCCCGAACCTGCATCTGCTCGATCATCCGCTGATCCAGCACAAGCTCACCCTGATGCGCGACAAGCGCACCCCCACCATCCAGTTCCGCCAGCTGCTGCGCGAGATCGCGCTCCTCATGGGCTACGAGGTGACGCGCGACATGCCGACCATGCGCGAGCGGATCGAGACGCCGGTCGGCCCGACCGACTCGGCGCTCATCGCCGGCAAGAAGGTGGCGATCGTCGCGGTGCTCCGGGCCGGGCTCGGCATGGTGGACGGGCTGCAGGAGCTGATCCCCGCCGCGCGGATCGGCCATATCGGCCTCTACCGCGACGAGACGACGAAACGCCCGGTCGAGTATTTCGTGAAGCTGCCGGAGCCCGAAGGGCGGCTCTTCATCGTCGTCGACCCGATGCTGGCGACCGGCCATTCCGCCGCCGCGGCGGTCGACGTGCTGAACCGGCGCGGGGTGGCCGATGCCGACATCCGCTTCCTGGCGCTGGTCACCGCGCCGGAAGGGCTCGCGGTGTTCTTCGCCGCCCATCCGGACGTGCCGGTCTTCGCCGCGGCGTTGGACGAGCGGCTCAACGAGAACGCCTATATCGTCCCGGGCCTCGGCGACGCCGGCGACCGCCTGTTCGGGACGCGGTAGCGACACCGTCGGCGCACACCGAGCGACAACCCCCTCACCCAGCTTCGGGTAAGGCTCGGGCTCACGCCCTCGCCAACCCTCCGCAACCCACTCCCCCTAACAGGGGGAGAGGGAAGGGTGAGGGGGTGACGCACGCAGCGGCCAACATAGCACCGCGCCACACAACCGGCACGGCAGG
>DAIMFL010000068.1:0-16904 GCA_036724615.1 Alphaproteobacteria bacterium | reverse complement strand
CCCCCTCGCTGGTTGTTTTTTTCCCATTCTCCACCCCCCGCCCTCCCCCCCCACTCCTGCCGCCCCCCCCCTTTTGGTGGTGTTTTGGGGCAGGGTGAGGGGGTGACGCTCGCTGCAGCCGGGTTGCTTCGCGACTCACATCCGGCGCGGCAGGAGGCGCGCGGCGAAGACCGCGGCCAGCATCCAGAGCCCTGCCGTGACGAACACCGCGCGCATGTCGAAGAAGGTCAGCAGGACCGAGAACATCGCCGCCGGCAGCAGGTCGGAGAAGTCGATATAGGTGCGGAACACCGTCGTCATCTGCGGCCGTTCGTAGGGATGCACCGACCGCATGAACGGGATGTTGCCGAGCGCGTCGAGCGCCACCGTCGCGGTGGCGCCGACTAGCAGCGCGACGGCGACCAGGACCGGATAGTCGTAGACGACCACCGCGGCCAGGGTCGCGATCCCGCCGATCAGGAAGGCCGCCATGATCGGCAGCCGGATGCCGGTCTTCGCGGCCAGGCGGCCGACCAGCGGCGTGAAGATGAGCAGCGCATTGCCGGCGGAGACCAGCAGGGCACCGGCCAGGTCGCCCTGGCCGGTCTGCACCATGTAGAGCGGCGGATAGACGAAGAACATCGCCCACCAGGCCGAGCGCCCGAACGGGATGATCCAGGCGAGCCGGAGCCGCGGCTGCGCCAGGAAGCGGCGGATGCTCCTGATCGGGTTGGGCGGCGGCGCCTTGGCCGGCGCGACCGCCGGGTTCTCCTGCAGCCGCAGGTACCAGAAATAGACGAGCAGCAGAAGCGACGCGCAGACGGTCACCAGCTCCGGCACGCCGCGCCCGAGCTCGGTGTAGAGCCACACGCCGAGCGAGGGCCCGAGCGTCCAGGCCGCGGCGCTGAACATCAGCCGGCGCGGCTCGGCCCGGACCAGGTCGCGCTTCTTGATGTAGTCCATGATGTAGAGGCTGAGCACGATGTTCGCCGAGGCCACGCTGAAGGCGCGGATCAGCATGCCGGCGACCTGGCCGGCCAGCGTGCCGGTGGCGAGCAGCGCGGCCGCCGCGATCATCAGCCCGCCCGCCATGGAATAGACCCAGCGCCGGCGGAAGCGGCGGATCAGCAGCGGGATGACGAAGCTGCCGGCGAGCCCGGTCAGCCCGACCCAGAGATAGAGCGTCGAGACGTCGCGCTCGTTCTGCAGGATGTCGTAGGCCTGCAGCGGGATGACCGTCGCCAGCACGGCGCGACCGAGCGATTCCAGCGTGAACAGGATGGCGAAGACCGTCGCCCCCGGGGTCGACACCGCCCGGAGCCAGATCGGATGATTGACATGCATGACGGTCGGAAGCGGGAACCGGTGCGAGGCTGCGCGAGGCCTACAGCGTTAGCACAGCGCAGGTGGGAGGCAAGGGCGCAGAGGGATGGCCGTCTAGGAGATCTGGAACAGCATCCAGAACAGCCCGGCAAAGAGCGCGATTCTGACGCCCAAGAGAATTGGAGATGAGAGCCAGCTATGCCCGGTCGATCGGGCTAGGCGTGCGCCCGCTCGATCAGTGGAAGACAGGAATGACCGGAGCGGAACATGAAGCATGAGATGCAGCACGAGCGCGACTGCCAGCAGGGCAGCGATGAGCCGGATTGCCGCGAGGGTGCTGCCGCTCAACGGAAGTGAATACGCAAAGGCGAGAAGGCCGGCGGCAATCACTATCGTCAGGACGAGTATCCAAGTCGGAGACTTCCAGCTCCAGGTTCCGCGGAACGTCGTCTGGGTTCCCGCGTCGTCGCCCGGTTCTTGGGCTTCCAGCGGCATCAATATCCAGGCTCCGAGCAGTACGAGCCACCCTGTCACGCAAACGAAGATGGCGCCAGAGTCCCCGCTCCAACCAAAGAGAACCGTCAGGGGCAGCAGACCAAGTATGGCGAATGACCAGAGCGAATCGGCGAAGGGCGACACGGCGTATCGCGCGCCACAGGACACGCACACCAAGTGGCTGGAGAACGGCTTCCTCCATCGCGGCAGGCCAGCATGTCCGCAACGGCAGCAGGTTTCATTCAAGATGCGGTTCAGCGGTGCCATCATTCCTATACAATCCCAGGATGTGATACTTGCAGCCAATTTTCCACTTGTTTCCAGCCGGTTTTGGGTTTCATCGGCATTGAAGCGGCCCGGCAAGCATCGAATCGTCGTCGCAGTACCCGTCGTATCCGGGACGGCGGGGGTCGGGCTGCGGCCAGCGGCGCACGGCTCCAGCGATGATCGTCGGTGAGCACAGGAATCGGCCAGGAGACGGGTGGTGACGGCGCGGAGCCAGCGGACGCGGGCAGAAGGCGAGGGCAGGCGGGCCCGGCGCGGCGGCGGCGGGATCCGCCAGCTTCCCTGGCGCCAGCCGATGAACCGCTACGCCGCGGTCGAGGTGCTTCCGGCCGACGCGCTCGAGGCGATCCACGACGCCTCGATGCGCCTCCTCGAGACCCAGGGGCTCGAGTTCCTGAGCCCGCGCGCCCAGGACATCCTGGCGGCGAACGGCGCCGAGGTCGACCGCGCCACCAACACCGTCCGCTTCGACCGCGCCCTGGTGCTGGACTGGGTGGCGAAGGCGCCGCGGCAGTTCACGCTCCACGCGCGCAACCCGGCGCATGACGTGGTCATCGGCGGTGAGCATGTGGCCTTCTGCGCAGTGTCGAGCGCGCCCAACGTGTCCGATCTCGACCGGGGCCGGCGGCCCGGCAGCTACGCCGATTTCGCCGACCTCCTGCGCCTCGCCCAGAGCTTCAACGTCATCCACCTGGCGAGCGGCTATCCGGTCGAGCCGATCGACCTGCCGCCGGCGACCCGGCATCTCGACGCCTACGAGGCCTTCATCACCCTGACCGACAAGGTGTGGCAGCCCTCGGCAATCGGCGCCACCCGCATCGAGGACGGGATCGCGATGAACGCCCTGGCGCGCGGCCTGACGCGGGAGGAGCTGGCGGAGAAGCCCGGGCTCCTCACCGTCGTCAACACCAACTCGCCGCTCCGGGTGGACGGCGCCATGCTGGACGGGCTGATGGCGATGTCCGCGGCGGGGCAGGCGGTGATCGTGACTCCCTTCACCCTGTCGGGCGCCATGTCGCCGGCCACCCTCGCCGGCGCGCTCGCCCAGCAGAATGCCGAGGCGCTCGCCGTCATCGCCTTCACCCAGATGGTGCGGCCCGGCGCGCCGGTGCTCTATGGCGGCTTCACCTCGAACGTGGACATGAAGACGGGGGCGCCGGCCTTCGGCACGCCCGAGTACAGCCGCGCCGCCATCGCCGGCGGGCAGCTCGCGCGGCGCTACGGCCTGCCCTACCGCTCGTCGAACGCCTGCGCGGCCAACGCGGTCGACGCCCAGGCGGCCTACGAATCCGAGATGTCGCTCTGGGGCGCGATCCTCGGCCATGCCAACCTGATCAAGCACGGCGCCGGCTGGATGGAGGGCGGGCTCGTCGCCTCCTTCGAGAAGCTCGTGGTCGACGTCGAGCTCCTGCAGATGATGAGCGAGTTCCTGCAGCCGATCGAGGTGAGCGCGGACACGCTGGCGCTCGACGCCATCGCCGAGGTCGGGCCGGGCGGCCATTTCTTCGGGGCGGCCCATACGCTGGCGCGCTACGAGACCGCGTTCTACGCGCCGATGGTCTCCGACTGGCGGAATTTCGAGACCTGGCGCGAGGCGGGCGGGCAGAGCGCGGCGCAGCGCGCGAACGCCATATGGAAGCAGGTCCTCGCCGCCTATCAGCCGCCGCCGCTCGATCCGGCGGTCGCCGAGGCCGTCCGCGACTATGTCGAGCGCCGCAAGCGCGAGGGCGGGGCGGCGGGCTGAGAGCGGCACCTCCCGCCCGCGCTCCGCCCCTGAGCCGAGAGAGGGGCTCAGCCGCTCTCCACCGGCCGGCGCGCGGCGGCCGCCCGCAGCAGCAGGTAGCCGGCGATGCCCGAGGCGACGGAGCCGCCGAGCACCCCGAGCCGCACCCGCACGGCGTAGTCCGCCGTGTCCCAGGCCAGCGTGCCGATGAACAGGCTCATGGTGAAGCCGATGCCGGCCAGCACGCAGGCGCCATAGAGCTCGACCCAGCGCACCCCGTCCGGCAGCCGCGCGATGCCCAGCCGGATCGCCGCCCAGGCGAAGCCGAAGGCGCCGATCTGCTTGCCGAAGAGAAGCCCGAGCGCGATGCCGAGGGTGACGCCGTCGCCGAGGTCCTCCGGCGTCAGCCCGGCGAAGGACACGCCGGCATTGGCGAAGGCGAAAAGCGGCATCACCAGATAGGCGACCCAGGGAAGCAGCACGTGCTCGAGATGCTTGAGCGGAGAGCGCCCCGCCTCGTCGCGCGCGCGGATCGGCACGGCGAGCGCCATGGCGACGCCGGCCAGCGTGGCGTGCACGCCGGATTTCAGCACGCAGACCCAGAGCAGGATGCCGAGCAGCGCATAGGGCGCGATCCGCGTGACGCCCGCCTGGTTGAGCACGAACATCGCGCCGAGGACCAAGCCGGCGAGGACGAGCGAGGTGAGCGACAGGTTGCCCGTGTAGAACACCGCAACGATCACGATCGCCCCGAGGTCGTCGATGATCGCCAGCGCGACCAGGAAGACCTTGAGGCCGAGCGGAACGGCGCGGCCGAGAAGCTGCAGCACGCCGAGCGCGAAGGCGATGTCGGTCGCTGCCGGAATCGCCCAGCCCTGGAGGGCGACGCCGTCGCCGAGATTGATGCCGGTGTAGATGAGCGCCGGCACCAGCATGCCTCCGGCGGCGGCGATGCCGGGGAGCAGCGCCTGCGCCAGGCTCGACAGCTCGCCTTCGACGATCTCCCGCTTGATCTCGAGCCCGACCAGCAGGAAGAACACGGCCATCAGCCCGTCATTGATCCACAGCAGCAGCGGCTTGGCGATCTGGAGCTCGCCGACCCGGATCTCGACGGGGATGTCGAGGAAAAGGTCGTAGAGCGGCGCCAGCGGGCTGTTGCTGGCGAGGAGCGCCAGCACGGCCGCGCCGAGCAGAATCACGCCCGAGGCCGATTCGAACCGGAGGAATTCGCGTATGTCGGCAAGAATCCTGGCGACGGCCCGGTTACCGCGGAGCACGTTATCTTTCATCGACCCTGCCAGCCTGCTTGCCGAGACGTCGTCGGCAATGTAGGGAGCCCTGGCCGCCGAATGAAGCGAAACCGTCTCACTCTTGCGGGAGCATCGACATGACCGCCGACCGGGAGCTGATCTCCCTGACCGCCTGCCAGGCCGTCGCCATGCTGCGGCGGCGCGAGGTCTCGCCGCTCGAGCTGCTGGAAGCCTCGCTCGAGCGCATCGCCGAGACCGACGGGCGGCTCAATGCCATGCCGACCGTCTGCACCGACCGCGCCCGGGCGGCGGCGCAGCGCATCGTCGCCGCCGCGCCGGAGGCGCGCCCCTGGGGGGAGAACGGTCTCGGCCTGCTCGCCGGGCTGCCTTTCGCGGTGAAGGACCTCAACGACGTCGCCGGCGTGCGCACCACCTACGGCTCGCCGATCTTCGCCGACAACGTGCCGGAGCGCTCCGACATCCTGGTGGAGACGCTCGAAGCGAATGGCGGCATCGTCGTCGGCAAGACGAACACGCCGGAGTTCGGCGCCGGCGCGAACACCTTCAACGCGGTGTTCGGGGAGACGGTGACGCCCTGGAACACGGCGCTCACCTGCGGCGGGTCGTCCGGCGGCTCGGCGGCGGCGCTGGCCGCGGGCCAGGTCTGGCTCGCCACCGGCTCCGATCTCGGCGGGTCGCTGCGCACCCCCGCCAGCTTCTGCTCCGTGGTCGGCTTGCGCCCCACCCCGGGCCGCGTCGCCAACGGGCCGAACGAGCTGCCGTTCAACACCCTGTCGGTGGAAGGCCCGATGGCGCGCAACGTCGACGACGTGGCGCTGATGCTCGACGCCATGGCGGGCTGGCATATCGAGGATCCGATGTCCCTCGCCGCGCCGGCGGAGAGCTTCCGGGCGGCGACGGCGCGGCGCGGCCTGCCGGCCCGGGTGGCGCTGGCGCCGGACCTCGGCGGCATCACGCCGCTCGATCCGGAGGTGCGCGACGCGGTGCGCGGCGCGGCGCGGCGCTTCGCCGATCTCGGCGTGGCGGTGGAGGAGGCCTGCCCGGACTTCTCGGGCGCGGCGGAGGCGTTCAAGATTCTGCGCGCCCTGGGCTTCGCGTCGCTGAAGCCGCTCTACGACGAGCACCGGGACAAGCTGAAGCCGGACGTCGTCTGGAACATCGAGCACGGCCTCTCCCTCGATGCCGAGGCGATCGGCCGGGCGGAGCGGCTGCGCGGCGCCCTCTATCGCGATGTCGCACGGTTCTTCCGGAAATACGACCTGCTGCTCTGCGCCGCCGCCTGCGTGCCGCCCTTCGACGTGAAGACGCGCTGGCTCGGGGCGCTGGGCGGCGAGACCTTCGACAACTACGTCGAGTGGATCCGCATTACCTATGCCGTGACCCTGACCTCCTGCCCGGCCATCTCGGTCCCCTGCGGCTTCACCCGGGACGGGCGGCCCATCGGGCTGCAGATCGTCGGCCGTCCGCGCGGCGAGGCGGCGCTGCTCTCGGCCGCCGCCGCGTTCGAGGACGCGACCGGGCTGGCGGCCCAGGTGCCGATCGATCCCAGGCCCTGATGTTCCCCGTCCGTTCCGGACGCATTTGTAAACCGCCCGGCCGTTGTCGAGGAACCGCGCCGCGCGTATATTGCAATGCAGCGCAATCACGACGGGGCTGCTGCACCGCGGAATAACCGCCGTCGCCAGCCGGTTGTATGGACGGCACGGGAGCGCAGGCGATGGACGAACTCCGCGGTTACTGTCTCGAGGATCTCGAGGTCGGCATGTCGGCGGTCTACACGAAGACCGTGACCGACGCGGACCTGGTCCTGTTCGCCGGCGTCTCCGGCGACATCAACCCGATGCATGTCGACCAGGAATACGCCAAGACCACCATGTTCGAGGGGCGGATCGCCCACGGCATGCTGACGGCGAGCTTCATCTCCGCGGTGCTCGGCACCAAGCTTCCCGGCCCGGGCTGCATCTATCTCAACCAGACCCTGAAGTTCAAAGCGCCGGTCCGTCCCGGCGACACGGTGAAGGCCAAGGTCACGATCAAGGCGATCGACCCCGAGCGCGCCCGCGTGACCGTGGACACCGTCTGCACCGTGGCGGGCAAGCCGGTGATCGAGGGCGAGGCGGTGCTGATGGTGCCGCGCCGGTCCGCCGCCGTCTGCGCCGCCGAGTAGAGCGCCGGCAAACGCCCTACCCAGCGCTCCGCCCTCGCGATAGATTCCGGCCGCCCTGCGCGGCGTTGGCCGTGGCGTGACGCGCCGGGCCCTCGCGGGAAACGCCTTTCACAGGAACGGCATGCGGCTGTTTCGGCATCACACGGAAGTTCCGGTCGAAGCGCGCGGCGCCGTCGTCGTGCTCGGCAATTTCGACGGCGTGCATCGCGGGCACCAGGCCGTGATCGGCGAGGCGGCGCGCCTGGCGCTCGAGCTCGACACCACACTGGCGGTGCTGAGCTTCGAGCCGCATCCGCGCGAGTTCTTCGCCCCCGGCCGGCCGTCCTTCCGGCTCACCCCGTTCCGCATCCGGGTGCGCCATCTGGAGGCGATCGGCGTCGACTACCTGTTCATGCTCCATTTCGACCAGGAGCTGGCGAGGAAGAGCGCCGAGGCCTTCGTCGTCGAGGTGCTGAGCGAAGGGCTGGAGGCGGCGCATGTGGTGGTCGGGTACGATTTCCTGTTCGGCGCCGGCCGGCGCGGCGACGCCGCCCTGCTGCGCGACCTGGGCGCGATCCACGGCTTCGGCGTGACCTCCGTCGCCCCCGCCTCGACCGAGGCGGGCGAGGTGTTCTCCTCCACCAAGATCCGCGAGCATCTGAAGGCCGGCCGGCCGCTCTCGGCCGGCATGCTGCTCGGCCGGCCCTGGGAGATCGAAGGGCGGGTGGAGCATGGCGACGCGCTCGGCCGCGAGCTCGGCTATCCGACGGCGAATGTGGGCCTCGGCGAATACCTGTTGCCGGCCGAGGGCATCTATGCGGTGAAGGCCGGCATCGACGAGGGCCGCGGCACGATCTGGCACGACGGCGTCGCGAGCCTCGGGACGCGGCCGACCGTGGGCGGCACCAGGCTCCAGTTCGAGGTCCATCTGTTCGATTTCTCCGCCGATCTCTATGGTCGGCATCTCCGGGTCGCCCTGATCGACTATCTGCGGCCGGAGAAGAAGTTTGACGGGCTCGCCGCTTTGACGGCACAAATCGCCGAGGATTGCCGGCGGGCGCGCCAGTCGCTGGCCGCCTATACGGGGCCGGCCCCCGGCACCGTGCCGCGGCTCCTGGAGCGGCCCGAGCCCCGGGTCCTGCCCGGCGACGTCTATGAGAGGGCGCTGAGCCCGCGGCGCAGCTAGATCGACCTCCGCTGTCGGCTGCGGGCCTCATCCTTCGACAGGCTCAGGATGAGGCCCTCCTTTGGATTTGAGGCCCTCATGGTGAGCCTGTCGAACCATGAGGGCCATCGCAGGGCTTCTGCGGAACGCGAGTACGAGTGTACGGATAGAGATGAGCGTGGATTACAAGTCGACGGTGTTCCTGCCGCGCACGGATTTCCCGATGCGCGGAAACCTGCCGCAGCGCGAGCCGGAGACGCTGGCGCGCTGGAACGAGATGGCGCTGTTCAGGCGGCTGCGCGAGGCGTCGCGCGGGCGGCCGAAGTTCATCCTCCACGACGGCCCGCCCTATGCGAACGGCAACATCCATATCGGCACCGCGCTCAACAAGATCCTGAAGGACGTCATCAACCGCTCCCAGCAGATGCTGGGCAAGGACGCCAACTACGTTCCCGGCTGGGACTGCCACGGCCTGCCGATCGAGTGGAAGATCGAGGAGAAGTATCGCGCGGCGGGCAAGGACAAGGACGCCGTGCCGATCGTCGAGTTCCGCAAGGAATGCCGCGACTTCGCCGAGCACTGGATCGGCGTGCAGCGGTCGGAGTTCCGGCGCCTCGGCGTCGAGGGCGACTGGGACAACCCCTACACCACGATGGCCTTTGCCGCCGAGGCGCAGATCGTGCGCGAGATCGGCAAGTTCCTGATGAACGGCGGCCTGTTTCAGGGCTCGAAGCCGGTGATGTGGTCGGTGGTCGAGAAGACCGCGCTGGCCGAGGCCGAGATCGAGTATCACGACCATGTCTCCGACACGATCTGGGTGCGCTTTCCGGTCGCCGCCTCGCCGGTTCCGGCGCTCGCCGGCGGATCGGTGGTGATCTGGACGACGACCCCCTGGACCATTCCCGGCAACCGCGCCGTCGCCTGCGGCGCAGAGCTCGACTACGCGGTCATCAGGGTCACCTCGACTGCCGACGGCGCGAAGATCGGCGCGGGCGACGTCATCGTCGTCGCCGAGGCGCTGCTGCCGGGCTTCGCCGCCGATGTCGGCATCACCGGGTCCGAGACGCTCTGGCAGGGAAAGGGCGCGGCGCTCGTCGGCACCGAATGCCGCCATCCGTTCCATGGGAAGGGCTACGATTTCCCGGTCCGGGTCTATGCCGGCGACTTCGTGACCGTCGAGGCGGGCACGGGCTTCGTGCACATCGCCCCCGGCCACGGCGCCGACGACTACGAGCTCGGCATCGCGCACGGCGTCGAGGTCCCTCAGACCGTGGGGCCGGACGGCCGCTACTACGATCACGTGCCGCTGTTCGCGGGAAAGGCCGTGCTGACCCCCTACGGCAAGAGCGGCGACGCCAACCCGGCGGTGATCGCGGCGCTCGCCGAGGCGGGCATGCTGCTCAAATCGGGCAAGCTCACCCATTCCTACCCGCATTCCTGGCGCTCCAAGGCGCCGCTCATCTTCCGCAATACGCCGCAATGGTTCATCTCGATGGAGACGAACGATCTGCGCGAAAAGGCCCTGACGGCGATCGACGAGACGCGCTTCGTGCCGCCGCAGGGCCGCAACCGGCTCTACGCGATGATCGAGGCGCGGCCCGACTGGTGCATCTCGCGCCAGCGCGCCTGGGGCGTGCCGATCGCCGTCTTCGTCGACAGGAAGACCGGCGCGCCGCTGCGCGACCAGAAGGTGGTCGACCGCATCGCCGAGGCCTTCGAGACGGAGGGCGCCGACGCCTGGTTCGCCAGCCCGCCCGAGCGCTTCCTGGGCGGGGACTACCGGCCGGAGGACTACGAGCAGGTCACCGACATCGTCGACGTCTGGTTCGATTCCGGCTCGACCCACGCCTTCGTGCTGGAGCCGCGCCGCGACGCCGATCTCGCCTGGCCGGCCGACGTCTATCTCGAAGGCTCCGACCAGCATCGCGGCTGGTTCCACTCGTCGCTGCTCGAATCCTGCGGCACGCGCGGACGCGCGCCCTACAAGACCGTGATCACCCATGGCTTCACCATGGACGAGCAGGGCCGCAAGATGTCGAAGTCGCTCGGCAACACGGTCTTCCCGCAGGACGTGATCAAGCAGTACGGCGCGGACATCCTGAGGCTCTGGGTCGCGATCGGCTGCGACTACACCGAGGACCAGCGGATCGGCTCCGAGGCGCTGAAGCTCGTCGCGGACCATTACCGCCGGCTGCGCAACACGCTGCGCTACCTGCTCGGCGCGCTCGACGGCTGGAGCGAGGCGGAGCGCATCGCTCCCACCGAGATGCCGGAGCTGGAGCGCTGGGTGCTGCACCGCCTCGGCGAGCTCGATTCCTTCGTGCGCACGACCTGCGACAGCTTCGACCTGCACTCCCAGTTCATGGAGCTGCACAATTTCTGCGCCGTCGACCTCAGCGCCTTCTATTTCGACATCCGCAAGGATTCGCTCTACTGCGACGGCGCGGCGACCCCGCGCCGGCGCGCCGTGCGCACCGTGATGTTCGAGCTGCTGTCGCATCTGACGGCCTGGCTGGCGCCGGTCCTGTGCTTCACGGCCGAGGAGGCGTGGCAGCACCGCCCCTGGAAGGGCGGCGAGGAGAGCGTGCATCTGCGCCTCTTCCCCGCGGCGCCGGCCGAGTGGCGCGATGCGGCGCTCGCCGCGAAATGGGCGAAGCTGCGCGACCTGCGCCGGGTGGTGACGGGCGCCCTCGAGATCGAGCGGGCCGAGAAGCGCATCGGCTCCAGCCTGCAGGCGCATCCGGTCGTGCATGCCTCGGCGGAGCACATCGCCGCCCTGCACGGGCTCGATCTCGCGGAGATCGCCATCACCTCGGCGGCGACCGTCGTCGAGGGGCCGGTGCCGGAGGGGGCCTTCACCCTGCCGGACGTGCCGGATGTCGGCGTGCTGGTCACCGCGGCGGAAGGCGAGAAATGCGAGCGCTGCTGGCGGGTGCTGCCGGATGTCGGCAGCCATGGCGGGCTCGACGGCGTCTGCGGCCGCTGCGCCGAAGCGGTGGCGGCGACGGATGTCCGGGCCGCGGCGGGATGAAGCGGGGCACGCGCGCTTGACCCGGCTCGGATATCGGCGGGCGCTGCCCGTTGCGGCGGCGGTCGTCCTCCTCGACCAGTTGTCGAAATGGTGGATTCTCTCGGCGGTGATGCAGCCGCCGCGGGAGATCCCGGTCACGCCGTTCTTCAACCTGGTCCTGGCCTGGAACCGCGGCGTCTCCTTCAGCCTGTTCCGCAGCGACGCGTCCTTCGCACCCTATGTTCTGTCGGCCATCGCCGTCGCGGTGGTGATCGGCCTGCTGGTCTGGCTCGGACGGCAGCACCGGCTCTGGCCCGCCCTCGGCATCGGCCTCGTCATCGGCGGGGCGGTCGGCAACGTCATCGACCGGCTGCGCCACGGGGCCGTGGTCGACTTTGTCGATTTCCACGCCGCCGGCTGGCACTGGCCGGCCTTCAATTTGGCCGATTCGGCCATTACCATCGGTGTCGCCGTGCTGGTCGCCGACGGGTTGTTCGGCAGACCGGACGAGGCTAAAACCTAGGCGGCACAGGAGGTTTGCGAATGCGATACGGCCGCTGGGCCGGCGCCGCTGCGGCGACGGCTCTCCTCATCGCCCTCGGCGGATGCACCGAGGCCCGGCAGGCGCTCGGCCTGACCAAGCAGGCCCCGGACGAGTTCCAGGTGGTGGCGCGCGCGCCGCTCAGCCTGCCGCCCGACTACACCCTGCGCCCGCCGGAGCCCGGGGCGCCGCGCCCGCAGGAGGGCACCGCCCGCGACCAAGCCCAGGCGGCGGTGTTCGGCGGGTCGGGTCTCACGGGCAACCCGGTCGACGGGTCGCGCGGCGAGGTGGCATTGCTGCAGAGCGCGGGGGCGACCGGAATCGACCCCAACATCCGCAAGCTGGTGAATGCGGAGACCGACATGCTGGTCGAGGAGAACAGGCGCTTCATCGACAACCTGATCTTCTGGCGCGATGCGGAGCCGTATCAGGGCGAGGTGGTCGATCCGGTCGCCGAGCAGCAGCGCCTGCAGGAGAACGCGGCGCTCGGCAAGCCGGTGACCGAGGGCGACACCCCGATCATCGAGCGCAAGGAGCGCGGCCTGCTCGAAGGGATCTTCTAGCGGCCTCCGGCGTAACACTGTCGCGCCGGGCCTCCCGGCGGGTGCCGCCGCTGCGCGCGGCGGGGCCTGCGAGTCGTATCTGCCTCCCTCCCACCCTCGGAGGTCACATGACGCCGATCGCCGCAGTGCTGTGCCGCACGCGCCAAGCCGGGCTCATCGCCCTGGCGGCCCTGCAGCTCGTCGCCTGGCCGCTCGCCGCGCCGCGGGCCGAGGTCTTCGATCCCGACAGCTTCACGCTGGAGAACGGGCTCCAGGTCGTCGTGGTCGAGAACCACCGCGCGCCGGTCGTCACCCACATGGCCTGGTACAGGGTCGGCGCGGCCGACGAGCCCGCGGGCAAGTCGGGGATCGCCCATTTCCTCGAGCATCTGATGTTCAAGGGCACGGAGACCGTGCCGCCGGGCGAGTTCTCCCACCAGGTGGCGCGGGTCGGCGGCGACGAGAACGCCTTCACGACCCAGGACTACACCGCCTATTTCCAGACGGTCGCCGTCGAGCATCTCGAGCTGGTCATGAAGCTCGAGGCCGACCGCATGGCCAATCTGCGGCTCACCGACGAGATCGTGCTGCCGGAGCGCGACGTCATCCTCGAGGAGCGCCGGCAACGCGTCGACAACGACCCGCGCTCGCAGCTGACCGAGATCGCGCGGGCCGTGCTCTTCCTCAACCATCCCTATCGCATCCCGACGATCGGCTGGGCGCACGAGATGGAGCGCCTGACGACGGAGGACGCGATCGCCTTCTACGAGCGCTGGTACGCGCCGAACAACGCGATCGTCGTGATCGCCGGCGACGTCACCGCCGAGCAGGTCCGGCCGCTCGCCGAGAAGTACTACGGCGTCCTGCCGCGCCGCGCCGTGCCGGAGCGCAACCGGCTGGACGAGCCGGACCCGGTCGCGCCGCGCCGGGTCGAGCTGGCGAGCCCGCGGGTGCAGCAGCCGTCCTGGACGCGCTACTACCTGGCGCCGAGCTATAACCGCGGCGCGACGGAGCATGCCTATGCGCTGGAGGTGCTCGCCGAGATTCTCGGCAGCGGCTCCACCAGCCGGCTCTACCGCCGCCTGGCGGTGGAGGAGGGGCTGGCGGCCGGCATCGGCGCCTGGTACGGGCCCGATGCGGTCGATCTCGCCACCTTCGCCGTCTCCGCGAGCCCGCAGCCGGGAGTCTCGGTCGAGGACCTGCAGGCGGCGATCGAGGCGGAGATCGCCAAGCTTCTCGCCGAGGGCGTCACGGAGGAAGAGCTCGCAAGCGCCAAGACCCTGCTGCAGGCGGGCGCGGTCAAGGCGCGCGATTCGCTGAGCGGTCCCGCCCGCGCCCTCGGCGCCGCGCTCACCACCGGCAGCACGATCGAGGACGTCGAATCCTGGCCCGACCGGATCGGCGCGGTGACGGTCGAGCAGGTCAATGCGGCGGCGCGCGCCGTGCTGGTCCCCGAGGCCTCGGTCACGTCGGTGCTGCTGCCCAAGGAGACCAGCTGATGCGGCCCGTCCTCCGGATGCTCCGGCGCCTCGCGGCGCCGGTCGGGCTCGTCGCCCTCGTCGCCTGGGCCGCGCCCGTCGCGGCGGCGGTCGACGTCCAGCGGGTCGTCAGTCCCGGCGGCATCGAGGCCTGGCTCGTCGAGGACCACACCACGCCGCTGATCTCGCTCTCCCTCGCTTTCCGGGGCGGCGCAGCGCTCGACCCGAAAGGCAAGGAGGGCCTGGCCGAGCTGGTGAGCGGCCTCCTCGACGAAGGCGCGGGCGATCTCGACTCCCAGGCCTTCCAGCGCCGCATCGCCGATCTCGCCATGGATTACGGCTTCAGCAGCGGCACCGATTCCTTCCACGGCTCGCTGCGCACGCTGACGGAGCATCGCGAGGCCGCTTTCGATCTGCTGGGGCTGTCGCTGTCCGCGCCGCGCTTCGATCCGGAGCCGGTCGAGCGCATCCGCGGGCAGATCCTCGCCCGGCTGGCGCGCAACGCCAACGACCCGGACGAGATCGCGGGCCGGGTCTGGTGGCGGACCATGTTCCCGGATCACCCCTACGGCCGGCCGAACGAGGGCACGCCGGAGAGCATCCGCGCGATCACCATCGACGACCTGAAGGGCTTCGTCGAGCGCCGCTTCGCCCGCGACAACCTGATCGTCGGCGTGGTCGGCGACATCGACGCGGCGACCCTCGCCCCGCTCCTCGACCGCGCCTTCGGCAAGCTGCCGCAGACCGGAACGCCCTACGAGATCGCGGAGGCCGAGCCGCAGGGCGCGGGCGCGACGGTGGTCGTCGAACGCGACGTGCCGCAGAGCGTGGTCATCTTCGGCGAGAACGGACTGAAGCGGGACGACCCGGATTTCTACGCGGCCTATGTGATGAACTACGTGCTGGGCGGCGGCGGCTTCTCCTCGCGGCTGACCGAGGAAGTCCGGGAGAAGCGCGGCCTCGCCTATTCGGTGACGAGCTATCTGACGACGCTCGACCATGCCGGCGTGATCCAGGGCCACGTCGCGACGCAGAACGCGCGCGTCGCGCAATCGCTCGACATCATCCGCTCGGAATGGCGGCGCATGGCGCAGGAGGGGCCGACCGAGCAGGAGCTCGCCGACGCCAAGACCTATCTGACCGGGTCCTATCCGCTGCGCATGACCAGCACGGGGAGCCTCGCCCGCGTCCTCACCGCGATCCAGCTCGAGGGCTTTCCCATCGACTACATGGACAAGCGGAACTCCTATATCGAGGCGGTGACGCTCGAGGACGCCCGCCGCGCGGCCAGGCGGCTGCTCGATCCGGAGCGGCTGACGGTGGTGGTGGTCGGCCAGCCCGAGGGCGTGACCCCGACCCAGGAGCCGCCCGAGGGCGCGATCTGACACTGCGTGCCGGCCTGAACCACGATGGGCCGGACACCAAGAAGAGGAAGAAACCACAGAGGCACAGAGGCACAGAGAAGAAGCGGATCGCGCGGGCGAAGCCCGCGCAGAGACCGTCCCTTTGCGGGCCCCGTCCTGTGCCAAGCTCTCCCCGAGTCCTCGTTCCCTCTGTGTCTCTGTGCCTCTGTGGTACGTCTTTCCTGGATCTCCCGTGAGTTCGCTGGCTGGCGACTCGGGGCGGCGCGGTGCTACCCTCCGGGCCATGGCCATCCGCCTCCTTCCTCCCGACCTGGTCAACCGGATCGCCGCCGGCGAGGTGGTGGAGCGGCCGGCCTCGGCGGTGAAGGAGCTGGTCGAGAACGCGATCGACGCCGGCGCGCGCCGGGTCGACATCGCCCTGCGGGACGGGGGCCGCAGCTTCATTTCGGTGACCGACGACGGCTGCGGCATGGGCCCCGACGAGCTCGAGCTCGCCGTCGAGCGCCATGCCACGTCGAAGCTTCCCGACGACGACCTGGTCCGCATCGCGACGCTCGGCTTCCGCGGCGAGGCGCTGCCCTCGATCGGCGCCGTCTCGCGCCTCACCCTGACGAGCCGCAGGTCCGGCGCCGCCGAGGCCTGGTCGCTCGCCGTCGAGGCCGGCGCGAAGGGCCGGCCGATCCCTGCCGCTCTTCCCTGCGGCAGCCGGATCGAGGTGCGCGACCTGTTCTACGCCACGCCGGCGCGCCTCAAATTCCTGAAGCAGGCGCGCACCGAGGCCGGCCATGCGGCGGACGCGGTGGCGCGCCTCGCCATGGCCCATCCGGCGATCGCGTTCAGCCTGACCGACGACGACCACACGCTGCTGCGGCTGGCCGACCCCGCCGACGACCTGCTGGACGATGCGGAGGCCTGGCGGCTGCGGCGCCTCGGCGCGGTGATCGGGCGCGACTTCGCGGACAACGCCGTGCCCGTGGCGGCGCTGCGGGAGGGGGTGCGCCTCACGGGCCACGCCGGGCTGCCCACCTTCAACCGGCCGACCGCCTCGGCCCAGTATCTGTTCGTCAACGGCCGGCCGGTGCGCGACCGGCTGCTGCAGGGCGCGGTGCGCGGCGCCTATCAGGATTTCCTGGCGCGCGACCGCCATCCGGCGGTGGTGCTGTTCCTCGACATCCCGCCGGAGGAGGTGGACGTCAATGTCCACCCGGCGAAGGCCGAGGTGCGCTTCCGCGACCCGGCGCTGGTCCGCGGGCTCATCGTGGGCGCGCTGCGCCACGCCTTGTCCGAGGCCGGCCATCGCGCCGCCACGACGGTGGCCGGCGCCACCCTCGCGAGCTTCCGGGCCGGGCCGCAGCCCGCCGGGACCATGCAACGTTGGGCGGGCGGCGGGGCATCGACCTACCTGCCGCGCGGTCTGGCGGAGCGCGCCGCCGCCTTCGCGCCCTTTCCCGCGACGGACGGCAGCGCCGCCACGATGGCGCCGGTCTCCTCATGCTGGCAGAGCTTGAGCGTGATGGCGGCGCGGATCACCGCGTCCTGCCACTCGAACGGGGTGGCGAGGCCGCGCACCCAGTTTTGCCTC
>DAIMFL010000067.1:0-18505 GCA_036724615.1 Alphaproteobacteria bacterium | reverse complement strand
GATGCCCACGCCGCACCAGCGGGTGATCTTGTCCGCCACGATGTTGTGGTACTGAGCCGGATCGAACGGCTTGGGTTCGGGCGGCACAGGCAGGGGCTCCGCTGGCACCGCTGGTTCCGCGGGCTGTGGCGCCTCTCGGCTGGGCTCCGCCTTCTCAACCAGCTCCGTCACCTTGCCGAGCAGCTTTGGTTCGGCAGGCTCGGTCTCGATGATGGTGGCTCCCACCTCGAAGCTGCTCCGACTGATGCGAGGAAGCAGCTCAGCAAACATCTCCTCAAAAACGTCGCGCGAGCCCTTGGGCTGATTCCCCATTGGGCTGATTGGAATCAATGGGCTGTTTATCGGACACCCTGGATGTCCGGTCGTATCGGACACCCTGGATGTCCGGTCGCTCGGCTCCAAATGTCCGGTCGCTTCATCGAAATCGCGCCCCGACCGGACACTCTGGATGTCCGGTCGCTCATCCCCGACCGGACACTCTGGATGTCCTATCGCTTCATTCCCGCTGCGGGCGCCGCTGGTGCGTTTCGGGTCTTCTCCGGTAGGGGAGTAGCGGCCAACGTCTTCGTCGCAATCCTCGATGGCCGCGGCGGGCAAAACGACGGCCGGGTACTGGATGAAGTACCGATTCCGCCCCCACCCCCCGCGGGTGTGCCGGATCGTCCGCTCGGTGGCGACGTAGCCGGCCGCCTCCAGCGCCCGGACATGGCGCCGGATCTGCCGCTCGCTCATTCGGAGGTGCTTGGCAACGGACGGAATGCTGGGATAGGCGAGGCCGCCCGCGTCCGCATAGATGCCGAGCACCGCAAGCACCCTGAGGGTCTTGTCGGATAGCGCCGTGTCGGTGACGGCCGCCGCGGGCAGGCGGGAGAACCGGCCGGTCATCGAACGGCCTCCAGCCGCCGGGCGATCACCACCAGGCGCTTGCTGATGCCGTCCTTCTGGATCGCCAGGGACTCGGGGTCGCGCCTATATCCGTCACCGATGCGGCGCACATCTCGGGCGAGATCCCGCAGCTCGTCCGGCAGGTCGCAGTTGCCCTGCCGGGCTTCTCGTGGTAGCACGCAACTAGCACGCATGACTGGCTAAGTCCTTGATTTGCGTGCGTGCGTTTGCGGCGTTTTGCTAGGTCAGGCGCTTGTTTTTCTTGCCATTGGGCGACAATGGCATTGTAGAGGTCAGCGGTTCGATCCCGCTTGGCTCCACCAATCGCAGAAAGGGCTCCGCGGCCGCCGCCGCGGAGCCCTTCGCCTTTCGGCCCTATTGCGTCCCGGTCAGGCGGCGGAGGTCTCGCTCGACACCGCGAACAGCTTCCGGCGCGGGATCCGCATGCGGCAGACGAGGCCCCGGGCGGTCCAGTCGAAACTGATCGTGCCGCCGAGCTGGCCGGTGACCGTGGTCTCGACCAGCGCCGTCCCGAAGCCGCGCCGCGGCGGCTGCCGCACGGCGGGGCCCCCGGTCTCGGTCCATTCCAGCGCGAACTGCCCGTCGTCGTCCCAGGACCAGGCGATCGCGATGCTGCCCGTGGGGGTCGACAGCGCGCCGTATTTCGCCGCGTTGGTCGCCAGCTCGTGCAGAATCATGGCGAGGCTCTGGACCACGTCGGTGGTCAGGACGAGCTCCGGTCCGGAGATCCGCACCCGGGTGTCGTCGCCGGTGCGGAAGGCGGCGAACTCCTCCTCGATCATGCGGGTGAGCCGCGTTCCCACCCAGCGGCTCTCCGACATCAGGGTATGCGCCCGGGCCAGGGCGCCCAGGCGTCCGGTGAGCCGTTCGACATACTCCGCCGGGCTGTCGGCCCGCGTCAGGCGCACGATCGCCTGCACGACGGCGAGCACGTTCTTCGCCCGATGGTCGACCTCGCGCGCCAGCAGCCGCTCCTTCTGTTCCGCCTGCTTCCGCTCGGTGATGTCGCGGGCGATCTTCGACGCGCCGATGATCCTGCCGGCCGCGTTCTTGACGGGAGAAACCGTCAAGGAGATGTCGATCAGCGTGCCGTCCTTGCGGCGGCGGACCGTCTCGTAGTGATCGACGCGCTCGCCGCGCCGGATGCGATCGAGGATCGCCACCTCCTCGTCGCGGCGGTCCTCCGGCAGCAGGATGGTGATGGACTCGCCCACGATCTCCTCGGCCGTATAGCCGAACAGCCGCTCCGCTCCGCGATTCCAGCTGGTCACGATTCCGTTCAGGTTCTTGCTGGCGATCGCGTCGTCGGAATTCTCGACGATCGAGGCCAGCCGCAGCTCCGCCTCCTCCGCGCGCTTTCGCCCGGCGATGTCGACCAGGATGTTCACCGCCCCGATCACCGAGCCGGTCTCGTCGTGCACCGGCGACGGATAGGCGAGAAACGGGATGCGCGTGCCGTCCGGCTGCTCGGCCTGGGCTTCGGCGCCCTTGATCGCCCTGCCTTCCCGAAGGGCGACCGCCATCGGGCATTGGTCGTGCGGCATCGGCGTGCCGTCGGGCCAATAGAGTCGCCACGACCCGCACCATGCGGCGCCGGGCTCCGGCCGGCGGCCCCAGAGATCGACGGCGGCCTGGTTGTAGGAGGTGATGCGGCCGGCGGCATCCGTCGTGTAGACGGCGACCGGAAGCGCTTCCAGAAGCCCGGTCGGAAGCTCGAGGAAGTTCACGTAGTCCGTGCGCGTCATGGTGATCGTCGCGGGGATCGCTGCGTCCAAGATCATCTCCCTGCGACACGGCCGTCGCGCGATGAACCGTCCCCTGCCCGCGCAGAGGATGGGGCATGCGTCGGGCTTTTGCAACAGCCCTGCGGAAAAGGCGAGGCGCGTTCGATGCTTAGCGGCCGCCGGCGGTCGCCACCGTCCCTTAACCTGAACCGGGCATGCTCTTGACTGGCCTGTTCCATCGCCTAAATCACAGTCCAGGTCGTAGCCGGGGCGGTGCCGAATCGGGCCGCCCCGTTCGGGGCACGAGATGGGCTCGAGACCGAACCGGCCTGCAGAGACGCGCTGCTCGCTCGTGGGAGGAGGAGCCAGGATGTCCCGGATCTCGCTGTTCAACAGCCCCCTGCTGCTCGGCTTCGATCATGTCGAACGGACGCTCGACCGTCTGGCGCGGCACGGGGACGGATATCCGCCCTACAACATCGAGCAGCTCGGCCAGAACCACCTGCGCATCACGCTGGCCGTGGCGGGCTTCGCCCCGGACGAGCTCGAGGTGCAGATCGAGGACAACCAGCTGGTGATCCGCGGGCGCCAGGCCGACGACCAGGAGCGGGTCTACCTGCATCGCGGGATTGCCGCCCGGCAGTTTCAGCGCAGCTTCATCCTGGCCGACGGCATCGAGGTCACCGGCGCCACGCTCGACGCCGGTCTGCTGAACATCGACCTCGTCCGGCCCGAGGTGCAGACGCAGGTGCGCAACATCGAGATCCGCACCGCGGACGGGGGACCGGCGCAGACGCGGCCCGGCCCGCGCGCGGTCAAAGAGGCCGGCTGAGCCGGCCGACCATCCGGCTGCCGCTCCTGCGGGGCCGGTCACGGAGTCCAGGAAAGGTAAGAGAGCCGTGAATCATCCGATCGAACGTATCCGCCAGATGTCGCAGAGCGACCTTGCGGCGCTGGGGCTTCAGGGCGTCGCCTATGTGCGCCCGTTCCGCACGCCGGACGGCGCCACCGTGTTCGCGATCCACGCCGCCGACGGCACGCAGCTCGCGCTCGCCGCGACGGAGGAGCTCGCGCTCGCCACGATCCGAGAGAACGACCTCGAGGCGGTCAGCATCCACTGACGCCGGGCGGGGGCTCCTGCGCTCCTCACCCTATCCTCTCGTCGTCATTCGCGGGGCCTCGTCCTGAGCCTCATCGAAGGACGACCCGCGAATCCCTTCATCCGCCCGCACGGACGGCGGAATGGATCGCCGGGTCGAGCCCGGCGATGACTTGTGGGGTGGAAAAAATTCTGCGTGGACGCGCTGAAGCGTAAACCTACGCGGCGTGGCTCGCGGGGGATGCGGTCAGCAGGGCGTAGATGGCGTCCACCTGGTTGGCCCCGCGCAGCTTCTCGCAGACCGAGCGGTCGCGCAGCAGGCGCGAGACGCGGGCGAGAGCCTTCAGGTGGTCGGCGCCGGCGGCTTCCGGCGCCAGAAGCAGGAAGATGAGGTCGACCGGCTGTTCGTCGATCGCGTCGAAATCGACGGGCGTTTCGAGACGGGCGAACATTCCGAAGAGCTGCTGCAGGCCGGGAAGCTTGCCGTGCGGAATCGCGATTCCGTTGCCGACACCCGTGGTGCCGAGCCGTTCGCGCTCCAGCAGCACTTCGAAGATCTGACGCTCCGGCAGCCCGGTCGCCTCGGCCGCGCGCTTCGCCAGCTCCTGGAGCACCTGCTTCTTGCTGGTCGCTCGCAGCTTGGCGATCACGCCCGACGGATTCAGGAGATCTTCGATTTCCATGACACTCCTTCGCGCAGGCCACGACGGCGAGTGACTCGCCGGTCGCGTCGCCCGATCAATTGTCTTTCGGATCGACCCAGCCGACATTTCCGTCGGTGCGTCGGTACACCATGTTGAGCCCGCCATGGGCCCGGTTGCGGAACATGATCGCGCCCTCGTCGGCGAGATCGAGCCGCATGACCGCCTCGCTCACCGTGAGCGTCGGGATGCCCGACGCCGTCTCGGCGATCACCACCGGCTTGCCGTCGGCCTCCGCCAGGCCGTCTTCCGTCTCCTCCGCTTCGGGCGCGAGCACGTAGTGCCGCGCACGCTCCATCTCGATCTCGGCGCGATGATGGTCGCGCAGGCGCCGCTTGTAGCGGCGCATCCGCTTGCCGAGCTTGTCCAGCGCGGCGTCGACGGCTGCATAGGGCTGGTCGGCGTTCGCCTGGCCCTGCAGCAGGATTCCCCGGCCCACATGCACGGAGACCTGCGCGCGATAGAGGTGCGCCTCGCGGGACAGGATCGCCGTCGCCTCGACGGGATTGCCGAAATACTTGCCCAGCACGCCGTCCAGGGCCGTGGCGACGTGGCTGCGCAACGCCTCGCCAACGTCGAGCTGCTTGCCTTTCACGGTCAGGTTCATCAGCTGCGATTTCCGGGCCGGATGAGCGCGCCGGCGGGCTCGAAACGGCCGGCCCCCCGCACAAGGCCGCGGACAATACGAATCGCCTGAAAGCGAGTCAACATCGGGTTTCCAGACGGCGGCCACCGTTGACCCCTGAATCTAGGCCAACGACCTACATTCGCAAGGCCTTGTCGCGCCGGCGCTGCACCGACGAGGGAATTCTCATGGATTCCCGATACTTAGCCACCGTCCGGCGGGCGATTTCGATGCCGTTCTTGCGCAGCAGCTCGACCAGCTGGTCGTCGGAGAGCACCCGCTCCGCGGTTTCTGATTCGATCAGCCCGCGGATGCGCGACTTGACGGCCTCGGCCGCATGGCCTTCGCCGCCGCCGGTATCCGCGATGGCGGCGCTGAAGAAATACCGAAGCTCGTAGAGGCCGCGCGGCGTCAGCAGGTACTTGTTGGCGGCGACCCGGCTCACGGTGCTTTCGTGCATGCCGATCGCCTCGGCGATGTCCCGGCGGATGAGCGGCTTCAGGTGGGCGACGCCGTGGCGGAAGAAGGCGTCCTGCTGCCGCACGATCTCGGTCGCCACCTTCAGGATGGTCGTCGCCCTCTGGTGGAGGGACTTCACCAGCCAGTTGGCGGAGTTGAAGCGCTCGACGATGTAGTCGCGCTCGGGCTTCCGCCGCGCCTCGCGGCTGACCCGCGCGTAATAGGCGTTGTTCACCAGCACGCGCGGCAGCGATTCGCTGTTGAGCTCGACCAGCCAGTCGCCGTCCGGCTGGCGGTGCATCAGGATGTCGGGCGTCACCGGCGGCAGCGGCGCGTGATCGAAGGCGAGGCCGGGCTTCGGGTTGAGCGACTTGATCTCCGCCACCATCTCGGCGAGATCCTCGGCGTCGACGCCGCAGAGCTTCATGAGCTGGGCGCCGTCGCGGCTCGCCAGCAGGTCGAGATGGCGCAGCAGCTTCTGCATCGCCGGGTCGAGCCGGTTGCGGTCGGCGAGCTGCAGCGCCAGGCATTCGGCGAGGTTGCGCGCGAAGATGCCCGGCGGATCGAAGCGCTGCAGCTTCTTCAGCGTCGCCTCGACCCGCTCCACGCCGCAGCCGAGCAGATCGGCGACCTGCGACAGATCGCCGGTCACGTAGCCCGCGTCGTCGATCATGTCGATGAGCTGCAGGCCGATCAGCCGGTCGGTCGGATCGGCGATGTCGAGGCCGAGCTGCGCCAGCAGGTGGTCGCGCAGCTTGATCTGGCCGGCCACCGTCTGCTCGATGCCGTAGTCGTCGCCGTCGGCGGCGCCGCGCGGGCCGCTCCAGTCGGTCGGCTGCGCGCCGCCGGCGGGCACGAACGGCGCATCGCCGTCCCACATGTTGTCGTAGTCGGTGTCGAAGCTGGTGTGGTCGCCTTCGCTGATCCGGTCGGCGCGCGCGTACTCCGCCATGTCGACCAGGGCGCCTTCGTCCCCGGCCGTCTCCGCCGCCGAGGCGGGCGCGCGATCGTCCCAGCTCTCGCGATCCTCCGCGGGGTCGGACTCCCGGAACTCGCCGTCGGGATCGGCACGCTCGAGCAGCGGATTCTGCTCGAGCTCGCGCTCCACATAGGCCGCGAGCTCGAGGTTCGAGAGCTCCAGAAGCTTGATCGCCTGCTGGAGCTGCGGCGTCATCACGAGCGTCTGGCTCTGCCGCAGATCCATCCGCTGAGAGACCGCCATGTGGAGTCTCCCTACAGGCTAAATCTTTCGCCCAGGTAAACGCGGCGCACGTCCTCGTCGAGGACGATCTCCGCCGGCACGCCCTCGCGCAGCACCACGCCGTCGTGGAGGATGTAGGCGCGGTCGACGATGTCGAGGGTCTCGCGGACGTTGTGGTCGGTAATCAGCACGCCGATCCCGCGGTCCTTGAGATGGGCGACGAGGTCGCGGATCTCGCCCACGGCGATGGGATCGATGCCGGCGAAGGGCTCGTCGAGCAGGATGAACTTCGGCCGGGAGGCGAGCGCGCGGGCGATCTCCACGCGCCGCCGCTCGCCGCCCGACAGCGCGATGGCGGGGGCGCGGCGCAGGTGGTCCATCGAGAACTCGGCCAGGAGCTCGTCGAGCCGCACCTCGCGCTCCTCGCGCGACGGCTCCACGATCTCCAGCACCGCGCGGATGTTGTCCTCGACCGACAGGCCGCGAAAGATCGAGGCTTCCTGCGGCAGATAGCCGATGCCGAGCCGCGCCCGCCGGTACATCGGCAGGTCGGTCACGTCCGCGCCGTCGAGCTCGATCGTGCCGGAATCCGGGCGGATGAGCCCCGTGATGATATAGAAGCAGGTCGTCTTGCCCGCGCCGTTCGGGCCGAGCAGGCCGACCACCTCGCCGCGATGGAGCGCCAGCGAGACTCCGCGCAGCACCGGCCGCCTGCGGAACGACTTGCCGAGGTTCTCCGCGAACAGCCCTTCCCGCACGGCGGGCGAGGGCGCGGCGCCGTTGCCGCCGCGCGGGGCGGCGGACTCCGCCGCGCCGGCCGGCCCGACAGCGCCGGCGATCGTGGTTCCGCCGCGGTTCACTGCGTTCCGAGCTCCGGCTTCTTGTCGGGAACGATGAGCGTGTGCACGCGCCCGCTCCCGCCGTCGCGGGTGGCGCTGGGATTCCCCATCAAGCGGCTGACGCCGGTCTTCAGGTTGACCTCCGCATAGTCGCCGTTCAGCTGGTTTTCGCCCCGGGTGATCTTCACGCCGCCGGTCAGGGTGGCAAGCTCCTGATCGAGATTGTAGACGGCTTTCTCGGCACGGACGACTTCCGTGGCGGTGGTCAGCACCACGTCGCCCTCGGCCTCGACCTGATACAGCCCGCCGCGATCCGCGCCGGGCTGCCCATCGCGCCGGAGATAGCCGGTGAGCCGGTCCGCTTCGACCCGCCGGTCCCCCTCGACCGCGACCGCGTCGCCGCGCGCCACCACCACCCGCTGCGCATCCCAATATTCCAGGCTGTCGCGCGCGGTGATGACCGCCTTCTGCGTCTCCACCCTGAGATTCCGGCCGGTGACCACCAGTACGGCCTTGTCCACGTCGTAGACGGCGCGACCGCCATAGACCACGCTGTCCTGGGAGGCCAGCCGCACGTCGCCCGTCGCCTCGATGCGGTAGACGTCGGTCTGGCCCTCGGCCGCCTCGCGATAATGCGCCATCAGCACTTCGGCGCTCACCGACAGATCGCCGCGCGAGGCGCGCGCGTTGCCGCGCGCGATATAGACCTTTTCGTCGCGGCGCCATTCGATGCCCTCTTCGGCGACGATCTCGAGCGGCGCGTCCGAGCTTTCGAGATCGAGACCGCCCACGGACTGCGCCCCGAGGGACGGCGGCAGAGCCAGCATCAGGGCGAGAGCGGTGACGGCGGCCGCGACGCGCGAGATCATCCGCCGACCTCTTCCGCCTCGTCTCCCCTGGGCACGTCGTCCGACTTGATGAGAAGCCGCGCACGGCCGCCGAACCGGATGCGCTTGCCGCCGTCGCTCACCTGGAAGCCGTCGGCCTGCAGCTCGCCGGCGGGACCCTGGCCGGTGACCGGGGCGTCGCCCGAGGCGGTGCCCGCGGCGAGATCGAGCCTGGCGCGCTCGGTGTGCATCTCGAAGCCGCGGTCGTGAAACAGGCTGACGTCGCCGACCAGATCGAGGGTCTCGGATTCGCGCCGGTAATTGCCGCTCTCGGCGGTGATCGCGATCCAGGCGCCGCTGTCCAGCGTGATATCGGCCTTGGGCGCCGCGAGCTCCACCAGGTCGGAGTCCTTGCTGTTCTGCACCACCTGTTCGGCGGTGACGCTGTAGGGCCGGTTCTTCTCGTCGATGCCGTCGAAGCGCGCATTGATCATCTTGAGCGAATCGAGCTGATCCGGCGCGAGCTCGGCGACGTCGAGATGCACGCGGGTCTCGCCGAGATTGATCTGCGACCAGACGGCGAGCAGCACCACCAGCCCGGCGGCGAGGAGCGGCAGAACCACCTTCATCAGGGTCACGAAGCGCGTATAGCCGTGGCCCGGCCGATAGGGCCTGCGCGGCGTCTCCGCGTCCCTGCGGGGGCGGGAACGGGCGACGGGGGCGCTTCCCGAATCCATATGGGCGGCGGCCATCGTCCCGCTCAGGCCACGCCTGCGCGCAGCAGATCGTGGACGTGAACGAGGCCGACCGGCCGGTCTCCATCGACGACGAAGAGGCTGGTGATCTTCCGCTCGTTCATCTCGGCCAGGGCCTCGGCGGCGAGCGCCTGCGGCCGTATCGTCTTCGGCCGCGCCGTCATCACCGCGCCGGCCGACAGGGCGAGCAGCCCGTCCGTCATGTGGCGACGCAGGTCGCCGTCGGTGATGATGCCGGTGAGCCGGCCGTCCGCCCCGACGATGCCGACGCAGCCGAAGCTCTTCGCCGTCATCGCGAGAATAGCCTCGGCCATCGGCGTCTCCGCCGGCACGAGCGGCAGCTCGCCGGGCCCGTGCATGATGTCGGCGACGCGCGTCAGCCGCCGCCCGAGATGGCCGCCCGGATGCAGCACGCGGAAATCGTCCGACGTGAATCCGCGCCGCTCGAGAAGCGCGATGGCCAGCGCGTCGCCCAGCGCCATCATCAGCGTCGTCGAGGTGGTGGGCGCGAGGCCCATGGGACAGGCCTCCGGCACCTTGGGCAGGATGAGGGCCACGTCCGCCGCCTCGGCCAGCGGGCTTTCGCGCCGCGCGGTGATCGCGATCAGGGGAATGCTGAACCGGCGCGTATAGGCGATGATGTCGGCGAGCTCCGGCACCGCGCCGGAGTTCGACAGGGCGATCACCCCGTCGTCGCGGGCGATCATGCCGAGATCGCCGTGGCTCGCCTCGCCGGGATGAACGAACAAGGCGGGCGTTCCGGTGGATGCGAGGGTCGCCGCGATCTTGCGCGCGACATGGCCGCTCTTGCCCATGCCGGTGACGACGACGCGGCCGGCGACGGCGGCGAGCCGTGCCGTCGCCTCTGCGAAGCTGGCGTCGAGCGCGGCGGCGAGCGCGGCGAGCGCCTCCGCCTCGGTCCGCAGCGCACGCCGGCCGGCTGCGATGTCGCCGCCGTCCGTGGCCGTCCGTGCAGCAGGATCGTCGCGCTCGGGCAGAATGGTCATCGGTCGCACCTCAGGAACAGGCCCGCTCCGCCCGCCGGCCGTGGCCCGCGCGACGCGCTTCGGGCACCGGCGACCTCCGCGTCTGGCCGGGGCCGCCCTCCCCGGCTGTCGAAGACGCTGATTCGCGCGGAGATTCAACGCCGTCCGCCACCCGGACTATGCCTTGCCGCGGGCCCGAGCGTCAATCGACGCGGCCCTGGCGCGAGCCCTGCCGCGGGCCGTTGCCCGCGCCGTCCGGACCGCTTCGCGGGCGGCCGGCTCAGTGCTCGAAAATGTCGAACTCGTCCCAGCCGGCGAGATCGAGCTCCGCCCGGGCGGGAAGGAACGAGAAGCAGGCCTCGGCCAGGGCGGTGCGGTTCTCGCGCGCCAGCATCCCGTCCAGCCGCTCCTTCAGCGCATGGAGATGCAGCACGTCCGACGCGGCGTAGCGCAGCTGCTCCGTGCTGAGTTCCGCCGCACCCCAGTCCGAGCTCTGCTGCTGCTTCGACAGCTCGATTCCGAGCAGGTCCTTGCACAGGTCCTTGAGGCCGTGCCGGTCGGTGAAGGTCCGCGTCAGACGCGAGGCGATCTTGGTGCAATAGACCGGCCGGCAGGTGACGCCCAAGGTGAAGCGCAGCGCCGCGATGTCGAAGCGGGCGAAATGGAACAGCTTGAGGACCGCCGGATCGGCAAGGAGCGCCGCGAGATTGGGCGCGTGATGTGACGTGCCGGCCGGCGCGGCCGGGATCTGCACCGCGTGGCAGACGCCGTCGCCGCCCGAGAGCTGGACGAGGCAGAGGCGGTCGCGCGCGGGCTTCAGCCCCATCGTCTCGGTGTCGATCGCCACCACCGGGCCCAGCGCGACGCCGTCCGGGAGATCGCCTTGATGGAGATGGATCGTCACCGGCCTGTCTCCGCCGGCGGCAGGGCCGGTTGATCGGATGGTGCCCAGGAGAAGACTCGAACTTCCACGACCTTTCGGCCACAGGTACCTGAAACCTGCGCGTCTACCAATTCCGCCACCTGGGCAACAGCGGCCCGCATATGGGGATAGCGGCCCGCCAAAGTCAACCGGTTTCGCGGACCTTTTCCACTCCCCGCCGCGGGCCGGCCGTACTATAACCGCGCCGTTTCCAGCGGTTGCAGTCAGGGAGATCGAGAGACATGGCGGCGCGCCTCATCACCGTGTTCGGCGGATCGGGTTTCATCGGCCGTTACCTGGTGCAGCGTCTGGCGCGGCGCGGCTGGCAGATCCGGGTCGCCGTGCGGCACCCGGCGCAGGCGCTCTTCCTGAAGCCGCTGGGCGACGTGGGCCAGATCACCCCGGTCCCCGCCAGCCTGCGGCATGAGGGCTCGATCCGCGCCGCCGTGGCGGGGTCCGACGCGGTGGTCAACCTGGTCGGGATCCTCTACCAGCGGGGCCGCCAGGGCTTCGCCGAGATCCATGCGGAAGGGGCCCGCCGCGTGGCCGAGGCGGCGCGCGCCGCCGGGGCGGAGCGGCTGGTGCAGATGTCGGCGCTGGGGGCCGACCCGTCATCCCCGTCCGACTACGCCCGCTCCAAGGCGGCGGGCGAGGCGGCGGCGGCCGCGGCCTTTCCGGGCGCCTCCATCGTGCGCCCGAGCGTCGTGTTCGGGCCCGAGGACGGCTTCTTCAACCGCTTCGCCGCCCTGGCGCGGTACTCGCCCGTGCTGCCGCTCATCGGCGGCGGGCACACCCGCTTCCAGCCGGTCTATGTGGGCGACGTGGCGGACGCCCTGCTCCGCATCGTCGAGGACCCGGCCTGCGCCGGCCGGACCTACGAGCTCGGCGGGCCGCAGGTCTACAGCTTCCGGGAGCTCATGGAGCTGACCCTGGAGACGACCTGCCGGGACCGCTGGCTGATCCCGGTGCCGTTCTGGCTGGCGAGCCTGCAGGCGACCTTCCTCGGGCTCCTGCCGTCCCCGCCGCTCACCCGCGACCAGGTGCGGCTGCTGCAGCGGGACAACGTGGTCTCGCCCGGCGCCCCGGGCCTGGCCGAGCTCGGCATCGCCCCGACCGCCGCCGAGGTCATCATCCCGACCTATCTCGACATCTATCGCCGCCGCAGCGGGCTGGCGCGGGCATAGACCCGCGGGCCGGCCTACCAGCCCTGGACGTAGACGAGATAGAGCAGCAGGGCGCCGAGGCCGAGCCGGTAGACCACGAACGGGGTGAAGGTGGACCGCCGCAGCCAGGTCATGAGCACCGCGATGGCGACGAACCCGGCCACGGCGGAGAACCCGGCGGCGAGCACGGCCGAGCGGATCGTCTCCTCGTTCCCCGCCTTGAACAGGCCGTAGCCCTCCCAGATGCCGGCCGCGCTGATGGCCGGGATCGACAGCAGGAAGGAAAATCGCGCCGCCTCCGCCCGCTCGTAGCCGAGCAGGCGGGCCGCCACCATGGTGACACCGGAGCGGCTGGTGCCGGGGATGAAGGCGAGGCATTGGGCGATGCCGACGAACAGCGCCTGGCCCCAGGTCACGTGCTCGAGCCGCCGCACGGTGAGGGTGGTGCGGTCGACCACGTAGAGCACCACGGCGTAGCCGAGCATCGCCCAGGCCACGACCTCGATGCTCCGCAGCGCCGAGACGTGCTCCTCGATCAGGTAGCCGACGACGAGCGCCGGAATCGTGCCGATCAGCAGATAGAGCGCCAGCCGCCCGCCGCCGTCGAGCCGCCCGGTGACGAGCTTGCCGAGGCCGGCCAGCATCCGGGCGACGTCCCGCCAGAAGTAGACCAGCACGGCGAGCAGCGTTCCGACATGGGTCGCGACGTCGATCGCCAGCCCCTGGTCGGGCCAGCCCGTCAGCTTGGGAACGAGGATCAGGTGGCCGGAGGAGCTGACGGGCAGAAACTCGGTGAGGCCCTGGACGACGGCCAGGACCAGGATCTGCAGAATCGACAAGGATTTGCGCTCCGCCCCCAAGAATGCGGCCCGGCGCTCGGCCCGGCAGCAGGCTTATAACACCCGCCAGAATCCGCCAAAAGCGAAGAGATAATTCCGAAATGGGACTATTTTACGCCGGCCGCTCAGCCCTATCTCGACGGCCGGCTCCTTTCGATGGCGTTGGCCATAAAATTAGGTCAATAATTCTAACCTAGATAACGATTTGCGCTCGTATGGATCTGGACTGCGACGTATAACGTGCGGGTCCGGCGGGGCGGAAGGCGGCCGGCGCGCAGCGGGGGAGAGGTCATGGCGGCCAGGATGCAGCGTTTCGTCACCGTCGGCCGCGCGATGCCGGAGAAGCGCGACGCCGAGCGGCGGCGCGCCGACTTCGACGAGATCTTCGCCGAGTTCGCCGCCGAGAAGGCGGCCGAGCAGGCGGCGCGCTGCTCGCAATGCGGCATTCCGTTCTGCCAGGTCCATTGCCCGGTTCAGAACAACATCCCCGACTGGCTGAAGCTGACCGCCGAGGGACGGCTGGAGGAGGCCTACGAGGCCTCCTCCGCCACCAACAACTTCCCGGAGATCTGCGGCCGGATCTGCCCGCAGGACCGGCTCTGCGAAGGCAACTGCGTCATCGAGCAGTCCGGCCACGGCACGGTGACGATCGGCGCGATCGAGAAATACATCACCGACACGGCCTGGGAGCGCGGCTGGGTGAAGCCGGCGAAGCCCCGGCGCGAGCGGCCGCAGTCGGTCGGCATCGTCGGCGCCGGCCCGGCGGGGCTCGCCGCGGCCGAGCAGCTGCGCCGACAGGGCTATCAAGTCCATGTCTACGACCGCCACGACCGGGTGGGCGGGCTGATGATCTACGGGATCCCGAACTTCAAGCTGGAGAAGGAGGTGGTGCTGCGCCGCGCCCGGCTGCTCGAGGAGGCCGGGATCGTCTTCTCCTGCAGGTTCGAGGTCGGGCGCGACGCCACCCTGGCCGGGCTGCGGGCGCGCCACGACGCGGTGCTGATCGCCACCGGCGTCTACAAGGCGCGCGACCTGCAGGCGCCGGGGTCGGGTCTCGCCAACATCGTCCCCGCCCTCGACTATCTCGTCGCCTCCAACCGCAAGGGGCTGGGCGACAGCGTGCCCGCCTTCGAGAACGGTACGCTGAACGCCGCCGGAAAGAACGTGGTCGTGATCGGCGGCGGCGACACGGCGATGGATTGCGTGCGCACCGCGGTCCGCCAGGGCGCGAGGTCGGTGAAATGCCTGTACCGCCGCGACCGGGCCAACATGCCGGGCTCGCAGCGCGAGGTCGCCCATGCCGAGGAGGAAGGGGTCGAGTTCGTCTGGCTGGCGGCGCCGGAGGCGTTCCTCGGCGACGGCGACGGCGCCGTCTCGGCCGTGCGCGCCGCGCGCATCAGCCTGGGCGTCGCCGATGCGACCGGGCGGCAGACGCCGCGGGTCATCGAGGGCTCGCATTTCACCGTGCCGGCCGATCTCGTGGTGAAGGCGCTGGGCTTCGATCCCGAGGACCTGCCCGGCGCCTTCGGCGAGCCGGAGCTCGCGCTCACCCGATGGGGCACGCTGAAGACGAGCTTCCGCAGCATGATGACCTCGCTCGACGGGGTGTTCGCCGCCGGCGACATCGTGCGCGGCGCGGCGCTCGTCGTCTGGGCGATCCGCGACGGGCGCGACGCGGCGGCGCGGATTCACGACTACATCCAGGCCAGGGCCGCCGGCGCCACCGCCGCCGCGGCGGAATAGGGGGATCCGCCATGCTGCGCCTCTACGACTTCCTGCCGTCGGGCAACGGCTACAAGGTGCGCCTGCTGCTGCACAAGCTCGGACTTCCCTTCGAGCTCATCGAGCTCGACATCTCGAAGGGCGAGACGCGCAGGCCGGAGTTCCTGGAGAAGAACCGCAACGGCCGGATCCCGACGCTCGAGCTCGAGGACGGGACCTGCCTCGCCGAATCGAACGCCATCCTCTGCTACCTGGCCGAGGGCAGCGAGTTCTGGCCGGCGGAGCGACTCGCCCGCGCCCGCACGCTGCAATGGCTGTTCTTCGAGCAGTACAGCCACGAGCCCTACATCGCCGTGGTGCGCGCCTGGACCCATGTGCTGGGCGGCATGACGGAGCTCCAGCAGGCGCAGCTGCCGGCCAAGATCAAGGGCGGCTATCAGGCGCTCGACGTGATGGAGGAGGCGCTGACGGGCCGCCGCTTCCTCGTCGACGACCGCTTCGGCCTCGCCGACATCGCGCTCTACGCCTACACCCATGTCGCCGACGAGGGCGGCTTCGACCTGTCGAACTACCCGGCGACCCGTGCCTGGCTCGATCGCGTTGCCGCCCTGCCCCGCCACGTGCCGATCACCTGGCGTCCCACCGATGAACAGAGGGCTGCATCGTGAGGGCGTGCGCTCTCATATTCCCCCTCCCCTTGCGGGAGGGGGTCAGGGGGAGGGGTCACCCGCGGACGCGCGCGCATGTCTCTTCGCCGACACCCCCTCCCCTTCCCATCGCTGACGCGATGGGCCCCTTCCCCTCCCACGCGGGGAGGGGGTTTAGTGCGTTGCGCTTCTCGTACGCGGAGATTCGGCCATGAAGCATCGCAGGACCGAGACGGGCCGGCAGTTCACCGCGGATTATCTCCGCAACGCCGCCCATCTCACCGCGCACGGCCTGTACGATGCGGCCGAGGAGCACGAGGCCTGCGGCGTGGGGCTGGTCGCCGCCATCGACGGCAAGCCGCGGCGCGAGGTGGTGCTGGCCGGCATCGAGGCCTTGAAGGCGGTCTGGCATCGCGGCGCGGTCGACGCCGACGGCAAGACCGGCGACGGCGCCGGCATCCACGTGCAGATCCCGCAGGACTTCTTCAAGGAGCATATCCGGCGCACCGGCCACGAGGCGGGGCCGGCGCGGCTCGCCATCGGCCAGGTCTTCCTGCCGCGCACCGATCTGTCGGCGCAGGAGCGCTGCCGCGTCATCGTCGAGCGCGAGATCCTGGGCTACGGCTACACCATCTATGGCTGGCGCCAGGTGCCGGTGAACGTCGACGTGATCGGCGAGAAGGCGAACGCGACCCGGCCCGAGATCGAGCAGATCATGATCTGCAACAGCCTCGGCGTCAGCGAGGAGCGGTTCGAGACCGATCTCTACGTCATCCGCCGCCGCATCGAGAAGAGCGCGGCCGAGGACAGCATCAAGGACTTCTACATCTGCTCCCTGTCCTGCCGCTCGGTGATCTACAAGGGCATGTTCCTGGCGGAGCAGCTCACCGCCTTCTATCCCGACCTGCTCGACGAGCGGTTCGTCTCCAACTTCGCCATCTATCACCAGCGCTATTCCACCAACACCTTCCCGACCTGGCATCTGGCGCAGCCCTTCCGCGTGATCGCCCATAACGGCGAGATCAACACGCTGAAGGGCAACCTCAACTGGATGAAGGCGCACGAGACGCGCATGGCGACGCCGATGTACGGCGAGCGCATGGACGACATCAAGCCGGTGATCCAGCCCGGCGGCTCCGATTCCGCCGCGCTCGACAACCTGTTCGAGGTGATGGTCGGCGAGGAGCGCAACCTGCCCATGGTGAAGGCGCTGCTGATCCCGGAGTCCTGGGCGGAGCGCGAGACCATGCCGAAGGCGCACCGCGACCTCTACTCCTACTGCAACTCCGTCATGGAGCCCTGGGACGGGCCCGCGGCGATCTGCGGCTTCGCCGGCAACTGGGCGATCGCCGGGCTCGACCGCAACGGGCTTCGGCCGCTGCGCTACACCATCACCGGCAACGGGCTGCTCCTCGCCGGCTCGGAGACCGGCATGGTCAAGGTGAACGAGGCGCAGGTGGTGGAGAAGGGCCGGCTCGGCCCCGGGCAGATGATCGCGCTCGACCTCTCGCGCGGCAGGCTGTACCGCCATCACGAGATCCTGGACGAGCTGGCCGCGACCCAGGATTTCGGCGAATGGGTGAAGCGCATCACCGTGATCGACGACCTGGTGCGCTCCGCCCCCGGACGGCCCGAGGTCATGGAACGCGAGGAGCTGCGCCGGCGGCAGCTCACGGTCGGGGTGACGGTCGAGGACCTCGAGCTCATCCTCCACCCGATGGTGGAGGAGGCGAAGGAAGCCGTCGGCTCCATGGGTGACGACACGCCGATCGCCGTGCTGTCCGGCCAGTATCGCGGCCTGCACCATTTCTTCCGGCAGAATTTCAGCCAGGTCACCAACCCGCCGATCGACAGCTTGCGCGAGAAGCGGGTGATGACGCTGAAGACGCGGCTCGGCAATCTCGGCAACATCATGGACGAGGACGCGTCGCAGTGCGACCTGCTGCAGCTCGAGTCGCCCGTGCTGTCGACCTCCGAGTTCCAGGCGATGCGCGCCTATATGTGCGAGTCCGCCGTCGAGATCGACTGCACCTTCGACGTCGAGAGCGGCGACAACGCGCTGCGCGACGCGATCCAGGCGATCCGCCGCAAGGCGGAGGACGCGGTCAGGGGCGGCGCCGTGCACGTCATCCTCTCGGACGAGGCGACCGGGCCGGAGCGCGCGCCGATCCCGATGATCCTGGCAACCGGCGCCGTGCATACGCATCTGATGCGCCAGCAGCTCCGCACCTTCACCTCGCTCAACGTGCGCTCGAGCGAGTGCCTGGACGTGCACCACTTCGCCGTGCTGATCGGCGTCGGCGCCACCACGGTGAACGCCTATCTGGCCGAAGCCTCCATCGCCGACCGCCACGCCCGCGGGCTGTTCGGCGAGCTCGCCCTCGAGGCCTGCATCGCCCGCTTCAAGGAGGCGATCGACCAAGGCCTCCTGAAGATCATGTCCAAGATGGGGATCTCGGTGATCTCCTCCTATCGCGGCGGCTGCAATTTCGAGGCGGTCGGGCTGTCGCGCACCCTGGTCGCCGACTTCTTCCCGGGCATGCAGTCGCGCATCTCCGGCATCGGCATCAGCGGCATCCAGCGGATGGTGCTGCAGCGTCACGGGCGGGCCTGGAGCGAGGATTTCGTGGCCCTGCCGGTGGGCGGGTTCTATCGCTATCGCCGGAACGGCGAGACCCATGCCTGGGGCGCGGAGGAGATCCATACGCTGCAGGCCGCGGTCGCGACCGAGTCCTACCAGACTTACAAGAAGTACAGCGAGCTGGTCGCCAAGGCGCCGCCCGTCAGCTTGCGCGACCTGCTGGACTTCAAGCCCGGCCGTCAGCCGGTCTCGGTGGACGAGGTCGAGTCGATCACCGAGCTGCGCAAGCGCTTCGTCACGCCGGGCATGTCGCTGGGCGCCCTGTCGCCCGAGGCGCACGGCACGCTCAACATCGCCATGAACCGGATCGGCGCGAAGTCGGATTCCGGCGAGGGCGGCGAGGATCCCGGCCGCTTCCGGCCGCGGCCCAACGGCGACAACGTCAACTCGGCGATCAAGCAGGTGGCCTCCGGCCGCTTCGGCGTCACGGCGGAATACCTGACCAACTG
>DAIMFL010000066.1:0-18538 GCA_036724615.1 Alphaproteobacteria bacterium | reverse complement strand
GGTCTCGAGCAGGGCGCGGACGACTACCTGCCGAAGCCCTTCGAGCCGCGCGAGCTTTCCTTGCGCATCCGCACCATCCTGCGCCGCGCCGCGCCGGAGGCCGTCGTCACGGCCAGGGAGCTGCAGCTCGGCCCGTTCAGCTTCGACATGGAGCGCCGGATCCTGAAGCGCAGCGGGGCGGAGGTGCACCTGACCGAGGCGGAAGCCGCCCTCCTCCTCGCGCTGGCCCAGAGCCCCGGCACGGTGATGAGCCGGGACGAGCTCAGCCGGCAGACCGGCAACGACGTGAACAGCCGCACGGTCGACGTGCAAGTGACCCGGCTTCGGCGCAAGATCGAGTCCGACCCGCGCTTTCCCCGCTATCTCCAGACCGTGCGCGGGCTGGGCTACGTGCTGAGGCCCGACTGATGTCGCCTTTGCCGCCGCCGGCCGGGCTGGGCCGGCGCATCCGCAGCCAGATCAACCGCGTGCTGCCGCGCTCGCTGTTCGGCCGCTCGCTGATGATCATCGTGACGCCGCTGATCCTGCTGCAGGTGGTGTCGACCTGGGTGTTCTACGACAGCCACTGGGACACGGTGACGCGGCGGCTGGCGCAGGGCGTGGCCGGCGACATCGCGGCGGTGATCGAGACGATGCAGCTCGATCCGAGCCCCGCGCATTACGCGCGGGTCTTCGCGATCGCCCAGAACAAGATGCAGCTGAAGATCGTCTTCCGGCCGGAGGCGCGCCTGCCGGACAGCCCGATCCTGATCCGCCACAATCTGGTGGACGAGAAGCTGTCCGCCGCCCTCGCCTCCTTCGTCGGCCGCAAGTTCCTGATCGACACGCGCTCGCTGGAGAAGGAGGTCGAGGTGCAGGTGCAGCTCGACGACGGCGTGCTGCATGTGGAGCTGCCGCGCCGGCGGCTGTTCAGCTCCACCACCTATGTCTTCATCCTGTGGATGGTCGGCACCTCGCTCATCCTCTTCGCCGTCGCCACCGTCTTCATGCGCAAGCAGGTTCGCCCCATACGCCGCCTCGCCGATGCGGCCGAGGCCTTCGGCAAGGGGCGCGACGTGCCCGACTTCCGGCCCGAGGGGGCGACCGAGGTGAAGCAGGCGGCCGGCGCCTTCGTCGTCATGCGCGACCGCATCAAGCGGCAGATCGCCCAGCGCACCGAGATGCTGGCCGGCGTCTCGCACGATCTCCGGACCCCGCTCACCCGCATGAAGCTGGAGCTCGCGCTGCTCGGCGACAGCCCGGACGCCGAGGGGCTCAAGGCCGACGTGGCCGAGATGGAGCGGATGCTGAACGGCTATCTGGCCTTCGCCCGCGGCGAGGGCACGGAGCAGACCGTCGAGACCGACCTCACCGCCCTCATCGAGGACGTGGTCGGCAACGCGCGGCGCGAGGGCGCCAGCGTCGAGCTCACCGCCGAGCCGCAGATGGTCGTGCCGCTCCGCCCGGACGCCTTCCGGCGCTGCCTGTCGAACCTGGTCGCCAACGCGCAGCGCTATGCGCGGCGCGTCGCGGTCGCCGCCGTGCGGCGCGGCGGCGCGATCGAGATCACGGTGGACGACGACGGGCCGGGGGTGCCGCCCGAGCGGCGCGAGGACGTGTTCCGCCCGTTCTTCCGCCTGGATCCGTCGCGCAACCCGGAGACCGGCGGGATCGGCCTCGGCCTTACCATCGCCCGCGACGTGGCGCGCAGCCATGGCGGCGACCTGACCCTCGACGATTCCCCGTTCGGGGGCTTGCGGGCGCGCGTGCGCCTGCCGGTGTGAGCGCGACGGCGGGGCGCTTGCCAAGCCGGGCGCGAGGCTTCAGGCTGCGCCGATCATGGCCGAGCCGATGAGCCCCGAGACGCTGATGGCCGCGCTCAAGACGGCGCGGCTCGAGCACCTGTTCACCACGCCGATCATGCGCTTCCTCTGGCCGGACAGCGACGCGCTCAACGCCGATCTGAAGCGCCTCATCCTGGAGCAGGAGGCGGCGACCAGCGGCCGCAGGATCAGCAATATCGGCGGCTGGCAGTCGAAGGAGGACATGCAGCACTGGGCCGGGGCCGCCGGCCAGGCGCTCATCCGCCGCGTGCATGCCATGCTGCTGCACGCCACGGGCGAGCTTCTGTCCGACGTGGAGCCCAAGCCCAGGCTGCAGTGGAACCTGACCTTCTGGGCCAACGTGAACCGCCGCGGCCAGATGAACCGCATGCATTTCCACCCGGGCTCGACCTGGTCGGCGGTCTACTACGTCGAGGCCGGCGATCCGCCGCCGGAGGACAATCCGTCCGCCGGCGCGCTCGGCCTCATGAATCCGAACCAGGCGGCGCCGATGAGCTTCTTCTGCGGCCAGCTGAAGCGGGAGATCTCGATCCAGCCGGAGACCGGGCTGATGGTCTTCTTCCCGAGCTATCTGCCGCACACGGTCTATCCCTATCTGGGCGACACGCCGCGCATCTCCGTCGCCTTCAACATCCAGAAGCAACCTTATCCATAGTCGCGGTTCGAACTTGATCGCAGCGTGAAATCTCAGACAACAGGGGGGAGCATGACCGACGGTGCTCACGTGCGGGGCCGCATCAGCGGACAGCGCTACTGTGAACTTCCAGAGGTACACAGGACGATCTTGTTAGTTGGCATGGCCGACATGCTCCAGTGTCTGGCCAGATATCTCCCACCCCGAACACAGGCCGCTTTTCAGCCAATCCTGCAGTTTATGAATCCCTTGGCCAGTGGCGATCTTCGAGCGATGTTTGACGACTATGTTGCGGAGAATCCCACGCCCTCGGCCGCAACGGCGAGCGCATTGCTGTCAATGCTGATCGTCAAGTCCGGAGCCAACCGGCGGCTTTCAGAGACGGGAGATGGTTAAGAGTTTCGACATGGCACGTTAGAGACCATGGCTTTGGTATTCATCACCCGACCGTCCTTAAACCTGTCACCAGAGGCTGCGGCAACCAACTCTACGATTGTCACAAGCTTCTCGCGCGGCGCGCCGGGTCTGGCACGCGCCGCTTCGGCGGCGTCGATCCGCAGCCAGGCCGGGTGATCGATCACCGTCACGCCGCGCCCGGCGAGAAGCCGGTCGAGCGCATCCGGGCCGGGTTTCCGCGCATTTCCCTGGGCGAGCTCCGCCGCGACGGACTCCGCCACCGCGAAGGACTCTGCCCGGTTCGTCGGGATCGTGCCGCTCGGGCCGCGCTTCGCCCAACCGACGACCCACAGGCCGGGCGCGACCCGCCCGTCCAGATTGGCGATAGTCCCGCGCTCCGCATCGAGCGGCGCGCCCGCGCACCCGAAGCAGCGATAGCCGATCGCGGTAATCACGGTGGACGCCGGAATCTCGAACGCCTCCCCTGTTTCGCGACGCGCCAGGCGCAGCCGTTCGGCCCGGCCGTCGCCGGCGATTTCGACCGGCGCGGCATTGAACAGGAAGCGTAACCGGATCGGCTTCGTCCGATCCCCCTCGGCGGCGAAGCCGCGCAGGATCTCCAGGTTCTTCTCGCGGATGCGGAGGAGCCTGGCATCGGGCTCGTCGATGCGCTCGGGAATGCCGGCGGGATCGATGACGGGCGCGGCACGCTCCAGCCGGCCGAGCTCGGCGAGCTCCGCCGGGGTCCAGCTCGCCTCGGCCGGGCCGCGCCGTCCGATCAGCCAGATCTCGGCGACCGGCGCGGCGGCGATTGTCGCCGCGGCATGGGCGCAGATGTCGGAAGCCGTCATCTCGGCGGGGGATTTCGCGAGCACGCGTGCCACGTCCACGGCGACGTTGCCGTTGCCGATGATCGCGACGGACGGCCCGGCGAGGCGCGGATCCAGGTCGCGCCAGTCCGGGTGGCCGTTGTACCAGCCGACGAAGGCGCCGGAGCCGTAGACGCCGGGCAGATCCTCGCCGGGAATGCCGAGCCGCCGGTCCAGGGCTGCGCCGATCGCGAGGATCACCGCATCGTAGATGGCGCGGAGCTCGTCGAGCGACACGTCGCGCCCGACCTCCACATTGCCCAGGAAGCGCAGCCCGGGGCGCTGCAGCAGCTTGCCGAACTGGCGCTGGATGGCCTTGGTGCCCTGGTGGTCGGGCGCGACCCCGGAGCGTACCAGCCCGAACGGCGTGGGCAGCCGCTCGATGACGTCGATGCGCAGATCGGGGTGTTTCCTGGCGAGCCCCTCAGCCACGTAGAGCCCGGCTGGCCCGCTGCCGACGACGGCGACCGAGCGCAGGGCGGCCCCGGCGCTCACGCCCGGGCGCGCTCCTCGACGACGCCCTCGGCCGGCACGGCGAACCGGCTGTGGAAGAACGGCGCCGCCTCCGGCGCCGGACCGTCCGGCGTCTCCAAGAGCGACATCAGGTGGCGTTCGGCCGGCTGCAGCGTCAGGCGGTAGAGGTTGCGGCAGAGCGCGCGGGCGGCCAGCCCCGCCCAGCTCGTCGGCAGCAGCTCGTCCGGCAGCAGGGGATCGCGCAGCAGCACACGGCGATAGTCGTGGATCAGCAGGATGCGCACCAGGAAGCAGAGCTCGGGATCGAGGCTGCCGACCGATTCCATCGCGCGCCGCACCGGGCGGAACGTCTCGAGGAATCCCTCGTAGTCGGATTCGAGCCGCGCCAGGTCCCAGCATTGCGCGGTGAGCTTCCGGAGCGGCGCCGACGGGCTCGCCGGATCGGCGCTGCCGTTCATGACCGGCACCTTGTCGCCGAGCCGCAGATCCAACAACGTCTGGCGCAGCGCCTCCGCGTCCGGCGCCGGATGCGCCAGCACGTTCGGCGCCATCTGGCCGAAGCCGAGCCAGCCGAGCTCGCGCCGGAGCTCGTCGCGCCGCAGCTGCGGCAGGTCGGCGGGAACGACCACCAGGTGCCAGACGCCGTCCCAGGCGGTGCGCCGCGCCTGATAGATACGCCGATGCGCCGCCTCGAAGCGGTGCCGCCCGGACTCGGTCAGGCTGTAGTAGCTGCGCCGTCCTATGGGCGTCGCCTCCAGCCAGTCGTCCCGGGTCAGCCGGAAGACGGCCGTGCGCACCATGCGCTCCGACAGGCCGAGCGGCTGCACCAGGCGGATCAGGCTGCCCAGCCAGGCGCGGCCGCCATGCGGCATGATCGCATCGCCGAACACGGTGATGATCAGCGACTTTCCGCGCAGGGTGAGCCGCCCGAGCAGCCGCTCGAGCACGGCCTCGGCGGAGTCGGTCCTCGGCGTGCGCGCCCTGCCGTCGCCTGCCGCCTCGCTGCGCTGCATGCCCGCGGCCTCTCTCCTCGCCAGCACCGGGGCACCGGCGCGCCTCCGCGCGCTGGTTTGAGCCCCGGAATATGATACAATACGATCAGTCTAGCGCCATGCAATGTGTCATGTTGCTCCGCCGCAGGGCGGGCCGAGGGAGGACCGGAGATGCCGCGCTGGAAGACCTACGACAAGGGCGACACGCTGCCGGACGACTACAAGGCGGCCCTCCTCAACCTGATGGCGTTCCAGGCCGATTCCGAATATGCCGGCGGCCAGCGCGTGGCGGAGAACATGCGCTTCGCGACGCGCCCCGAGGAGGCCTATCGCCTGTCCAAGAAGGTGATGGAGGAGATGGGCCACGCCTATTACGTCTGGAGCCTGATGGCCGATCTGGGCGTGGACGTGAACGCGCGGCTCACCGAGCTGGTCACCCATCCCGACGATCCCGACCCGAAGAAGGTCAAGGTCATCAACGGATTCCGCAAGGAGAACTGGTCGACCTGGTTCGACGACTGGTACGATGTCGGCCTGTTCTCGACCGTGGTGACGCCGGCCGCGGTCGCCTTTCTCGGGCAGTACCGCGAGTGCTCCTACCTGCCCTGGGCGCGGGTCAACGTGCGCATCCACAAGGAGGAGCACGGGCATCTGGCCTTCGGCGTCTGGGCCACCAAGCGCAACATCGAGTTCGACGGCGAGAAAGCGCGCGAGATCATCCAGTCGCGCGTGCCGAAATTCATGCGCATCGGCCTCGGCTTCTACGGCCGCCCGTCCCAGGGCGGCAGCAAGTCGGAGATGTTCGACATCTACTACGAGTACGGCATCAAGGTCCGGAAGCCCGAGGAGCTGCAGCAGGAATATCTCGAGCTCCTGGAGCCGCGGCTCAAAGAGCTCGGCCTGGAGATGCCGACCGGCATCGAGGCCGATTACGACATGCGCGTGGGCTACGAGGCCGGCGACGCACCCATCGCGGCGCGGGTCTAGGGAGATCTGGGCCGTGGCGGAGTCTCGCAACGCCTCCCCGGCGCGCGGTCCGGTGCGCTTTCCGAACGCGCTGTTCGACGAGGGGCGTGCGGTGCTCGCCCGCTTCGGCTACCGCTATCCGGAGGCCGGCGACTGGTTCGACGACTGGCCGGCCATGTGGGACAAGCTCAAGGGCGACTTCGCGACGTCGGCGCGGCCGACCGTTCCCGCGTTCGATGCGCTGTCGCCCGAGCAGCGCGACGCGGCGACCGCCTATATGGAGATTCGCCTCGACGCCGACCGCCGGCTCGTCGCCTGCGAACGCGCCCACGCGGAGATGCTGAAGCACGGCATCGACAGCGCCATGGTCGAGCTCTACAGCGCCGCCCGCGAAGCCTACGAGGACTGCGTCATGCGCTTCGGCGCGGCGCGGGAGAAGCTCGCGGCGCTGCTGTAATCCTCTATACCGAACGCCTTGTCATCGCCGCGGATCAAGTCCGCGTATGACATTCTTCTATCCTGTCCCCACCTCAAACCTTTACCGCCGTCACGATATGCGCCGGGATGGCGAAGGCGACCGTGCCGTCGGGCAGCACATGGGCGGTGAGATCCTTCCTCGCCTCTGCGAGGAGCTTGTCGTACTGCGCGTCGTCGATCATGTCCGCGAGCGTCCAGCCCTTCACGTCGGTATGGATCCAGGAGTCGATGGAGGGAAAGCGCGCGGTCCCTTCCAGCGTGCGGATCTCGACGTCCGGAAGCCCGGCCTCGGCGAAGAGCGGCCGCAGGACGGCGATTTCGCCGAGCAGGAACGGCGCGCGCAGCTGATCCGCCACCTCGCTGCCGAACAGGCGCTGCAGCAGCGCGGCCATGGCGGCATAGCCCGGCGAATGGTCGAGGACGTCCCAGACCGCCACCGCCAGACGGCCGTCCGATCGCACCACGCGCCGCATTTCGGAGAGCGCCGCAGCGCGGTCCTCGAAGAACATCAGCGCGAACTGGCTGACGACGGCGTCGAAGGAGCCCTCCGCGAAGGGCAGTGATTCCGCCATGCCGGCGCGCCAGTCGACGGCGGGCGCCGTGCGCCCGGCCACTGCCAGCATGCCTTCGTTGCGGTCGAGCCCGGTGACGGTGGCGCCGCGCCGCGCCGCTTCGCGGGCGAGGACGCCCGTGCCGCAGCCGACGTCGAGAACCCTCTCTCCCGCTTCGATGCGGGCCGCATCGGCAAGACGCGGCGCCCATTCCTGGAACAGCGCCGGCTCGAAGAACGCCTCGTACACCTCCGCGGCGCTCCGGGTCACCTGGCCTGACGATGTCGTGCCGTCGTTCATGTGCGCCTCCTCCTTCCAGGGTTGCCGCCCGGGCGTCGGATCACTGCACTAGACCGAATAACATAGTATGTAGACCGATTGTCATACCAGAGTCAAGCCTGCTACAGAACGGCATGGCCAGGGACACCTCCGCCCGCATGATCGAGACGACCGCGCGGCTGCTGCAGCATCGCGGCTATCACGGCACCTCGCTGAGCGACATCCTGGAGGCGAGCGGCGCCCCGCGCGGCTCGCTCTACTTCCACTTCCCCGGCGGCAAGAACCAGCTGGCGATCGAGGCGACGAAGGCGGCGGTCGAGGAGACGACGGCCTATCTCCGGCAGGCCCTGGCGGACGCGGCGACTCCGGCGCGGGGCGTGCGCGCCTTCATGGATGCGGCGGCGGAGCTCATGCGCCGGTCCGATTACAGCTTCGGCTGCCCGGTCGCCCCCGTCGTGCTGGATGCGCCGGCGGAGCTGCGCGAGCTCGACGAGCTCTGCCGCCGCACCTTCGAGCGCTGGATCGGAATGCTGCGCATGTCCTTCGCCGACGCCGGCATCGCGCCGCGCCGCGCCGCGAGCCTGGCCCTCCTCACCGTCGCCGCGATAGAGGGCGCCTTGCTGATCTCGCGCGCCTGGCGCGACTGCACGCCGATCACCGAGCTGGCGGCGGAGCTGGAGGCGACCGTCGCCGCCGCCCTGCCACGCGATCGGAAGAAAGCAGCGCGACGTCGCTGATGCTGGGGTTCCCGTCGAGCGCGCGGCCGCTTCCCTCGCCCCTCGCCTCGCGGGAGGGGTCGGGGAGCGAGCGGCGCCGACTCGTCGTTCGTGCGGGGAAAGTCAGTCCTTCGGGCGCCGGTCGACGACGCGCTTGGCCTTGCCGATCGAGCGCTCGATCTCGCCCACCTGGTGCAGCGCGACCTTCGACGAGATGCCGATGAAGGACTTGACGTGGCGCTGCAGCTCCCGCGCGGCGACAGCGGCCGCTTCGTCGGCACCGGCCAGGTCCGGGCGCGGCTCGACATGGATGCAGAGGCAGTCGAGCTGCGCCTCGCGATAGACCTCGAGCTGGTAATGCGGCGCGAGGCGCCCGTCCTTCAGCACCAGCTCCTCGACCTGGCTCGGGAACAGGTTGACGCCGCGGATGATCAGCATGTCGTCGGAGCGGCCGGTGATCTTGTCCATGCGGCGCATGGAGCGCGCGGTTCCGGGAAGCAGCCGCGTGAGGTCGCGCGTGCGGTAGCGGATGACCGGCAGCGCCTCCTTGGTGAGCGAGGTGAAGACCAGCTCGCCGAACTCGCCGTCCGGGAGCACCCTTCCGGTCTCCGGATCGACGATCTCCGGGTAGAAGTGGTCTTCCCAGACATGCGGCCCGTCCTTGGTCTCGATGCATTCGTTGGCGACGCCCGGGCCGATCACCTCGGACAGGCCGTAAATGTCGATGGCATCGAGCCCCAGCCGGTCCTCGATCTCCTGGCGCATGCGGCCGGTCCAGGGCTCGGCGCCGAAAATGCCGATCTTCAGCGGGCAGGCGCGCGTGTCCATGCCCTGGCGCTCCATCTCGTCGGCGATCGCCAGCATGTAGGACGGCGTCACCATGATGATCTCGGGCTCGAAGTCGCGGATCAGCTGCACCTGGCGCTCGGTCTGGCCGCCGCCCATCGGGATCACGATACAGCCGAGCCTCTCCGCGCCGTAATGGGCGCCGAGCCCGCCGGTGAACAGGCCGTAGCCGTAGGCGACGTGCACCTTGTCGCCCGGGCGCCCGCCGGAGGCGCGGATCGAGCGCGCCATGACGTTCGACCAGGTATCGATGTCGCGCCGCGTGTAGCCCACCACGGTGGACTTGCCCGTCGTGCCGCTCGAAGCATGCACGCGGACGATCCGGTCCATCGGCACGGCGAACATGCCGAACGGATAGGTGTCCCGGAGGTCCGCCTTGGTGGTGAAGGGAAACCGGGCGAGGTCTTCGAGGCTCTTCAGCTCGTCCGGATGGACGCCGTGCGCGTCGAACTTGCGGCGGTAATGCGGGACGTTGTCATAGGCGTGGCGCAGCGACCAGCGCATGCGGTCGAGCTGCAGCGCAGAGATCTCGTCGCGACTGGCGACCTCGATCGGCTCGAGCTCCGTCCTGAGCGGCGCTTCCATTCTCATGGTGACGGGTTCCTCCCAGCGGATTGGTTCTTGTTTTCATTGTCGTACTCTCATGACAGCCGGCCTCAGGCTCACGCGCGTTCCAGCAGAAGGGCGATGCCCTGGCCGACGCCGATGCACATGGTGCAGAGCGCGTAGCGCCCGCCGGTTCGCGCGAGCTGCCGGGTGGCGGTCGTCGCCAGCCGCGCGCCGCTCATGCCGAGCGGGTGGCCGAGCGCGATGGCGCCGCCATTCGGATTGACGTGCTCCGCATCGTCGGGCAGGCCGAGCTGCCGGAGGACGGCCAGGGCCTGGGCGGCGAAGGCCTCGTTGAGCTCGATCACGTCGATCTCGCCGAGCGCGACACCGGTCCGCTCCAGGAGCTTCGCGGTGGCCGGCGCTGGCCCGATGCCCATGACGCGCGGCTCCACCCCGGCGGTCGCCATGGCGACGATCCGCGCCTTGGGCTCCAGGCCGTGCCGTTTCGCCGCCGCCTCGGAGGCGACGACGAGGGCGCAGGCGCCGTCATTGACGCCCGACGCGTTGCCCGCCGTGACGCTGCCGCCACTCCGGAAGGGCGTCGGCAGCCGGGCGAGCTGGTCGAGCGTGGTGTCGGCGCGCGGATGCTCGTCGCGGTCGACCGACACGGGATCGCCCTTGCGCTGCGGGAGGACGACCGGGCAGATCTCCTGCGCGAGCGTGCCATCGCCTTGCGCCCGGACGGCGCGACGCTGGCTCCTCAGCGCGAAGGCGTCCTGATCGGCCCGGGAGATCTGGTACGCCTCGGCCACGTTCTCCGCCGTCTCCGGCATGGAGTCGACGCCGTACTGCGCCTTCATGGCCGGGTTCACGAAGCGCCAGCCGATCGTGGTATCGAAGATCTCGGCCGTCCGGGCGAAGGGCTGCTCCGCCTTGCCCATCACGAACGGCGCGCGGGACATGCTCTCCACCCCGCCGGCGACGATCAGCTCCGCCTCGCCCGCCCGGATCGCGCGGGCGGCGGTGCCGACCGCGTCGAGACCGGAGCCGCAGAGCCGGTTGACGGTGGCGCCCGGCACGTCCGGCGGCAGGCCGGCCAGGAGCGAGGCCATCCGCGCGACGTTCCTGTTGTCCTCGCCGGCCTGGTTGGCGCAGCCGAGCAGCACCTCGTCGACCGCCGCCCAGTCGACGCCGGTATTGCGCGCCATCAGCGCCTTGATCGGCACGGCGGCCAGATCGTCGGTCCGCACGGAGGACAAAGCGCCGCCGTACCGGCCGATCGGCGTGCGGATCGCGTCGCAGATGAAGGCCTCTGTCATGCCCCCGGCTCCAGGTCCGGGACGACCTTGCCGCCGATATGGCGCGAATTGCCGCGGAACAGGGCGACGACCTGGCCGTCCTGGTCCGTCACCGTCACGTCGTAGATCCCCGTGCGGCCGCGATGAAAGCGCTCGACGCATTCGGCGAGCAGGCGGTCGCCGCGCCTGGCCGGGTTGGTATAGGTGATGCTGCAGCTCGCGGCGACCGCCACGTCGTTGCGCGCATTGCAGGCATAGGCGAAGGCCGTGTCGGCGAGCGCGAAGGTGATGCCGCCATGGCAGATGTCGTGGCCGTTCACCATGTCCTCGCGCACCGTCATGGACAGCCGCGCGAAGCCCGGTCCGACCTCGTCGATGATCATGCCGAGCGTGCGCGCGGCGTGGTCGCGCGCGTACATCGTCCGCGCCACCGCCTCGGCCACCCGCTTGGTCGTCGTCGGCTCAAGCATGAAACCGCGTCCTCCCCCAGACCTTCCGGCGCAGCAGCGCGGCCGCGCGATAGCGGTCCTCCCCGTAGCTCCGCGCCAGCGCATCCAGCGCCTGGAGCACCCGGTCGAGTCCGATGTCCTCCGCCCAGGCGAGCGGCCCGAGCGGATAGTTGACGCCCTTCGCCATGGCGAGATCAACCGCCGCGGGGCTCGCGACTCCCTCCGCCACCGCATGGGCGGCCTCGTTGGCCAGCATCACGACGGTCCGGAGCACGGCCATTCCCGGCAGATCGGCGAGCGGCGATGCCGCCTTGCCGAGCGCCTGGAACAGGCCGGCGGCCGCGTCCAGGGCGCGGGGGCCCGCCTGGTCGGCGGCGGCGAGCGCGACGCGGCCGGCCTTGGCGTAGTCGAGCGCGAGATCGACGAGGACCAGGTTCTCGATGCTCTCTGCCGCGGCGCGCTCGGTCGCCGACCGTCCGTCCGAGACGGCGACGGTGGCCCCTTCGAGACGGAGCATGCCGCGCCCCGCACGGCGCTCGACCTCGAGCCCCGCCGCTTCCGCCAGGGCGACGATCGGCTGGAGCGGACCGGGATCGCCCGGCGCCACCAGCCGCGCCGGCTTCCGGCCCGGCGGCAGGGTGGCGGGCTCGGGCCTCGCCGCCCCCGGCGCATAATCGTAGATGCCGCGGCCGGCCTTCCGGCCGAGATGCCCGGCGGCCACCAGCTCCAGCTGCAGGAAGGAGGGCCGGAAGCGCGGGTCCTGGAAGAAGGCGTCGTAGACGGAGCGGGTCACCGCCGCGTTCACGTCGTGCCCGACGAGGTCCATGAGCTCGAACGGGCCCATGCGGAAGCCGCCGGACTCGCGCAGCACGGCGTCGATCGTCGCCGGGGTCGCCGCGCCCTCCTCCACCAGGCGCAGCGCCTCGGCATAGAACGGCCGGGCGACGCGGTTGACGACGAAGCCCGGCGTGGAGCGGACGCGGACCGGCGACTTGCCCCAGGCGGCCGCGGTCGCCTCGACCGTGTCGGCGGCCGCCGGATCGGTCGCGAGCCCGCTCACCACCTCGACCAGGGACATGACCGGTGCCGGGTTGAAGAAATGCATGCCGACGCAGCGGCCCGGCCGCTCCAGCGCCGCGCCGAGCGCGGTGATCGACAGGGACGAGGTGTTGCTGGCGAGGATCGCTTCGGGCGCGCAGACCGCCTCCAGCGCGGCGAGAAGCTCACGCTTGATCGAGAGGTCCTCGGCGATCGCCTCCAGCACCAGCCCCGCCGGCGCGAGCTCGGCGAGCGACGCGCAGGGGAGCAGCCGCCGCAGCACGGCCTCCCGCTTCTCCGCCGCCATGCGCCCCTTTTCGACCAGCCGGCGCAGCTCCTCCGCGATCCTGTCCTTCGCCGCCGAAGCGACGCCGCCGACCGCGTCGTGCAGCAGCACGGGATGTCCCGCCGCGGCGGCGACCTGCGCGATCCCGCGGCCCATCGTGCCGGCGCCCACCACGCCGACCGCCCGGTCCTTCGGCAGGGCCTGCGCCATCAACGGCCTTCGAATTTCGGCGCGCGCTTCTGCATGAAGGCGGCGACGCCTTCCTGATAATCGCGGGTCCGGCCGGCGATGGTCTGCAGGTCGCGTTCGAGATCGAGCTGCGCGTCGAAGGAGTTGTCCCAGGTGGCGTTGAGCGCGCGCTTGACGAGCGCCAGGCCGCGCGTCGCCTGGCCGGCGAGCTGCCGGGCCAGGGCTTGCGCCTCCGGCATCAGCTCGCCGTCCTCGACCGCGCGCCAGATCATCCCCCATTCCGCCGCCTGCTGCGCGGACAGCTTGTCGCCCAGCATGGCGAGCGCGGTGGCGCGCGCCGGGCCGACGAGCCGCGGCAGGGTCCAGGTGCCGCCGGAATCGGGAATGAGGCCGATCCTGCAGAAGGCCTGGATGAAGCTCGCCGACTTCGCCGCCAGGACGATGTCGCAGGCGAGGGCGAGATTGGCGCCGGCGCCGGCGGCGACCCCGTTCACCGCGCAGACGACCGGCATCTCGAGGCCGCGGATCGCGCGAACCAGCGGGTTGTAGCGATTCTCCAGCGACTCGCCGAGATCGGGCGGCGCGCCGCTCGCGTCGGGAGTCATGACGCGGTCGCCGAGATCCTGCCCGGCGCAGAACCCGCGGCCGGCGCCGGTGAGCAGCAGGCAGCGCGTCCTGCCGTCCGCGGCGATCTGCCGGAGCGCGTCGCGCAGCTCGCCGTGCATCTCCACGGTGAAGGCGTTGAGCTTGTCGGGGCGGTTCAGGGTGAGAGTGGCGACGCCCTCTGCATGGTCGAGCGTGATGGTGCTGTAGGTCATGGTCATTCGCCCCGGAACACGGGCTTCCTCTTCTCTCTGAATGCGGCGATGTCGGTGGCCTCGCTCATGCCCCGCGCCCGCTGGCGACAATGCGATACGGTTCGATCATCCGCGCTGTGCCCCTGTGAAGGACGTCGCGCCGTCAGGCCGTCGAAGGGCCGAGCGCGGCGAGACGCGGGGCGATCGCCTCGTTCCAGCGCGCGAGGAGCTCCGCATTGCTGCGCCGGCGCAAGCCGTAGCCGGCGTAGAGCGTGAAGCGATCGGAGTCCGTGCGGCCGAAGCTCGCCGCGACACGCGGCCGCCAATAGGCGACGGAGGTCCGGGCCGCCATCGGGCCGCCGCTGCGCGCGATGGCCTGGACCAGTCCCGCCTCGCCCTGGGCGGCATGGGCGGCCTCGCGCGCGACGATCCCGGTCATCGCCTCGGCGAGCGGCAGGTAGGAACAATGCGCGAGCTCCTCGAGCTGGATCGCGGAGGCGGTGCTCATCAGCCAGTTGAAGGCGACGGCGTCGGTCCAGCCGTCGATCGGATAGTGGAAGACGTTGAGCCGCCGGTCGCCGCCGACGCGGCGGTTGCCGAGATCGAGATCGCGGTCGAGCCGCGCGGTCCAGCAATGCTCGCGCACATAGAGCTCGGGGTTGACGCCGAACGGCTCCATCAGCGCCAGCACGGCTTCGGCATGGCCGAATTTCTCGCTGACGATCCGCGCCGCGATCCGGCGCTCCTTGAGGCCCGGCGCGCGATTGATGTACTCGGCGAGACCCGCCGCCCCGGCCAGCTCGGAATCGACGGCGGTGGCCATGAGGCGCATCAGCTCGCCGCGATAGCCGCGACTCACCTCGTCCTTGCCGGCGATGCGGCCGCCCCGGGCGAGGTGGGCGATCAGCGCCTCGTCGGTGGTCAGCATGGCCGTCATGGTTCCAAAATCCCCGGCTTGCCGCCGCGAGCGGCCGACCACACCCGCCGGCGGACCGGCGCTTCGCCCGCACGATCGGCCACGGGGCAGGCTCGCTAAAGGGATACAAATATAGACGGGAAATACCTGATCTGGTAACAAAAACCATCGCATCGGGCGGCTGCGCGGCTGGCCCGCAGGGTCGACAGACCCGCATTTTCCGTCGCCTCGGCATCACGCTCGCAGGCAGCATCGACCGGCGCATGGCCAGCATCCTGATCCTCGTCGGAACGGAATCCGGGAATGCCCAGATGGTCGCCGACACGCTGCAGGAGGAGCTCTCGCGCGCCGGGCACGAGGTGGAGGTCCGGGCGGATGGCGACAGCCTGGAAGGGCTCGACGGCGGACGCGCCGTGCTGATCTGCACCGCGACGCACGGGCTCGGCGAGCTGCCCGACAACATCATCCCGCTACACGACGCGCTGGTCCGGGAGAAGCCGGACCTGTCGGCGCTGCGCTATGGCGTGATCGCGCTGGGCGACCAGACCTATGACGACACGTTCTGCAACGGCGGCAAGACCATGGACCGGCTGTTCGCGGAGCTCGGCGCGCGCCGCATCGGCGAGCGCCTGGAGATCGACGCCTGCACCCAGCCGCTGCCCGACGAGGACGCGCTGGACTGGGCCAGGGAATGGGTGACGCTGCTGTGAGGGGCTGAGTCGCAGTTTCGCCGAGACCAACTCATTGTCATGCGCGGACTTGATCCGCGCATCCATTCATCCGCTCGCGCGGGCGGCGGAATGGATCGCCGGGTCAAGCCCGGCGATGACAATCCGGAAGGTCGAAGGAACTGGCCAAGGCCATTGCACAGGGCGCCGCCCGATGAGGAGGAGCGCCATGAGCCACGCCTATTTCGACACGCACAAGGCGATGCTCGACCAGGCGGTCGCCGCGATCCACGCGCGCACGTATTGGAGCCCGTTCGCCGAGCTGCCGAGCGGCAGGATCTACGGCGAGACGGCGGCCGCGGACGGCGAAGCGGCGTTCAGGGCGCGGCTCGGGGGCCCGTTCGAGATCGACCAGCCATCGCAGGACGGGCGGGTCGGCAACGAACGCTCGCCCTACGGCATCGCGCTCGGCATCACCTATCCGAAGCCCGACATCGACGCCATGATCGTGGCGGCCCGGGCCGCCCTCCCCGCCTGGCGCGACGCCGGACCTGCGGCGCGGGTCGGCCTCTGCCTGGAGATCCTGGCGCGGCTCAATGCGCGGAGCTTCGAGATCGCCCATGCGGTGATGCACACCACCGGCCAGGGCTTCATGATGGCGTTCCAGGCGGGCGGGCCGCACGCCCAGGACCGCGGACTCGAGGCCGTCGCCTATGCCTGGGAGGCGATGTCCGGCGTGCCGGCGACGGCGCGCTGGGAAAAGCCGCAGGGCAAGAACCCGCCGCTCGTGCTCGACAAGACCTTCCGGATGGTGCCGCGCGGGGTCGCGCTGGTGATCGGCTGCGCCACCTTCCCGACCTGGAACGGCTATCCCGGCCTGTTCGCCAGCCTCGCCACCGGCAATCCGGTGATCGTGAAGCCGCATCCCATGGCCGTGCTGCCGCTCGCCATCACGGTCGAGACGGCGCGCGCCGTGCTGAAGGAGGCCGGCTTCGACCCGAACCTGATGATGCTCGCGGTGGACACACCGGACGCGCCGATCGCCAAGGAGCTGGCGCAGCGTCCCGAGGTCCGGATCATCGACTTCACCGGCAGCTCGGAGTTCGGCGCGTGGCTGGAGGCCAACGCGCGCCAGGCCCAGGTCTATGCCGAGAAGTCCGGCGTCAACCCGGTCGTGATCGGCGACTTCGCGGATTTCGCCGGACTGGCGCGCAATCTCGCCTTCTCCCTGTCGCTCTATTCCGGCCAGATGTGCACGACGCCGCAGAACATCTTCGTGCCGCGGAACGGGATCCGGAGCGGCGAGCGCACGCTCTCCTTCGACGAGGTGGCCGCGGGCCTCGCCGCCGCGGTCGACAAGCTGCTGGGCGACGCCGATCGCGCGGCCGAGGTGCTGGGCGCCATCCAGAGCCCGGCGACGCTGGAGCGCCTCGACACGGCGCGCAGCCTGGGGATGGTCGTGCGCGCCTCCGGCGCCGCCGCCCATCCGAGATTCCCGGATGCGACGCTGCGCACGCCGCTGATCGTCGCGGTCGACGCCAGGGACGAGGACAAGTATGCCGCGGAGCTGTTCGGCCCGATCTCCTTCGTGATCGCGACCGACGGACTCGACCAGTCGATCGAGCTGATGCAACGGACCGCCCGCGAGCACGGCGCGATCACCGCCGCGGTCTATGCCGACGATCCGGCCGTGCTGCGCCGGGCGGGGGACGCCGCCGCCGAGGCGGGCGTCGCCCTGTCCTGCAACCTGACCGGCGGCGTCTTCGTCAACCAGTCCGCGGCGTTCAGCGACTTCCACGCGACCGGCGCCAATCCGGCGGCCAATGCCTCGCTCACCGATCCGGCCTTCGTCGCCGGACGGTTCCGGGTGGTGCAGAGCCGGGTCCCCGTGCCCTCGGCCGCGGCGGAATAGCGGCCATGGCCCAGGTCTATTCCATCGACGGGGTGATCCCGGTGGTCGACCCGACCGCCTTCGTCCATCCGACCGCCATCCTGATCGGCGACGTGATCGTCGGCCCCGGCTGCTATGTCGGCCCGGCGGCCTCGCTGCGCGGCGATTTCGGCCGGCTGATCCTCGAGCGCGGCGCCAATCTGCAGGACACCTGCGTCATGCACGGCTTCCCCGGCACCGACACGGTGGTCGAGGAGGACGGCCATGTCGGCCATGGCGCCGTGCTGCATGGCTGCATCGTGAAACGCGACGCGCTGATCGGCATGAACGCGGTGATCATGGACGGCGCGGTGATCGGCGAGTCCGCCATCGTCGCCGCCATGGCCTTCGTCAAGGCCGGCTTCGAGGTGCCGCCGCGCATGCTGGCCGCCGGCATTCCGGCGAAGATCCTGAGGCCCGTCACCGACGAGGAGATCGCCTGGAAGCGCGAAGGCACCGAGGACTATCAGCGCCTCGCCATCCGCAGCATGAAGACCATGCGCCCGGTCGAGCCGCTGACCGAGGTCGAGCCCGACCGCCCGCGCACCGATTCCGGCGCATCGATCCCGCTGTACCTGAAGAAGGGGGAGACGGGGTAGGCCGGGTTGGGGACCATCGAGCTCCCGTCCACCCCCTCCCCGACCCTCCCCCATCAAGGGGGAGGGGGTCTATCGAGCGTGCGGCTGCAATCCCCTCCCCCCTTGCGGGGGAGGGTTAGGGTGGGGGGTGATGCCGCGTTCGGTCCTGCCTTAAGGGAAAAAGAAAGCGGCCCGCCGATGGGGCGGGTCGTGCAGTCGTCCAGCGAATGGCAAGCGCGGCTGTCCCTACTTCACGACGATGGTGCCGCGATAGGCGTCGCCCGGCGCGTTCGGCATGAAATACTCGAACGTGCCGGGACGGATCGGCACGAAGGAGATGGTGGCCTCGCCCTCGTCGTCGAACTCGATCGAATCGAGGCCCAGTGGCCGGACCTCGATGTCGTCGATCACCACCTCGTTGATCCACACGAAGCGGAAGAAGTTCGGCGCGGCGATCGCCATCTCGGAGCTGCCGTCGCATCTGATCGTCCAGCGATAATACTTGCCGGCCTCGAGCTCCATCGGCTCCTTCGGGAAAGCCTTGCCGGTCGAGAGCTCGAGCGGCGGCAGGTCCGTCGCCTTGGTCAGCAGATTGGCCGCCGAAGCCGGCATGGCCACGAGGCCGCAGAGCGCGACGACCAGGCCGGCGAGGCCGGCCCTTCCGGTGATGACACCCATCATATCCGTACGCCTCCCTCCTTGCTGTTGCCGTGTCGGGCGACGGCGTCCCGTCACGGGGCGACCGCGACGCCCCAGGGCTGGTCGCCGACCGGGATCGACTTGATCACCTCGAGCTTCTCCACGTCGATCACCGAGA
>DAIMFL010000065.1:8674-18708 GCA_036724615.1 Alphaproteobacteria bacterium | reverse complement strand
GTTTGTGAAACAAAAATGTAATCCGGAGCCTGCCCGGACTCCTCGCCGCCTCCGGCCCGGAGCAGCGTCCGGCACAGGCATCTCCCCCGCATGACCTATTGAAATCCTGCGGAAGCCGCGTACATTGCGCAGCCAGACGCACGCGCACGTGCCAATGGCCCTCCGTGGTTATGCTACGACGTTAGGCGTCCTTTCTCGGTTTGGCTGGCCGCAAGGCCGAAACCTTTAAGGGACCTCGACATGGTTGTAGCGCCCGCGGGCCTGCTTCTCCTGTCCCACATGTCCCGATTCCGCGCCCGCCTGGCCTTCGAGGCCGGGACGGGACAGTCGCATGCGCGCTTCGGCGCGGCAGGAGGAGCAGCCCATGAACATCCTGGTGATCCAGCACTGCCCGGTGACCCCGGTCGGCCTCGTCGGCGAGACGCTGAGCGCGCTGGGCGCAGAGCTCATCACGATCTTCCCGCATCGGGGTGAGGCCCTCCCGCCCACCACGCACGGCTTCGACGGGCTGGTGATCCTGGGCGGTCCGCAGCATGCCGGCGACGACGTCGCCTGGCCGGCCTTCACGGAGATCCTGCCGCTCATCCGCCGCTTCCACGAGGAAGCCAAGCCGGTCATGGGAATCTGCCTCGGCGCGCAGCTGATCGCGCGCGCCTTCGGCGGCACGGTCTGGCCGTTCGGCGGGCTCGAGATCGGCTATCTGCCGGTCCGGCTGACCGAGGCGGGAATGCGCGACCCGCTGCTCGCCGGCCTCGCGGTCGAGCAGCGGATCATGCAGCTGCACGAGGACAGCTTCGACCTGCCGGACGGGGCCGAGCTCCTGATGACCAACGGCACCTGCGCCAACCAGGCGATCCGGATCGGCGCCACCACCTACGGATTCCAGTTTCACCTGGAGGTCACCCGGCAGGACGCGCCGAATTTCCCGCGCGATTGCTGGGCGTCGCTGGTCCGGCATCACGGCGAGTCCGCCGAGGCGGAGGCCGCGCGTGTCGTCGGGGAGGTCGAGGCGCATTTCGAGGCCGGCGCCGCGTTCTGCCGACAGGTGACCGGGCGCTGGCACGGCATGGTGGCCGAGCGGCGCCGCTGGGCGGAGCGGGACGGGCGCCGCCGGGCGCGCCGGCGCGCCTGATCGCGCTCTACGGTCTCCAGAGGAACTGCAGCAGCAGGGTGCGCTGCAGCTCGCTGCGATTGTCGTCCGACAGCAGGTAGACGAGGACACCGCCGTCCGGCGCCGGCCGGGCGGCGATGCCTTCGAAATTGTCGACGCTGTGCGGCTGCCTGAGCTCCGCGAGGGGCGTGCCGAACAGGCGCGCGCCCGGGGCGATGTCCTCGGCCTTCACGAATGAAAGCCGGGCGCCCGGCCCGCCCGCCAGGCTGAAGCGGCGCTCCAGCACCATGACGCCGCCGTCGGGCAGCGCCGCCGCGTCGGTCGGACGATAGGGGCGCACCCGCGTCCAGGCGACGGGGTGCCACCGCTGCTCCTGCCACAGCCAGCCGGGAATCTCGCCGTCGCCGTCCTCCTCGCCTTCGGCGATGGCGAGCAGCCGCGATCCCGGCAGCGTCGCCAGCGATTCGACGCCGCTGTTCTCCGGCAAAGCGACGATCGCCTCGGGCGCCGGGTAGGAAGCCGGCGCGGCGGCGAAGGGCGGCTCGCCGGAATAGAGCCAGAAGCGATGCTGCCGCTCGAAGGCGACGAGCAGCCCGCCCTCCGGCGCGACGGCCAGGCCTTCCGCGTCGCCCTCCGGCTTGCGCTCGAGTCGCCCGCCGTCCGGCCCCGGAAGCTCGCTGAGCTCGGCCGCGCCGAAGCCGGTGAGCCTGCCCGCCGCGTCATGGGCGAGCTCCAGCCGCAGCCAATGGCCGAAATCCGAGACGGCGAGAAGCGCGTCGCCGGACTCCGTCAGGATCATCGAGGAGAAGCCGCCCCAGCGGCGGTCGAGGCCGATGAGCTCGAATCCCGCCAGATATTCCAGGCCGCCGACGCGCATCCGCTCGGGCGCGCGCGTGTCGAGCGGCACGCTGCGCGCGTGGAGCTCCACCGGATCGGCCGCCGCGGGCTGGGGCAGGAGAACTGCGAACGCAAGCAGAGCAACGGCGACAAACCCCCTCCCGCAAGGGGAGGGGGAATCCTTTCCTCTCTCGACAGTCTCAGCTCTATGTATCCTACGCGCGGCGGGCGGCAAGGGGCGTGGGGCCGCGCCCGCCCCGGCGGGTCTGCGCCTCCTCGTCGAACAGCTCGGCGAGCTTCTCCATCATCGTGCCGCCGAGCTGCTCGGCGTCGACGATGGTGACGGCGCGGCGGTAATAGCGCGTGACGTCGTGGCCGATGCCGATGGCGACGAGCTCGACCGGCGAGCGGGTCTCGATCCAGTCGATCACCTCGCGCAGATGCCGCTCGAGATAGTTGCCGGGATTGACCGACAGCGTCGAATCATCGACCGGCGCCCCGTCGGAGATCACCATCAGGATCCGCCGCTGCTCCGGCCGGGCGATCAGCCGGTTATGCGCCCAGAGCAGCGCCTCGCCGTCGATGTTCTCCTTGAGGATGCCCTCGCGCAGCATGAGGCCGAGGCTCTTGCGCGCGCGCCGCCAGGGCGCGTCGGCCGGCTTGTAGACGATGTGGCGCAGGTCGTTGAGGCGGCCCGGATTGGCCGGCTTGCCGCCGGTGATCCACTTCTCGCGCGACTGGCCGCCCTTCCACATGCGGGTGGTGAAGCCCAGGACCTCGACCTTGACGCCGCAGCGCTCCAGCGTGCGCGCCAGGATGTCGGCGCTCATCGCCGCCACGCTGATCGGCCGGCCGCGCATCGATCCGGAATTGTCGATCAGCAGCGTGACCACGGTGTCGCGGAAGTCGGTGTCCTTCTCCCGCTTGTAGGAGAGCGGCAGCACCGGGTTGGCGACGACCCGGGCGAGCCGCGCCGCGTCGAGCATGCCTTCCTCGAGGTCGAACTCCCAGGCGCGCGACTGCTGCGCCATCAGCCGGCGCTGCAGCCGGTTGGCGAGACGCGCCACGACCGGCTGCAGATGCACGAGCTGCTGGTCGAGCATCTGGCGCAGCCGCGCGAGCTCCACTGGGTCGCACAGCTCGGCCGCGTCGATCACCTCGTCGTAGTCCGTGGTGTAGACGCGGTAGGCCGGCTCGTTGCGGCCGTACTCGCCGCTCCAGGGCGGCCGTCCTGGGCGGCCCGGACGGTCCTCGCCGCCCTCGCCCTTCATCTCCATCTCGGTCTCGGCGGCGGCCTGCTCGGCGCCTTCGTCCTCGCCGGGCTCGCCCTGCTGGCCCTCCATGGCCGAGACGGTCTCGGCCTTGTCGGACTCGCCGCTGTCGCCCTGCTGGCTCTCGGGCTTCTCCTGCTTCTCGCCCTCGGCCTCGGATTCCTCCTGGGTCGATTCCGGCTCCTCGACGCCGAGATCGACGGCGAGGTCCGAGAGCAGCCGCTTCACCGCGGTGGCGAAGGACCGCTGATCGCCGATCAGCCCGGCGAGCTCGGAGATGTCCTGCCTGACCTTGTCGTCGAGCGCGGGCCGCCACAGCTCCAGCAGGCGCCGGGCGCTCGGCGGCGGCGGCGCGCCGGTCATGGCCTCGCGCGCGAGAAGCCGGATGGCGGCGGGTAACTGGCCCGGATCGCGCTCCGTCAGGCGCTGGAAGCCCCGCTGCCGGCAGTTCTCTTCGAGCGCGGCGGCGAGGTTCTCGGACACGCCGGTCATGCTGCGCGCGCCGAGCGCCTCGACCCGCGCCAGCTCGACCGCATCGAACACGGCGCGGGCCGTGTCGCCCTGCGGGCGCAGCCGCGTGTTCAGCCTGGCGTCGTGATGGCGGAGCTTGAGGGCGATCGAATCGGCCTCGCCGCGAACCTGCGCGATCTCGGCGGCGGGCAGCTCGCGCGACGGCATGGGCAGCCGCGCCTCGCCCCCCGAGACGCCGTGCTGGCCGGGCGCGAAGACGGCGTTGATCTCCGGCTTCCGGGAGATGGCGCGCATCGCCGCGCCGGTCACCCGGCGGAACTCCTCGACCCGGTTCTCGCTCTTGCTCATCGGCGTGCTGCCGGGATCAGACGAGGCTGGCCTTCGCGTCGCTCAGCTTGAGCTCGGTGCCCATGGCGCGCTGGTAGTACTCCGCCACGACCGAGCGCTCCACCTCGTCGCACTTGTTGAGGAAGGTGACCCGGAAGGCGAAGGCGACGTCGTTGAAGATGCGCGCGTTCTCGGCCCAGGTGATCACGGTGCGCGGCGACATGACGGTCGAGATGTCGCCGCTGATGAAGCCGCTGCGCGTGAGGTCGGCCAGCGCCACCATGGCGCTGATCGTGCGGCGACCGTCCTCGGTGTCGTAGGACGGCGCCTTGGCGAGGATGATGTCGACCTCCTCGTCATGCGGCAGGTAGTTGAGCGTGGCCACGATGTTCCAGCGGTCCATCTGGCCCTGGTTGATCTGCTGGGTGCCGTGATAGAGGCCGGTCGTGTCGCCGAGCCCGACCGTGTTCGCGGTCGAGAACAGGCGGAAGGCCGGGTGCGGCCGAATGACGCGGTTCTGGTCGAGCAGGGTGAGCTTGCCCTCGACCTCGAGCACGCGCTGGATCACGAACATCACGTCGGGCCGGCCGGCGTCGTACTCGTCGAACACCAGGGCGGTCGGATGCTGCAGCGCCCAGGGCAGCAGGCCTTCGCGGTACTCCGTCACCTGCTTGCCGTCGCGCAGCACGATGGCATCCTTGCCGATCAGGTCGATGCGGCTGATGTGGCTGTCGAGATTGACGCGGATGCAGGGCCAGTTGAGCCGGGCGGCGACCTGCTCGATATGGGTCGACTTGCCGGTGCCATGATAGCCCTGGATCATGACGCGCCGGTTGTAGGCGAAGCCCGCCAGGATGGCCAGGGTGGTGTCGTGATCGAAGCGATAGGCCTCGTCGACGTCGGGAACGTGCTCGCTGGGCTGGCTGAAGGCCGGCACCTGCATGTCGCAGTCGAGCCCGAAGGTCTGCCGCACGGCGATGGTGATGTCCGGCAGGTTGGGGCTCCACTCGTTGCTCTGTCTTGCGTCCATGAACCTTGCTCTCGTGGTGAACCGACTCGCACGGCTGCCGGCTCAGAAGAGCGGGCTGTGCTTCAGTGTGCTGTAGGCCTGGTTGATCAGCTTCAGCCTTTCCTCGGCTTCCTTGTCGCCGCCGTTGGCATCCGGATGGAGCTGCTTCACCAGCCCCTTGTAGCGCAGCTTGATGTCGGCCCGGGTGACCGGCGGCGACAGCTCCAGCACGCTCAGCGCCTGCCGCTCGGCCGGGGGCAGGCGGCGTGAGTCCGGGCTCCCCTCCGAGGCCTGCTTCTCGTCACGGAAGAAACCGAAGGGATCGCGGAACCTGGCGGCACTCTCGCGCTGCCGTTGGCGGAAGCTGTGCCAGCTTCCCAGCGGCCAGGTGGGCCGCTGCCAGACGGTATCATTGCGAATATGGGCCTCGACCTCGCCTTCGTCCATCCCCGCGTAGTAGTTCCAGGCCCTGTTGTAGTCGCGGACGTGCTCCAGGCAGAACCAGAAATAGTCGGTGAGCGTCTGCCGCGATTTGGGCGCACGATAGAGTCCCGGCTCGGTGCAGTCGGGGTGCTCGCAGCAGCGTGCCTGGGGAGCGTCGTCGGCCCCGCTCCAGGGTGCCCGGCCATTGGCTTTTCGCATCGCGAAAGTATGGGGGGGCGGGGTTGGGCTGGCAAGGAGCGCACGGACGGTCAGCGCCGAATCTGGTCGGCTACGCTGACCAGGCCGACGCCGGCCAGGATCAGGCCGCAGCCGGCCAGAAGCGGCAGGCCGAGCGGCTCGCCCAGGCTGAGCGTCGACGACAGGAGCCCCACGACCGGGACGCAGAGCAGAGAGAGCGAGGTGGTGACCGCGGGGAGGGCCCGCGTCACGGTCACCGTCGCCCAATAGCAGAGGGCGGTGGCGAGCACGCCGTTGTAGAGGACGATGGCGGCGACCGGTGCCGACCACTGGATCGCCGGCGGGCCTTCGCGCCACAGCGCCAGCGCGATCAGCGGCGGCAGGCCGGCCAGGAGCTGCCAGGGCGCGAGCTGCAGGGGCGACAGCTTCCAGTCGTGGCCGCGGATATGGAGGATGGCGACCGCCCAGCACAAGGCGGCGATCATCAGCAGCAGGTTGCCCTGCACGGCCGAATCGTCAGACCAGTCCACCGCCGTCGGGCTGAACAGCAGGGCGATCCCGCCGAGCCCGAGGGCGAGCCCGAGCAGCTTCGGCCAGGTCGCCCGCTCCCCCAGCAGCAGCATCGCCCCGGGCCCGACCCAGAGCGGCGTCGTATAGGCGAGCACCGCGGAGCGGCCCGCCCCCACATGGACGAGCGCGAGGTTCACCAGCGCCAGGAAGCCGGCCATCTGCAGGAGCCCGACGCTGGCCACGACCGGCAGGTCCTGGCGCGTGGGCCAGGCGAGGCGGCGGGTCAGCACCAGGACTCCGAACAGCACGGCCGTGCCGATGGCCAGGCGAAGCACGCCGAACCACAGCGGCGGGATTACGGCGACTCCGACCTTCATGATCGGCCAGTTGATGCCCCACAGCACGACGACGACCGTCAGCAGCAGGAACGCCGTGCGGTGGCTGACGGGCGAAGACGAGGCCGCGTCGCCCTCGGGCCGGCCGGTTCGGTCTTGTCTCAACTGTGGCGGGCTCCTGGGATGGGCGGCGGGGCTGCGACGGGATGGCCTCTTGGGATCCGGACCTTCGCTTATGTACTCTTCCAGTCCAAGATGGTTCTGTGGGCTGGAAGGTCATGACCGTCGCCGCAACGATCGAGTCGAAGCTCCGCGCCGCGCTGGCGCCCACGCGCCTGGCGGTGATCGACGAGTCCGATCTGCATCGGGGTCACGCCGGGTGGCGCCCCGAAGGAGAGACCCATTTCCGGGTCGAGGTCGTGGCCGAATCCTTCGCCGGCCTGTCGCGGGTCGCCCGCCAGCGGCGGGTCTACGAGCTGCTGGCCGAGGAGCTCGCCGGGCCGGTGCATGCGCTCTCGCTGACCGCCCGGACGCCGGCGGAAGAGGCCGCTGCCGGCTGAAGCCGGGCCGCCGGATTGGTCGTACAACCAAGAAGCGTGCGACCGGCATTTTCTTCTATATTCGTGGTTCCCAGATACTGCCGGGACGGCTACACTTGTTACGCGTCGTAAGTTCGACGGAAACAGTCGCACCGGGGCTATTGATGGTCGACTCTTCTGGGGCGGGTGCCGATATCGCGGTCCGCGCGAGATCCAGCACCCTGGTGAACCGCAATGTGACGATCCGCGGCCGGCGGACCAGCCTGCGGCTCGAACCCTTGATGTGGGAGGCGCTCTACGAGATCGCCCGGCGCGAAGGGCTGACGATCCACGAGCTTTGCACCCTCGTCCAGGACCGGCGGCAGGAATCCACCCTCACCGCTGCGATCCGGGTGTTCATCCTGATCTATTTCCGCGAAGCCGCGACGGAGGACGGGCATGAGCTCGCCGGGCATGGGTGCGTGGCAGCCGCCAAGGCCGCTGCCACGGCACCCGGCCTGGTCGACGGCGCCGCGGCTCTTCCGCGCCTGCGCTGACCTCAGCCTCGACGTCACCAAGCCGAGTCGCATCGCCCCGTCAGGCGGGGTCCTTGCCGCGGCTTCCGGTGTAGAACTCCGGCCAGAATCGCGCAGTCACCTCGCTGTCGCTCGCCAGAGCATGGCAGCTGTCCAGGAAGGGCGGCCGCCGGGGAGCGGTCCCGGGCTCGAAATCCTTGCGCTCCCGCACGAGCGTCTGGATCGCGACGGTGGCGAGCGCGCCCAGCAGCTCCACCAGATGGGTGCAGCCCTTGGTGCCGCCGAGCCGCTCCTTGAGCCGGCGGCTCCAGCCCGGGCCGATGGTGAGCCCCTTCACCGCGGCGAAGTTCGGCGCGATGTCGGGGCAGATCCTGTAGGGCGAGGCATCCGTCGCGACCTCGATCTCGCGCACCGTCAGGCCGCTATCGACGGTCAGGCGGACCCACATGTCGTGGATGGGCGTTCCGGGCGCGACCTCGCCCCGCCACTCGTTGCGGAAGGCATAGGTCTTCACGTCGGTCAGATGGCCCTCGATGTCCCACAGCCCGTCCGCGCGGCGGTATCCCCGCATGTCGAGCTGGCGGGTGTGCAGATGCTGGCGGGCGACGGGCGCGGACCGGGCCATGGCGGCACTCCAGAAGAAGATGGGCTCGAGACGGCTGGAAAAGGTCGCGCGGCCGCCGGCCGGTTTCAACCGGCGCGTTCGTCGGCCGGCTCCGCGTCGGCTGAAGCGGCCGGGGCGATCGGGGTGATGCGCAGCCTGGTGATCTGGTTGCGCTGCCGCTCCAGGATCTCGAACCGGAAGCCGTGGAAGACGAAGACCTGGCCGCGCGACGGGATCTCGCGCGCCTCGTGCAGCACCAGCCCGGCGATGGTGGAAGCCTCCTCGTCCGGCAGGCGCCAGCCGAACTCCCGGTTGAGATCGCGGATCGTGACCACCCCGGCCACGACATAGGACCCGTCCGGGCCGGGCTCGACGCCCTGCACCTGGATGTCGTGCTCGTCGCTGATCTCGCCGACGATCTCCTCCAGGATGTCCTCCAGCGTCACGATGCCCATCAATACGCCGTACTCATCGATGACGAGGGCGAAATGTTCCCGCCGGGCGCGGAACGCCCGCAGCTGGGCGAGCAGGCTCGTGCTCTCCGGAATGAACCAGGGCGGCGAGGCCAGGGCGACGACGTCGAGCTTCTCCAGATCGCCCCGGCTCGCCTGGACGGCGCGCAGCAGCGCCTTGGCGTGCAGGACGCCGACGATGTTGTCGGGCTCCTCGCGCCAGAGCGGCAGGCGGGTATAGGGGCTCGCCAGCACCTCCTCGACGATCTGCGCCGCCGGCTGGTTCGCGTCGATCATCACCACGTTGCGGCGATGGACCATGATGTCCTCCACCGACACGTCGTCGAGGTCGAGGATGCTGTGCAGCATCGCGCCCGCCTCGCGCACCTCTTCGGCGGAATGGGCATGGAGATCGATGGCGCCCCGGAGCTCTTCCTCCGTCCAGTCCGTACCGAGGGTCGCCGTCACATTGACGCCGAACAGGCGCAGCGCGCCGCGCACCACGGCCTGGACGATCCGCGTCAGCGGCGAAAACAGCGCGGCCACGAGCTTCATCACCGGCACGACGGCGAGCGCGGTGCGGTCCGGGTTGTTGATGGCATAGGTCTTGGGCATCACCTCCCCGAACACGACGACGAGAACGGTCATGGCGACGGTGGCGTAGACGACGCCGGTGTCGCCGAACAAGCCGATCAGCACGCTGGTCGCGAGGGCGGAGGCGAAGATGTTGACGAGATTGTTGCCGATCAGGATCGCGCCGATCACGCGCTCCATCTGCTTGCGCAGGCGGTTCACCGCGCCGGCGCGGGCATTGCCCTGCTGCTCCAGCGCGTGCATGCGCGAGCGCGACGCGGCGGTGAGCGCCGTCTCGGATCCGGAGAAGAAGGCCGACAGCAGGAGAAGCAGCAGAATGAGGGCGATGCTGCCGATCACGGCACCCGTCCCGCCTTCCGGCGTCTAGTGCCAACTTTCATGGAAACGTCGTACATCGTCTGCGCTGCCAGCGCGACGAAAGTTGGCAGTACCCGCCGGCGTGCCAGAGTGGCGCTCGATGCATGTATCGCTTTCCAGCGACGGCAGGGACTAGGGTCCTCCTCCATGGCGGCTCACGCCGCCGCGGCGGCGCCGAGCAGCCGGCGCACGTCGTCCAGCGCCACGTCGGTCGCGACGAAGGCCTCGCCGATGCCGCGCACGAGCACGAAGGCGATCCGCCCGGCGGCCACCTTCTTGTCGTGGTGCATGTGCGCGATCAGCCGCTCGACGTCCCAGGACGGCCGGCCGATCGCGGCGAGGCCGGTCGGCAGGCCGACGGCGGCCATGTGCCGCATCGCCCGCGCCGCGTCGGCCCGCGGGCAGAGCCCCAGCTCGGCCGACAGCTCGAAGGCCAGCGCCATGCCGATCGCCACCGCCTCGCCGTGCAGCAGCTGGTCGG
>DAIMFL010000065.1:1507-8664 GCA_036724615.1 Alphaproteobacteria bacterium | reverse complement strand
CGAAGGTATGTCCAAGATTGAGCAGCGCGCGCCGTCCGGCCTCGCGCTCGTCGTCCGCGACGATGGCGGCCTTGGCGGCGCAGCTCTGCGCCACGGCCGCGCGCCGCAGATCGGGATCGCCGGCGAGCAGCGCGGCGCCGTTCTTCTCCAGCCAGGCGAAGAACGCCGCGTCGCCCAGCAGCCCGTACTTCACCACCTCGGCGTAGCCGGCGAGGAGCTGGCGCCGCGGCAGCGTCGCCAGCGCGCCGATGTCCGCCAGCACCAGCCGCGGCTGGTGGAAGCAGCCCACCAGGTTCTTGCCGCGCGCGGTGTTGATGCCGGTCTTGCCGCCGACCGAGCTGTCCACCTGGGCGAGCAGGGTGGTCGGGATCTGCACGAAGTCGATGCCGCGCAGGATGATGCCGGCGGCAAAGCCGGTCAGGTCGCCGATGACGCCGCCGCCGAGCGCGATGAGCGTGGAGCCGCGCTCGACGCCGGCCGCGAGCAGCCGGTCGCAGAGACGCTCGAGCTCGCCGAAGCTCTTGGTCTGCTCGCCGGCCGGAAGCACGGCGCTGTCGACCGCGATGCCCGCGGCCTCGAGGGAGGACTGGAGGGCCGGAAGGTGGCGCGGCGCGACCGTCGCGTCGGTCACCACGAAGCACCGCCTGCGCTTCAGGACCGGCGCGATCTCCGCCGCGGCATCCTGGAGAAGCCCGCTGCCGACCACGATGTCGTAGCTGCGGTCGCCGAGGGCGACGCGCAGCCGCTCGCGGGCGGCGCCGTCCGCGGCGGTTCCGACGGGGCGGCTCATGACGCCGCCGCCTCGCCGACGCCGAGCCGGTCCGGATGACTCGTCACATAGTCGGAGAGGGCGGCGATCACCCGCTCCAGCGTCGCCTCGGGCGGCCCGTCCTGGCTGTCCACGGTCAGGTCGGCCTCGGCATAGACCGGGTAGCGCGCCGTCATCAGCTCCTCGAGCTTCTGGCGCGGATCGGCAACCTGCAGCAGCGGCCGATCGTTCCGGCGGGCGACCCGGCGCGCCAGGAGATCGAGCTCGGCGCGCAGCCATACGGCGACCGCCCGCTGCTTGATCGCGGCGCGGGTGCGCGGATCCATGAACGCGCCGCCGCCGGTGGCGAGCACGCAAGGCTCGCCCTCGAGCAGCCGCAGGATCACCCGCCGCTCGCCGTCGCGGAACGCCTGCTCGCCGTGGCGGGCGAAGATCTCCGGGATGCTGCAGCCGGCGGCCTCCTCGATCTCCCGGTCGGCGTCGAGGAAGGGCATGTCCAGCCGCGCCGCCAGGCGCCGCCCGATGCAGCTCTTGCCCGCGCCCATCAGGCCGACGAGCACGATGGTCTTGCCGAAAGCACGAAGGTCCGGGGTCATGCGCGTGCGGGGAGGCCAGCGCCGTCCGCCGGCGCCTCGGCCGAGTCGAAGGCCTGCCCTTCGGTAGGGGGAAGACTGCCACGCATCGGGCCGGTCCGGTCTCGTTGAAACGCCGCCTCCGGGCCGGTAGACTGCCGCATTGTCGCCATACTCGAAACCTAGCATATTTCCAGGGGCATGTCGCAATGCCGGCCGGTCCGGCCGCTGCGACGGCAGGTCTCGAGACACCCGCCGCGTTCCGCCGGCCTTGCAGGGAAAAATTTCTCATCCATGCGAAAGCTCGTTCTGGTTCTCGTCCTCGCGCTCATCGTGGTGGCCGCGGGAGGTTTCCTCGTGCTGGCGAGCTGGGACATACCCGCTCCGACGACGACCATGGAAAAGGTCATCCCCAATGAGCGCCTCGCGCTGTAGAGCTGCGGCGGCGCTCCTCCTCCTTCTCGCTCTGCCTGCCCCGCTCGCCGCGCAGACGGCCGGCCCCTCCGACGGAGAGGCCGTCGGCCCGCCGATCGTGCTGACGCCACCCTCGGGCACCGCGCCCGACGGCGCTCCGGCCGCGCCGTCCCCGGAGATCGGACGCGCCCCCGCCGGCATCGAGGTCGACCCCCTCGGCGAGGTGGCGACCGACTATGGCGGGACGCTCGAGTCCGATTCGGGCGGGCTGCCCGTCGGCATGTGGCGCGGCACGGACCGTGCCTTCGTCGAGCGGCTGCTGCCGGCCCTTCCCGTCGTTCCCGAGTCGCCGGCCCTGCGCGACCTGGCGCGGCGGCTCCTCCTCTCCTCGGCGGAGGCTCCCGCCGGAGAGGCGCGGCTCGACCTGACGACGGTCAGGGCCGGGCGCCTGGCGGCGCTGGGCGACCGCCGGGCGGCGGCGGAGCTGCTGGGCGCCATGCCCAACTCCCAGCTCGACGCGGCCGCGGCGCGGCTGCGCCTCGAATCGGCCTGGCTCGCCGGCGACGTGGAGCGGGCCTGCGGCGAGGTGCCGGAGCTCATCCGCCGCTTCGATCAAGATGTCTACCTTCATAAGTCGCTCATCTTCTGCCAGGCGAAGTCCGGGCAGACCGACGAGGCCGCGCTCGGCCTCGGCCTGCTGCGGGAGCAGGGCCACGACGACCGGCTGTTCTTCGAGCTCGTCGACGTGCTGGCCGGGAACGACGAGACGGCCGATGTCGGTGCCGAGCTGGCAGAGCCGAAGGGCCTGCATCTCGCCATGCTGGCGGCTGCCGGCCAGTCGCTGCCCGAGGGCGCGGACACCGCCGCCGACCCCGACCTGCTGGCGACACGCCTGGCGGCCGCGTCGGGGGCGGAGCGCCTGGCCCTGACCGAGCAGGCGGTGGCGGTCGGCCTCGCCGAACCCGACGAGCTCGCCCGGCTCTACCGAGCCGAACCGGCCACGCCGGACGAGCTCGCGGCGGCGGCCGATCTCGATCCGAAGACTCCTCACGACCGCGCCGTGCTGTACCAGGCGGCGGAGGCCGCGGCCACTCCGGCCGCCCGCGCCGGGCTGATCGCGACGGCGCTCGCGGCGGCGCGTCGCGACGGCGGCTATCCGGTCGCCGCCCGCATCTACCTGCCGATGATCGAGCGGATCGCGCCGGAGGCCGCGAACGCCGCCTTCGCCGAAACGGCGGGCCGCGCGCTCTATCTCGGCGGGCGCTACGAGCTGGCGGCGGCCTGGACCGACCTCGCCCGCGCCGAGGCGCCGCGCAACCCGGAGGCCGCGGCGGCCGTCCCGGTGCTCTCTCTTCTGGCGCGAATTGCAGGCGGCGGCGAGCCGCTCGCCTGGGACGCCGCCGCCGTCGCGGCCTGGCGGCAGGCGCAGGAAGCCGGCGGCGATGCCGAGGCGGACCTCCGGGCGGCGCGGCTCTTCGCCGTTCTCGACGGGCTGGGTCAGCCGGCAGGGCCCGCCTGGCGGGTTCTGGCCGATCCGGCGGCGCCGGGAGAGGCGGTCCTGCCCCATCCGGCGCTCTGGTTCGCCCTCGGCGACGCCGCCGCCGCCGGGCGGATCGGCGAGACGGTGATGCTCGCTTTGTTCGTGCTCGGCCCGGACGGGCCGGGCGGATCGCATCCGGTCGCCCTCGCGCGCGCCCTCTCCGCCCTGCGCGGGATCGGTCTGGAGGAGGAGGCGCGGGCGATCGCGTTCGAGGCCGCGCTCGCCAACGGGGTCTGAGCCCGGTGGGCCGGCCGAAGGAGCTGCCGCCGCTCGCCGGGGAGGATGCGTTGCTGGTCGAGCGCTTCGTCGAGCTTCTCGTCGCCGAGCGCAACGCCGCCCCGAACACGGTCGAGGCCTATCGCCGCGATCTCGACGATCTGGGCGGACAGCTCGCGCGGCGCAAGCGCGGCCTGGGCGGCGCGACCAGCGACGATCTGCGGCTCTATCTGCGCCGGCTCGACGACGCCGGCATGGCCGAGCGCACGGTGGCCCGCCGGCTCTCCGCCCTGCGCCAGTTCTACCGCTTCCTGGTGGCGGAGGGGCTGCGGCCGGACGATCCGACCATGCGCCTCGATTCGCCGCGGCGCGGCCGCGCCCTGCCCAAGCTCGTCAGCGAGGACGAGGTCGGCCGGCTGATCGAGGCGGCGCAGAAGCGCGCGCCGGCCGAGGCGGCGCGGCTGGTGGCGCTCCTCGAGCTTCTCTACGGGGCGGGCCTGCGCGTCTCCGAGCTGGTGGGGCTCCCGGTCGCCACCGTGCTGCGCGATTCCCGCGTCCTCGTGCTGCGCGGCAAGGGGGCCAAGGAGCGCATGGTCCCGCTGGGCGAGCCGGCGCGCGACGCGATCACCGCCTGGCTGCCGTTCCGCGACGCGGCGCTGAAGCGGCGGCGCACCAGCTCGCCCTGGCTCTTCCCCTCCCATGCGGGCAGCGGCCACCTGACCCGGCAGCGCTTCGCCCAGCTGCTGAAGGCGCTCGGGGTCGAGGCGGGCATCGATCCGCGCAAGCTCTCGCCGCACGTGCTGCGCCACGCCTTCGCGACGCATCTGCTCGACCACGGCGCCGACCTGCGCTCGGTCCAGAAGATGCTGGGCCATGCCGACATCTCGACGACGCAGATCTACACCCATGTGGCCGGGGAGCGCATGAAGGCCCTGGTCCGCGACCACCACCCCCTGGCCCGGCGGGGCCGCAAGGCGGGGTGAGGAGACGACCCCGCGGGGAGGTCCCGGGGGCGGCCGCGGCGGGGCGCCGCCGGGACCGGTCGTTGACAAGGGGGCCCGCGAGCGGGCATCAAACCCGACGATCCCTGCGCCGGAAGCCCGGCCGGGAGAGCGATTCGCGCCTGGATACCGTTCTGGAGGGGTCGGAATGAGCTTCAAGATCGTCGAGCAGGCGCCCGCGCGCCTCAACCGCAGCGAGCTCGCCGTGCCGGGCAGCCAGCCGCAGCTCTTCGAGAAGGCGGCGAAGTCGGCGGCCGACGTGGTCTTCCTCGATCTCGAGGATGCGGTCGCGCCGGACGACAAGCCGCAGGCGCGCAAGAACGTCATCCAGGCGATCAACGACATCGACTGGGGCGCCAAGACCCTGTCGGTGCGCATCAACGGCCTCGACACGCATTTCATGTATCGCGACGTGGTGGACGTGATCGAGCAGACCGGCGAGCGGCTCGACCTCATCATGATCCCGAAGGTCGGCACCGCGGCGGACGTCTATGCCGTCGACATGCTGGTCACCCAGTGCGAGGCCGCCAAGGGCAAGAAGAAGCGCATCGGCTTCGAACATATCATCGAGACGGCGCTCGGCATGCAGAACGTCCACGACATCGCCGCGGCCAGCAGGCGCAACGAGTCGCTCCATTTCGGCGTCGCCGACTACGCCGCCTCGACCAAGGCGCGCACGACGAATATCGGCGGGGTGAACCCCGATTACTCCGTGCTGACTGATAAGGACTCCGGCGGCAATCGTGACACCCATTGGGGCGACATGTGGCACTACGCCATCGCCCGCATGGTGGTGGCGGCTCGCGCCAACGGCCTCCGGCCGGTCGACGGGCCGTTCGGCGACTTCTCCGACGCAGACGGCTACAGGGCCGCGGGCAACCGGGCTGGCGTGCTCGGCTGCGAGGGCAAGTGGGCGATCCACCCTTCCCAGGTCGCGCTCGCCAACGAGCTGTTCAGCCCGAGCGAGGCGGAGGTCAAGAAGGCCAAGCGCATCCTGGAGGCGATGGCCCAGGCGCAGCGCGAGGGCAAGGGCGCGGTGGCGCTCGACGGGCGTTTGATCGACATCGCCTCGATCCGCCAGGCCGAGGTGCTGGTGAAGAAGGCCGAGCAGATCGCCGGCAGCGCGCGCTGAACGGGACTGCGGCCCCCGGCGCCGCGGCTTGATAGGGAGATTCGATGCCGACCTTCTTGGACTTCGAGAAGCCGATCGCCGAACTCGAGGGCAAGATCGAGGAGCTGCGCCACCTGTCGGATGCGGGCGGCATGAACATCGCCGAGGAGGTGGCGAAGCTCCAGACCAAGGCCGACCGCCTGCTGCGCACCACCTACGGGAAGCTCACCCCCTGGCAGAAGACGCTGGTGGCGCGCCATCCCGAGCGGCCGCATTACAGCGACTATGTAAGTGCGCTCGTCGACGACTACACGCCGCTCGCCGGCGACCGCGCCTTCGCCGACGACGCGGCGATCCAGGGCGGGCTCGGCCGGTTCCGCGGCCGCAACGTCGTGGTGCTGGGGCATGAGAAGGGCGCCGACACGGCGTCCCGGGTGAAGCACAATTTCGGCATGGCGCGGCCCGAGGGCTATCGCAAGGCGCTCCGCCTCATGGAGCTGGCCGACCGGTTCGGCTTGCCGATCGTGGCGCTCATCGACACGCCCGGCGCCTATCCCGGCGTCGACGCCGAGGCGCGCGGCCAGGCCGAGGCGATCGCGCGCTGCATCGAGGCCTGCCTCAAGGTGCGCGTGCCGCTGGTCGCCGCGATCATCGGCGAGGGCGGCTCGGGGGGCGCCATCGCGCTCGCCGCCGGCAACCGCGTGCTGATGCTGGAGCATGCGGTCTATTCGGTGATCTCGCCGGAAGGCTGCGCCTCGATCCTCTGGCGCAGCGCCGAGCAGGCCAAGGAGGCGGCGGAGGCCCTGAAGCTCACGGCCGACGACCTGCTGCAGCTCGGCGTCATCGACCGGGTGGTGCCGGAGCCCTTGGGCGGCGCCCATCGCGGCCGCCCGGAGGCGATCATCGCATTGGGCGACGCGATCGATCAGGCGCTCGCCGACCTCGAGGATCTCGACGGCGATACGCTGCGCGCCGAGCGCAGGTTCAAGTTCCTGGAGATGGGGCGCCGCGGCGTCGGGTGATCGGCCCGCTTCGCTCCGCCGCCCGCAGGCGCGCTGCGCGGAGCTGTCAGCCTGCGGATATGTCAGGCCCGGCCGAGAATGCGCTTCACCGCTGCCTTTGCGGCCCTGGCCCGCCCCCTGAACGTCCTCGCCTCCAGGGCCGCAACGCGCTGCTCCAGATCGAGAACGTCGTAGCCGAACCGCGCGAGAACCCTCGCGAACAGGTCGACCTGGTCGTCGGCCGCGATGTCCGCCGCGGTCTCGTCGGGGCGGACAGCCCCATCCGGGATCTCCACGCCGTATCTCTCGGCGAGCTCCCTGTTGATGCCCGCGAAGCGCGACCCGATCGAATCCCGGACGGCGCGCGGCAGAAGAACGTCCAGGCCCGTCCGATCCGTCAGCTCGCGGCCGGTCGTCAGAAGCACGCGCTCGCGCAGGCGTTGCGCCTTGTAGAAGCTCTCGGGGTCGTCGTTGGCGACAGCGTCGACCCAGTTCGGAATCTGCCTGTTCAGGGCGTGGAGCAGCCTGGCTTC
>DAIMFL010000065.1:0-1497 GCA_036724615.1 Alphaproteobacteria bacterium | reverse complement strand
GGTTTTTTTTTTCTTTCGGGGTTTTCCCGGTCTTAATCCGGTTGGCGGTTTCAAGGCGTTTGGCGTAATGTAATCCTGCTCGACTCCCGCGCGCAGCTTGTCGAATGCCCGGAGCTCGATATTCGCCCGTCCGAACACGTCGGCCCAGTCGTCGGCGACGGCCAGATGGTTGAAGAACCGGTTGTCCGGGGAGACCCTGTCCGCCGTCAGCCACCACCGCACGCCGCTTCTGAGGGCCGAGCTGAAGGAGGAAACCGCCAGATCGCTCTGCCGCCGGACGTAGAACAGTATCCGGGTCCGCGGCAGGGGAATTGCGCTCGCCAGGCTTCGGATCGACGGCTTTTCGAGCCGCGACGAGAAATGCTCGGCGCTGAGCACGACCAGTCGCGGCTTCTTCCCCCGGCACAGATCGGCGAGCGCCTCGGACACGTCGGCGGGCGCGAGCCGCTTCGCCGGAGGGACGAACGCGCATTTCTCCGGCTCGAGAAACGCCGACACGACGGGAAAGTGTCCGTCATTGAGGGATAGCGGCCCGGAGACGGGATACAGGATGCCGTACCGGTCCATGAGCAGGCGGGAGTTCTTGGACAGGAACGCCTGGAGCGACGTCGTCCCGGTCTTTTCTCCGCCGATGTGCAAGAGAAGCTCGGCCATCGCACAAGACACCTCGTTGGCGATCCGGTGCTCGCAGCGTCCGCGGCGGCTGGTCGATGCAGCGTAGCACGATGGCGGAGCGTGTGCCGATCCTTGCCCGGTGCCCATCGCGGCCGCCCGGAGGCGATCATCGCGCCGGGTGATGCGATCGATGATGCCTTCGCCGATCTCAATGGCGATGCGCCGCGCGCCGAGCGGAGGTCCAGGTTCCTCGGGATCGGTCGCCGCGCGTCAGCTGGCCCGCGGCGACGGAGGGACGATCGGCGGGAGCCGCCGCCTTCGCGCCCGCTCCGCCGCGACATCCCGGCCGCAGCGATTGCAGAGTGGCGCCTCGCGCGGGATCAGCCCGGCGCAGCCCGGGCAGCGCTGCCACTTGCCTGACAGGAGCGCCCGCCTCTCGAGCACGTCCCGGTCCGGTCTGCTCGCTAGGGCGTGGATCAGCGCGATCGGCCACATCAGGAAGCCGTAGACGAACCAGGGTACGGGCGGCCGCCCTTTGCGGTGAGCGATCGCGGCCACGATCGTGGCCAGGATTGCGAATACAACCAGAAACTCGATCTCTGCTTCGTATATCCAACCCATGGTTGATAGAGTACGGGCGGCTGCAGGCCGGCGTCAAGCCGCCCGGCTGCGGCGCTCTTGTCAGCGACTGCCGAAACCCGGCGCTCGCGTCACAGCTTGCCGTGGCAGTGCTTGTATTTCTTGCCGGAGCCGCAGGGGCAGGGGGCGTTGCGCGGCGTCTTCGCCCAGCCCTGCGGGTCGGTCCCTGCCGCCGCACCCATCGGCGCGGCGCGGCGCATCGGCGCGGCGCGGCGCATGGGCGGTGCGGGGCGGGGCGGCGCG
>DAIMFL010000064.1:12115-18915 GCA_036724615.1 Alphaproteobacteria bacterium | reverse complement strand
TCCATCATGCGGCCGGTGAACTCGTCGATGATGACGGCCTTGTCGTCCTTCACGATGTAGTCGACGTCGCGCGAGAACAGCTTGTGCGCCTTGAGCGCCTGGTTGGCGTGGTGCACCAGGTTGACGTTCTGGATGTCGTAGAGCGACTCGCCCTTCATGAGCCCCGCCTCGCGCAGCAGCTGCTCGACATGCTCGGCGCCCTGCTCCGTCAGCGTGACCTGGCGGCCCTTCTCGTCCTTCTCGTAATCCTGCTCGTCGAGCTTCGGGATCAGCTTGTCGATCCGGGTGTAGAGCTCGGAATTGTCCTCGGTCGGGCCGGAGATGATGAGCGGCGTGCGCGCCTCGTCGATCAGGATCGAGTCGACTTCGTCGACGATCGCGTAATTGAACTGCCGCTGGACCATCTGCTCCAGGCGGAACTTCATGTTGTCGCGCAGATAGTCGAAGCCGAGCTCGTTGTTCGTGCCATAGGTGATGTCGCAGGCATAGGCCGCCTTGCGCTGGACGTCGTTGAGCCCGTGCACGATGCAGTCGACCGTGAGGCCGAGGAAGCGGTAGATCTGGCCCATCCATTCCGCGTCGCGGCGGGCCAGATAGTCGTTCACGGTGACGACATGGACGCCCTTGCCGGTCAGGGCGTTGAGATAGACGGCGAGGGTGGAGACGAGCGTCTTGCCTTCGCCGGTCTTCATCTCGGCGATCTGCCCGCGATGGAGCACGATGCCGCCCAGCAGCTGCACGTCGTAGTGCCGCTGGCCCAGCGTGCGCTTGGCCGCCTCGCGCACGGTGGCGAAGGCGTCCGGCAGCAGGTCGTCGAGCGACTCCCCGCCGGCGTAGCGGCCGCGCAGCCATTCGGTGCGCGCCTTGAGATCGTCGTCGGAGAGCGCCTCCAGGCTCGGCTCGAGGGCGTTGATCTGGGCGACCGTCTTTTCCAGCTTCTTGACGTAACGGTCATTGGCGGATCCGAGGATCCGCTTGGCGAGGCCAGCGAACATCAACACCTCGATTGTAGCGGACAGCGGCCCGGGCGCACGGCGGCGGCGAAACCCGGCTTGTCACGAAGTGCATGAGAGATAGGACCCCGCGGAAAACGTGTCAACGACGGCCGGTCCGCCGCATCCGGCATCGCGTCGGGTCAAGCCCTTGAGCAGACAAGAGAAACCGCCGGCTGGCGGCTTTTCCGGCCGCTGCCGGCCGCGAGCCTGATCGGCCGGGTCCCCGCGCCCGCTCCGCCGGGCCTGGCGATGCATTCCGGCTTGTACCCCTGCCGGCCCTGTGCAAGATGCGGCGCCGGCGGGTCCTCAGGGCGCCAGAAGGTGTCGCCTGCCCGTCGCCGAAGGATTTCGCTCCATGCAGAGTCTCCGCCCCTGGCCGGCGTCGCCGGCGCTGGCCCTCGCGTCCCTGCTCGCCCTTTCGGCCGCGGCGCCGGGCGCTTTCGCCCAGGACGGCTCCGCCGACGCGGCCGAGGAGGCCGCCGCCGAGGATCCGGTGGTCGCGGTGGTGAACGGCACCGAGCTGCGCCGGTCCGACGTCGTGGAATCGGCCCGCGACCTGCCGCAGGCCTACCAGGACCAGCTCGACCAGATCTTCCCCGCTTTGGTCGACTGGCTGATCGACCAGACGCTGCTGCTGGAAGAGGGGCGGCGGCGCAACCTGCAGGACGACGCGCAGGTGAAGGAGCAGGTGGCGCTCTACGAGGAGCGGGTGGTCCGCGAGGCGCTGGTCGACCGGCATCTGGCCGATCGCATGACGGAGGAGGCGGTCCGCGCCCGCTACGACCGCTTCGTCGCGGAGTTCCAGCCGGAGACGGAGATCCACGCCCGCCACATCCTGGTCGAGAGCCAGGCCGAGGCGGAGGCGGTCATCGCCGAGCTCGACGCCGGCGGCGATTTCGCGGCGATCGCCAAGGAGAAGTCGACGGACACCGGCAGCGGCGCCAATGGCGGCGATCTCGGCTTCTTCACCCCCGAGCAGATGGTGCCCGAATTCTCGGCGGCCGCGGTGGCGCTGGAGCCGGGCAGCTACAGCAAGACCCCGGTGCAGAGCCGGTTCGGCTGGCACGTCATCAAGGTCGAGGAGAAGCGCGAGACCGCGCCCCCGTCCTTCGAGGAAGCCCGGCTCGAGATCGAGAACCGGCTGCAGCAGGAGCTGGTGAGCGAGTTCGTCGCCGATCTCCGGGCGGACGCCACGATCGAGAAGCCCGCAGAGGCGGAGGCCGTGCCGGCCGATCCGGCCGCGCCGCCGGCGGAGGGCGGCGGCGAAGAGACGCCGCCCGTCGAGTGAGGCGCCAGGAGCCAGGACCATGCTGCCGGTTTCCCCGCTCGCTCCCGCCACCTTCCCGAACCTGCCGCCGGTCGCCGGCGTCCGGCTCGCCGCGCTCGACTGCGGCGTGCGCTACAAGAACCGGACCGATGTCTGCCTGATCGAGCTCGCGCCGGGGAGCACGGTCGCCGGGGTGCTCACCCGGTCGCTGACCGCCTCCGCCCCGGTCGAGATCTGCCGCAAGAACCTGTCCGGCGGCAAGGCGCGCGCCGTGCTGGTGAACAGCGGCAACGCCAACGCCTTCACCGGGAAAGCCGGCAGGGCGGCGGCGGAGCGCAGCGTCAGGGCCGTGGCGGAAGCGCTCGGCTGCCGGCCGCGCGAGGTGTTCCCGGCTTCGACCGGCGTGATCGGCGAGGTGCTGCCCGACGAGCGCATCACGCGGCGGCTGCCCGAGCTCGCGGGCGCGCTCTCCGCCGACGGGTGGGATGCGGCCGCCCGGGCCATCATGACCACCGACACCTTCCGCAAGGTGGCGACCCGCCAGGCCGAGATCGATGGCGTCCCGGTCACGATCAACGGTATCGCCAAGGGCTCCGGCATGATCGCGCCGGACATGGCCACCATGCTGGCCTTCGTCGCCACCGACGCGAAGATCCCGTCCGGCGTGCTGCAGGCCATGCTCAGCCGCGGCGCCGGCCGGTCCTTCAACTGCATCACCGTGGACGGGGACACCTCGACCAGCGACACGCTGCTGCTCTTCGCCACCGGCCAGGCGCGGCACCGGCCGGTGCGGGCCTTTGGCGACCGGCATCTCCAGGACTTTCGCGCGAAGCTCGAGGACCTTCTCGTCGATCTCGCCTGCCAGGTGGTGCGCGACGGCGAGGGCGCGCGGAAGTTCGTGACCGTCACCGTGACCGGCGCCGCCTCCGACCGGGCGGCGCGGATCATCGGCCTCGCCATCGCCAACTCGCCGCTCGTCAAGACGGCGATCGCCGGCGAGGACGCGAACTGGGGCCGCATCGTCATGGCGGTCGGCAAGGCCGGGCAGAAGGCCGATCGCGACCGCATGTCGGTCGCCATCGGCGGCACGGTGATCGCGGAGAAGGGCGGCCCGCGCCCGGACTACGACGAGGCGCCGGTTGCCGCGCATATGGAGGGGCAGGAGATCGACGTCGCGGTGGACGTGGGCGTGGGCAAGGGCCGCGCGCGCGTCTGGACCTGCGACCTCACCCACGGCTACATCGACATCAATGCCGACTACCGCAGCTGAGGACATCGATCTCAGGCGGCGCGTGCTCTCCCTGCCGCGCGACCTGAGGCTCGAGACCGCGCAGCTCGACCTGCGGCCGCTGCGCGCGGAGGACGCGCCGGCGATCGCCGCGCTGGTCGGGGACTGGGAGGTCGCCCGCTGGACGGCCAACATCCCGCACCCGTACGAGGCCGGCATGGCCGAGGCCTGGATCGCCGAGAACCAGGCCGACTGCGCGAATGCCGAGGCGGTCGTCTTCGCCATCGAGCGCCGCGCCGACCGCACGATCGTGGGGGCGATCGGGCTGATGTTCGACCTGGAGAGCAACAGCGCCGAGGTCGGCTACTGGATCGGGCGCCTCCATTGGGGCAACGGCTATGCGACGGAGGCGCTGCGCGGCCTCCTGCGCCTCGCCTTCGGGCGGCTGAAGCTCGACCGGGTGACCGCCTCCGCCATGGTCGACAACGGTGCCTCCATGCGCGTGCAGGAAAAGGCCGGGCTCGCCTATATCGGCGAGGACGTGATCGAGGCGCCGGCCCGCGGCGGCAGCTTTCCGGGGCGCCGCCGCGGCATCTCGCGCGACGGGTTCCTGAGCCTCGAATCGGCCCCGCTGCGCACCGTGCTGGTGGTCGCCGTCGCGCTGATCGACGCCGACGGGCGGATCCTGCTCGCGCGCCGGCCCGCCGGCAAGCCGCTGGCCGGGCTCTGGGAGTTCCCCGGCGGCAAGGTGCACGAGGGCGAGTCGCCGGAAGCCGCGCTGGTGCGCGAGCTGCGGGAGGAGCTCGGCGTCGATACGGCGGAGAGCTGCCTCGCGCCGCTCACCTTCGCGTCGCATCGCTACGACCACTTCCACCTGCTGATGCCGCTCTATGTCTGCCGGGTCTGGCAAGGCCACCCGGCGCCGCACGAGGGGCAGGAGCTCGCCTGGGTGCGCCCCGCCCGGCTCGGCGACTATCCCATGCCGCTCGCCGACAAGCCGCTGGTGCCGGTTCTCAGGGATTTGCTGTAGCCTCCGGGGCGATCGCGAAGCTCGCCAGCATGGCGACGGCGGCAGCCCCGGTGACGGCGACGCTCGCCCATCCGAGCGCGGTCAGCCAGCCGGGATTGACATGCTCGCCCATGATCTCGCGGCTGCGCGTCAGCAGGACGACCAGCAGGATGGCCACCGGCGCGAGCAGGCCGTTCAGCACCGACGCCCAGAACAGCATCCGCACGACCGGCACGCCGGCATAGATGAGCCCGACGCCGAGCAGCGTGGCGATGAGCAGCACGGTGTAGAACTTCGGCGCCAGCTTCGGGGACTCCTCGAGGGATGCATTCCAGCGCCGCATCTCGGAGACCGCGTAGGCGGAGGAGCAGGCGAGCACCGGCACGGCCAGCATGCCCGTCCCGATCACGCCCAGGGCGAAGAGCCAGGACGCCGCCGGTCCGGCGATCGGCTCCAGCGCCTTCGCCGCGTCCTGCGCCGTGGCGATCTCGCGCCGGCCATGGGCGAACAGCGTCGCGGCGGTGGTGAGGGTGATCGCGTAGGTGATGAGCTTCGAGACGAAGGCGCCGGCCGCGACGCCGAGCCTGGAGCGGTCGAGACCCTCCACGGTCGTGGCGCGCCGCCGCTGCCGCACCGACTTGCGGCCGCGCGCATACTCGTCCTCGACCTCCTGGATCGCCTGCCAGAACAGGAAGTATGGCGAGACCGTGGCGCCGAGAATGGCGACGATCACCGCCAGATACCTGGCCGACCACTCCGCCTGCGGCACGAAGGTGGCGACGAGGACCTCCTGCCAATCCGGCCGTGCGAGCAGCCCGGCGGCCACATAGGCGAACAGCACGAGGCAGAGCCAGCGCAGCACGCTCTCGATCCGCCGGTACGAGAGCAGGAACAGCAGGCCGACGACCAGCGCGGCATAGATCGGCGTCCAGATCAGGCCCGAGACGCCGGTGATCATCTCCGTGACCTGCGCCATGGCGCCGAGATCGGCGCCGATCGTCACCACATTCGCCAGGAACAGCGCGCCGCAGACCGGATAGAGGACCCGGCGCGAATAGGCGGACCGGATCGTGCCGGCGAGGCCGCGCCCCGACACCGTGCCGAGCCGCGACGACATGAGCTGGACCGCGCCGACGACGGGAAGAAGATAGAGCGACGTCCACAGCGTCAGGTAGCCGAAGGCCGCCCCGGCGATGGAGAAGGTGACGATGCAGGACGGATCGTCATTGGCCGTCCCGCTGATCACGCCCGCGCCGAGCTTGCCGAGCCAGCTGCTGCGCCCGGCCTTTGCGGCGCGCGACGGCTGGTGACGGTCGGTCCGGGTTTCGGCCATCGCAGGGTCTCCCGCTCGGACGGCCGTGTCGAGGCCGACGGACGACAACGCCCGTGCCGCCACTCCGGTGCCGCGGGATCGCCGGCCGGCCGTTCCTCCGCGCCCAGCGCATCTGGCGAGGGGCTCGTCCATCGCGAGCCCCGCCGGACCGTCCGTCAGAACAAGCGCCCCAGCACGAAGATCGTCATGAACCCCGTGCCGACGGCGAGGGCGGCCGACTGCTGGTAATGGCGTTCCTCCGCCTCGGGCAGCAGATCGGTGACCGTGAGATAGAACATGCCGCCGCCGCCCGCCGCGAACAGGGTGCCGAGCACCGGCTGCGGCAGACCGCGGAGGAAGAACCAGCCCGCCAGCGCCGACGAGAACAGCGACACGCCGATGAGCCCCGTCCACGTCAGCACGCGCCGCAGGGGACGGCGTTCGCCCTGCTGTCGGTCCCAGGTGAGCTCGCCGATGCTGAGCGCCTCGGCGAAATTGTCGATGACGATCGCAATCGCGATGAGCAGGCCGAGCCCGGGCTTGATCGCCGCACCGACGCCGATGCTCAAGCCCTCGATCAGCTCCTCCGCGCTCGTCCCCCCGGCGAGTACGGTCACCTGATCGCCCCTCGGCCGATGGCGGCGGTGAAAACGCACAACTGCGCCATGCTGCTCGGCCTTCTCGCCGGCGACCGCCCCCCGGTGGATGAAGAGGTCGAAGCCGTAAACCGCCCCGAAGCCGAGGACGAAACCCGCCGCCGCCGCGCCGAGCGAGCTCAGCTCCAGGGCCTGCGGCATCATTTCGAAACCTATGGTCGCCAGAAGCACGCCGCTTGCGAAGCCGAGCGCGAGCGACATGACGAGGCTTGTCGGCTGCCGCCACAGAGCCACCGCGCCGCCCACCGGCGAGGCGACCGCCGCCACGCCCGCCACCGCCAGGATGAGAACGAGATCGGAGGGCACGGGAACTCCTTCCCATGGTGCTGGCCC
>DAIMFL010000064.1:0-12015 GCA_036724615.1 Alphaproteobacteria bacterium | reverse complement strand
GCGAGAGAACGCGCCCGGGCTATTTCGGTGCCGTCTTTTCGCCGGCCGGCCGTTCCTCCGCGCCCAGCGCATCGGCGAGGCGCGCCCGCGCGCTGCCCGGCCGGAGCGGCTTCTGCTGCGATTCGTGCGGTGTCCAGGCGGTCAGATAGACCACCTGGAAGGTCGCCCGGACCCGGCCGTCCGCATCGCCATAGCGCTCGCGATAGCGGGACGCGGCCTCGAGGAACAATCCGCGCGCGGCGAAGCCGCGCTGCCGCGCTGTCACGGCGTTGGTCTCGCCCATGCCGCGAAGGTCGCGCATCAAGCGGAACGGGTCGGCATAGCTCACCGTGATCGTGTCGCTGTCGACCACCGGCAGGGCGAAGCCGGCGCGCTGCAGCAGCCCGGCGAGATCGCGCATGTCGGCGATCGGCGAGACGCGCGGGCTCGCGCCGTCCGTCAGCGCGAGCTCAGCCTCGATCAGGCTGCCGCGCAGCTCGGCCAGGGTGTCGCCGGCCAGCAGCGCCGCGAGGAACAGCCCGTCGGGGCGCAGGCAGTGGCGGATCTGGGCGAGCGCGCCGGGCAGGTCGTTCACCCAATGGAGCGACAGGTTGCTCATCACCAGGTCGAACGCTGCCGCCCCGAAGGGCAGCGCCTCCTCGTCGCCGCACAGCGTCGGATTGCCGTTCCCGCCGGCGCGGCGGCTCATGGCGGGCGACAGGTCGCACTGGATCAGGGTCTCCACCCCGCCGCGCCCGGCGATCACCTCGGCGACCTCGCCGCCATGGCAGCCGAGATCGAGGGCGCGCGGGAACCGGCGGGTCACGTCGGAGAGCCGGTCGGCCAGCCGGTCCGCCACCTCGCGGAACAGGAAGTCGTGCCCGTCGAGCCCCGCGGCGGCGCGGTCGCGATGGCGGCGCACCGCAGCGCGGTCGAACGGCGCATGGGGCTGAGGCGATTGCTGAGCCGGGCGGGAGCGATCGGTCATGACCCGCGACTATGGGGGTGGATCGGCGCTTGGCAAGGCCGGAGCAGCAGCCCGATTGACAGCCGCGGGTTCCGCCGGCTCCGATGGCTGCCATGGACGCTGCCGAGACCACGTCCGAGCGCGACCTGCCCGAGCACGGCCTGGGTGGGCAGCTGCTGGGCTCCCTGCGCCGGGCCGGCGCCCGCGCGCTCGACGCGGTGCTGCCGCCGCGCTGCCTGCGCTGCGGGGTGACGGTCGAGGCGGTGGGCGCGCTCTGCGCCGCCTGCTGGGGGACGATGGCCTTCCTGGGCCCGCCGTGCTGCGCCTGCTGCGGCTATCCGTTCGAGTTCGATCCGGGCCCCGGCGCGCTCTGCGGCGCCTGCACGCGCGCGCATCCCGCCTATGGCCGGGCGCGCGCCGTGCTGCGCTATGACGACGCCAGCAGGGAGCTGATCCTCGCCTTCAAGCATGCCGACCGCACCGACGGGGCGCCGGCCTACGGGGCCTGGCTCGCGCGCGCCGGCGGCGAGCTCCTGGCGGATGCGGAGCTCATTGCGCCGGTGCCGCTGCACTGGAGCCGGCTGTTCGCCCGCCGCTACAACCAGGCGGCGCTGCTGGCCTGGGCGCTCGGCCGCCAGAGCGGCATCCCGGTGCTGCCCGATCTGCTGCACCGCCGCCGGCGCACCCCGTCCCAGGGGCGGCTCTCCGCCACGGCGCGGCGGCGCAACGTCGCCGGCGCCTTCTCGGTCCGGCTCCCGCGGCGCCCGGAGATCGCGGGACGACGCGTCCTGCTCGTCGACGACGTGCTGACGACCGGCGCCACGGCCGAGGCCTGCGCCCGGGTGCTGCTCCGGGAAGGGGCCGCCGCCGTCGACGTGCTGACCCTGGCCAGGGTGGTGCGGCCGAATGTCTGATCCCGCTGCGCGAGACGCGGGCGGCAGGTGACAAAACCGCGGCGGAATGCCACGTAATTGGGGTTCGCGGCGTCTTCAGGCGGGTACTTCATGGCCAAGGTCGAGATCTATACCTCTCCGTTTTGCGGCTACTGTCATCGGGCGAAGCGCCTGCTCGGCGAGCGCGGGGCGGAGTTCCACGAGATCGACGTGCTGGCCAATCCCGAGAAGCGCCCGGAGATGGTCTCCCGGGCCAACGGCCGCAGCACCGTGCCGCAGATCTTCATCAACGGCATCCATGTCGGCGGCTGCGACGATCTCTACGCCCTCGACCGCCGGGGCGAGCTGAAGCCCATGCTGGAACGCTCGGCGTGACCAGGCGCGTCACGGTCGCCTGCGTCCAGATGACGGCCGGCCGCGAGGCCGGCCCGAACGTCGAAGCTGCGAGCGCGCTGATCCGCGAGGCCCATGCCGCCGGGGCGCGCTTCGTGCTGACGCCCGAGAACACCGGCATGATCGAGCCCGACCGGACGCAGCTGCTGGCCAAGGCGCGGCCGGAATCCGATCTCGCCGCGCTCGACGCCTTTCGCGCCCTGGCCGCGGAGCTCGGCATCTGGCTCCTCGTCGGCTCGCTGCAGGTGAAGCTCGCGCAGACGACCTGCGCCAACCGGTCCTTCCTGATCGACGAGCGCGGCCAGGTCGCGGCCCGCTACGACAAGATTCACATGTTCGACGTGGATCTCCGCGGCGGCGAGAGCTATCGCGAATCGAAGACCTTCCGGCCGGGCGAGCGCGCGGTGGTCGCCGCGACGCCCTGGGGCAGGCTCGGGCTCACCATCTGCTACGACCTGCGCTTCGCCTATCTCTACCGCGCCCTCGCCCAGGCGGGCGCGTCGTTCCTGACGGTGCCGGCCGCCTTCACCCGGCCGACCGGCGAAGCGCACTGGCACGTTCTGCTGCGCGCCCGCGCCATCGAGACCGGCTGCTACCTTCTCGCGCCGGCGCAATGCGGCGAGCATGCGGAGGGACGCCGGACCTACGGCCACTCGCTGATCGTGTCCCCCTGGGGCGAGATCCTGGCGGAGGCCGGCGAGTCCCCCGGCGTGATCCTCGCCGAGCTCGACCCCGAGAAGGTGATCGAGGCGCGCGGCATGATCCCGGCGCTGCGCCACGACCGCAGCTTCGTGGCGCCGGAGGTGCCGAGCGCCGCGCTGCTCGCGGCGGACGCCTGAGGCTCGGCCGCGCCGGACGGCGGCGATCCGCTGCACCATCGCCGGCTTCGGCTCCGCGACCTCGCCGTGCTCGTAGGCGGCCACCTCGAGCTGCCCGCGCACCGTCTCGAGGAGCTCTCCGGGCGCGAGCAGGAAGCGCGGGCTGCGCGGCCGTCCGAAACGCTCGTTGCCTTGCGCGAAGGTCTCGTAGATCAGCGCGCCGCCGGGGGCGACCGCCGCCACGATCATGGGCAGCAGCGGCCGATGGAGGTAATTCGTCACGATCACCCCGGCGAAGCGGCGCTCGCCGAGCGGCCAGGGCTCGTCGCCCTCCAGATTGGCGCGGATCAGCTCGCCGCCCTGGAGCGCCTGCGGGTCGGCGATGTCGGAGAGATCGATATCGACTCCCGTCACCCTGCACCCGCGGTCGAGGAACAGCCGCAAGTGGCGACCGCTGCCGCAGGCGAGGTCCAGCACCTCTCCACCGGCCGGAATCAGGCCGGCGAAGCGGACCACCCAGGCCGACGGGGCGAGGACCGTGGCTGCCGTTTCGTCCGGCCGGGCGGGCCGAGGCTCATCGGGCGTTAGCACTCTCAACCCCCAAGTGCTTGTCGAGCGGCTCCTCTTACGCCATCTATTAGGGCAAAGACAGTTCGATGAAGGGCCGACAGACCGGACCGCTATGATTCTGTTCAATCTCAAATGCGCCAAGGAGCATGTCTTCGAGGGCTGGTTCCGCAACGGCGACGCCTATGAGGACCAGGCGCAGGCCAAGTCCATATCCTGCCCGGTCTGCGGCAGCCGCAAGGTCGAGAAGGCGCCCATGGCGCCCCGCATCGGCAAGAGCGGCGCCGGCAACAAGGGCGACGCTCGCCAGGCCGCCGAGACCCAGAAGGCCGCGGAGATGATGAAGGCGCTCCGCGATCTGCGCGCGAAGGTGGAGGCGGAAAGCGACTATGTCGGGCCGCGCTTCGCCGAGGAGGCGCGGCGCATCCATTACGGCGAGGTGGAGAGCCGCAGCATCTACGGCGAATCGACCGAGGAGCAGGCCGAGGCGCTGCACGAGGAAGGCATTCCCTTCGCCCGCATCCCCTGGGTCCCCCGCCACGACAGCTAGCGCCCCGCATATGGGATGCGCCGATGCGTGAAGTCGCTCGATGCACCCCTTCCCCCCTTGTGGGGGAAGGTCGGGATGGGGGGTGATGCCACGCTGGGTCTTCGAAGAATTGGCGCTCTGACGAGCGCGCGCGGCTAGCGCCGCGCTACCCCATCCAGCTCCGGCTAGGCTCACTGCGTTCGCCAAGCCTGCGCACCTTCCCCCACAAGGGGGGAAGGAGAGCAGAGCCTTGGCCGGCCGACGCGGGCGAACAATACGGGAACGATGACGGCGCGGCAACGGCCCGGGCGCGAGTCGACCCCGGCGGGATCAGGCGATCAGGTCGACGAAGCGGCCGCGGCCCGGTTGCGCCGCATCGGCGACTGAGGGGACCGCAGGCCCGGACGGAGCGGGCGCCGCGACCGCCGGCTCCGCGCTCTTCGGCCGTGCGGAAGCCGGCTCGACGCCGCGCCGGGCCAGCGCGACGTCCGCGCTGTTGTGGCAGGCGTAGCCGTTGACGATCTGCACCATGCGCGGATCGTCGACCGCCCGTGCTTAACAAAGCCTGAAGCCGCACAAAGTCTAAAGCCGCGGGGCTCGGCTAGATGCGGGACGCGATCGCCATGTAGTTGACGTCGAGGTCGCGGCCGAGCTTCCAGCCGCCGGTGAACGGATCGTAGGCGACGCCGGCGAGCTCGGCGATCGCGATGTCGTGCGGCCGGAGCGCGGCGGCGAGCTCGGACGGCCGCACGAAGCGGCGCCAGTCATGCGTCCCGCGCGGCAGCCAGCCCAGCACGTACTCCGCCCCGACGATGGCGAGCGCGAAGGACTTGGCCGTGCGGTTGAGCGTCGCCACGAACATCAGCCCGTCCGGGGCGAGAAGGCGGGCGCAGGCGGCGAAGAACGCGTCCCGGTCGGCCACGTGCTCCACCACCTCCATGTTGAGGATGACGTCGAAGGGCCGGGTCTCCGGGTCGGCTGCCAGAGCCTCGGCGGTGGTGTTCCGGTAGTCGATCTCGAGCCTGCTCTGGGCCGCATGCAGCCGGGCGATCTCGACGTTGCGCGCGGCGGCGTCGATGCCCGTGACCTCCGCGCCGAGCCGCGCCATCGGCTCCGAAAGCAGGCCGCCGCCGCAGCCGACGTCGAGCAGCCGCAGTCCTTCCAGCGGGCGCGGGCCGTGCGGGTCGCGATGCCGGCGCGCGGCCAGCCGGTCGCGGACGAAGCGGATCCGCACCGGGTTCAGCCGGTGCAGCGGGGCGAACTTGCCGGCCGGGTCCCACCAGGCCTCCGCCATCGCGGCGAAGCGCTCGACCTCGGCCGGATCGACGCTCGGGGCGGCGGCGATCCCGTCCTCCGCCGAGCCCGCTCCGGTCTTCCGCTGCGCCGCGCTCCCCGCCACCCGTGTTCTCCCGCCGATCGCGCCGAGCGCCCCTTGCCTCGGCATCGGTGAATGAGTATGGATACGCGCCGTTCCAGCGGCAACCGGCGTCGGTCCGTCCCGAGTCCGCAGGAGTGGGAAAGGGGGATCCGATGGCTGGCCAGCCGCAGCGCAAGCCCCGCGTCGTGATGAAGTTCGGCGGCACCTCGGTCGCCAATGTCGAGCGCATCAAGGCGGTGGCGCAGCGCATCAAGCGCGAAGTCGATGCCGGGCACGAGGTGGCGGTGGTGGTCTCCGCCATGGCCGGCACCACCAATCAGCTCGTCGACTGGACGCGCGCGATCTCTCCCATGCACGACGCGCGGGAATACGACGCGGTGGTGGCCGCCGGCGAGCAGATCACCGCGGGCCTGACCGCCATCGCCCTGCAGGAGCTCGGCGTGCCCGCGCGGTCCTGGCTCGGCTGGCAGATCCCGCTGCGCACCGACGACGCCCATTCCAAGGCGCGGATCGAGCGGATCGAGACCACCGAGCTGGAGCGCCGTTTCAAGGAAGGCCAGGTGCACGTGGTCGCCGGCTTCCAGGGGCTGGGGTCGGACAACCGGATCACGACGCTCGGCCGCGGCGGGTCGGACACCTCGGCCGTCGCCCTGGCCGCGGCGCTCAATGCCGATCGCTGCGACATCTTCACCGACGTGGACGGCGTGTATACGACCGACCCGCGTATCGTTGCCAAGGCCCGGAAGCTGGATAAGATTACCTACGAAGAGATGCTCGAGATGGCGTCTCTCGGCGCCAAGGTGCTGCAGATCCGCTCCGTCGAGATGGCGATGAAGCATCGGGTGCGGCTGCAGGTCCTCTCCAGCTTCGAGGACAAGCCCGGCACCCTCGTGGTGGATGAGGAAGAGATCGTGGAGCAGGAAGTCGTCAGCGGGATCGCCTACAGCCGGGATGAAGCCAAGATCACGCTCCTCTCGGTGCCCGATCGCCCCGGCGTCGCGGCCGCCATCTTCGGGCCGCTCACCGATTCCAACATCAACGTGGACATGATCGTCCAGAACGTGTCCGAGGGCGGCGGCACGACCGACCTCACCTTCACCGTGTCGAAGGGCGATTTCGACCGGACGTTGAAGCTCCTCAAGGCGCAGCAGGAGAAGCTCGGCTTCAGGAGCCTGCTCAGCGACGCCAACGTGGTGAAGATCTCGGTGATCGCCGTCTCATTAAAAAAAAGGCCCACCTTCATGCAATATTCGCGGCATACCTGCTTGGCCTGGCCGATGTCGCCTGCCATGAAGATATTAAACTCGATCGTATCGACAGCCTGGATCACTCGCTCGCCTCCGTCACAAAGCAGCCGCAGCCGCCGATCTCCGTTTCGTCCACCTTGCCACCAGCCTCGATGCGCAATCGAAGGTCGCGCAGCGTCAGCGGCTTGGTCTCGCCGCCCCGACGATCCCGAAGAATCGCCACGTCCTTCTTAGTCATCCGGCGGAACGCGAGCTCCAGGTCTTCGTGTCGGCGGTATCGCTCCGGCATGGCGCGGAGCAGCTTGGCGAAATGGCCCTGGCCTGCCTTCACACAGAAGCCGCCGCAGTTATTGTGGGCGAAGCCCATGTCGTAGAGACGCGGCCGCCGAATGCCCTCACGCGCCAGCCACTCAAAGACTTCCGGCTTGCCGAGGTAGGGGCGCTCGCACAGCGGTGCCTCGCAGCGCCAGCCGGCACGGGCGAGACGGTTACGGATACCGCTGCCGTTACCATCGTCAAAACGGTGGATCTCGGTCCAGTCGATGCCGACGTAAACCACGGTGTCGGCTGGATCGAATAGGAAATTGAGATAGGTGTCGGCCATCTCGCGCTTGAGCATCCGCGAGCACGGATCTTGCCGCGTGCTGCCCATCATGCGCTCGTCGAAGAACACCTCCCACGGCGTGCGGCCATCCTTGATCGTGATCAATTCGCCGCCGACATTGACCGCTGCTTCGTGGAGGAATCGGTACAGGTCTTCGTCCTCGATCAGCGTATCGGTGAACAGCAACCGCAACCGCTCGGTCCCGTGTCGCTCGGCAACGCGCTTCGCTGCAGCCCAGCTGCCGACGCCACCGGAGAACATGACAACGTGTTCGGTCATTGAAGGCGGCGGCCTACCTGGCGGCGCTACCTCAGTCGAACAGGTCGAGACCGATCGCCCGGCAGTAGAGCTCGGTCATCTCCTGCTCCTCCCGGCGTGCAGCCGCGTCGATCTTGCGGAGCTTGATCACCTTCCGCAGGATCTTTGTGTCGAAGCCGGTGCCTTTGGCCTCCGCGTAGACTTCGCGGATGTCGCCGGCAATCCCGGACTTTTCCTCCTCGAGCCGTTCGATACGCTCGATGAAAGACTTCAGCCGATCAGCAGCGACGCCGCCCACTTGGCTGTTGTGGCCAATGCCGGCCGGTTCATCTGATGCCATATTGGTCCTCCATACGGCGGAGTTGTTCCCACTGCTTGCCGGAGACGAAGGTGTTTTCCTCGTACCGGCCCAGGCGCTTGATCATGTCGTCCACGAAATCCTGGTCCCACGATCCAAGATCGCAGTCGCTGAGCTTCGCGAGCGTCCGATCAAGCGCCCGGTATTCCTCCAGCGTCACGCGAACAGCGACGTGGCGTCACCCGTCCCGGCCTCGGAAGCGCCGGAATCGACGGGGGCGAAGTCGTCCTCGGCCCTGGTGCGGCCGCCGAGAGGATCGCCGTCGCGGACCTTCTGGACGTTCTGCAGGCCGAAGCTGACGCCGGTGTTCCCCTTCTGGTCATAGGCGAAAGCCCGCACCGTGGCGCGGGCCCAACAGCCGGCGTAGAACTGCGTCTCGTCCAGGATCGGCTGCACGTTCTGATCGACGACGCCGGGGCGCTGGGTCGATTTGAGCGTCAGGAAGATGGCGCCTTCCTCGTAGCCGGCGGGGAGAACCATCTTGCCGTCGACGTTCTTCCGCTTCTCGCCCTGGTCGCGGAACGGCGACTTCAGGCGCGGCGGCCACTTCGACTTGTCCTTGCCCCACTTCTCGACGACAGCGGCCTCGGCCGCAGCCTTGAGGGCGGAGATGTCGGCGCCCTTGGGGAACAGGGCGACGACGCTGTACTCGTCCTTGCCGTTCAGGTCGTTCTTCTTCGGCTTGAACACCTGAGGGTAGGACGCTCGGAAATTCGGGGTGGTCACGTTAGCCATTTGATTCAGTTCCTTCGTTCAGGGGAGAGGCGGCCGCTTACGCCGGCCAGTCGGCGGAGTCACGAACCGAAGACAGAAGCCCGCCTCCGCTGCCGGTGTTTTCTTCATGCGCCCCACCGCCGGCTGGGGGCGTCCCGCCTACCTCGATCACGAGGACCCGCGGGCAGGGCTAGCTCAGTCAATCCTCGTAAATTCAGATGCAGGGTCCTTGCGCAGGGCCGGGCGCTTGTCGGCTTCGGGCGCCAAGGTGGCCCCGCTGCTCTCGGCCTTCACGATCTCGGCCAGGATCTCGTCAATCTCGGCCTTCTTCAGCTTCTCGGCCTTCAGCAGCGTCTCCACCTGGGCCGGGCTCTTGATCTTCTGCTCGACGTACTGGTCCATGAGCAGCGGCGAGTCGTGCTTCAGGCGCTGGATCACCTCGGCGTCGGGCACGGCCCATTTCCGGGTCGCGCGCTTCTCGACCAGCTTCCAGCCAGGCGGGCAGCGGCCGTGCTCGGCCTCGCCATAGGCAAACTCGCGCACGTTCTTGATCCACGCCTCGAGGATCGGCAGCCAGGTCAGCGTCTCCGCCAGCTTCGCCGGGTCGTAGGAGAAGGCGGGACTGAACTCCTGCTTCGCCACCTCCAGGGCCTTTGCGTGCATCGCCGGACACTGCGGGGCGGCCGGGCAGAACCGGCACCAGTCGCCCGGCTGCAGCGCGGCGTTGGGATCTTCCGTCGCCTTTGCGAAATTCACAAGGTCGGCCGCAAAGTCCATGAGATCCACCGCCGGGATCCGCCACCGCCGAACCGGGCCGTCCGGATGCGGACAGCGCGGCTGGACGATGACGAGCTCGACTTCCGAGCAGGGGTATCCGGTCGACATGAGGGCGCCGAGGCCGTAGTACATGAGCTGCGGGTTGTCCTTCACCTCGACCGGGATCCCGGCGCCGTACTTCAGGTCGTAGACCTTCAGCAGTTTGTGGTTGGCGAAGTACACCACGGCGTCGGCCGTGCCCCAGGCCCCAGGGTAAACGTCCTTCAGATCGAAACCGTGCTCGATCAGCAGCTCGTCGGCGAGCTCGGCTTCTTCGCGCACCGCCTCGACGTAGACGCGGACATGCTCGCGCATCTCCTCGTCGACGTCGTTTGGGCAGCCGCCGGTGGTCAGCCACTTCTCCGCCACGGCGTGGGCCTCGGTGCCCTCCTCGGCGTACTTGCTGGACGTCTTCTTGACGCCTTCGCTCAGCCGGATCGAGCCGGGGCACTGGCTCCAGCGGTACATGGAGCTTGCGCCGATCGGGGAGTGGCCGCGGTCAATGGGCATTGTCGCCAATCCATTTTTGCTGGTTCAGCCAGACGCCGAGATCGGCCATTTTGGTGAACGCATAGGTATCGCTATGCGCGACTGTGTGGCCGGGAGAAACCTTCGGTCGGACGAGCCAACCGTTTGCAACCTTGGTGATCTCGATCGTGCTCCAAATCGGCCGCCACTCGATTGCTGCCGTCTCTCGCTTGTCCACGATCACGCCTCCTGGCACGCCGCGATCACAGCGGCGTACTTGTCCTCGGGGATCTGCGACAGGGACAGGACGCCCTCGCCGCACACCTTCTGCACCAGCGCCCGGCCCTCGGGCATCGAATGCTTGCCGACGTACTCGTTGAGGGCGGCCTTCACGTCGTCCTTCGTGGCAGGGGTGGCCGCAGCGGTGTCAACATCCGTGTTGACAGTTGAGGCCCCGCCGTCAACATCTTTGTTGACACTCTCGGGCTCGGCGGCAGACGCCATCGCGACGGCTTCCTGCGTCTCGCTCTTGCGGGGCCGGCCGCGGCGACGGGCCTGCTTCGGGCCCTCCTCGACACGCAGCTGCTCCGACTGCTCGCTCTGCGCCCCGGCAACCGCACCCTGCAGATCGGTGATCACGTTCACAGCCGCATCAACGGTCAGCTGCGGCTCGCGGCAGAAGCCACGGTGCAGTTCTTCGATCTTCTTCACCAGCTCCTGGTGCGAGTCCGCCTGGATCGAAACCATAATCGACGTGTGCGCGGTCATTTCCATCCCTCGTCTGTGCTGTAGTGAGATTAGAACGTATTTGTGATAATCGCAACGCCTAATCGAGCGAACCGATCACCATTTTCTGAGTCTCGCATCTCACGACGCGCGAGACTTCTTGGTCCAGAGTCTCGGCCAGCCCTATGAATCGAACATTAACATCTCGATTTTGTCCCGACTTATGGCAGCGCAACACAGCCTGAGCATTCATGGCGTAATCTCGCCAGTTGCACTGCACGAATACCATTTGAGATACATGCGTCAGGTCGATTCGCATGTCCGCGGCCGGGATGTGGATCAGCGCCACGCGGCATTTCGGCCGGTTCGTGAACCGATCGGCGAGCCGGATCCAGGCGTTGTGCCGACCCTCGGTGCTGCTGCCGTCGAACAGCTTCACCGGCTTGAACTCCTTCAGCGCGAAGTCCAGCTGGTCGATCACGTCGACGTGAAGGGCCATGATCGCCACGCGATCGTATGCGTCGGCGCGCATCTCCTCCGTCAGCAGCGCGGCCAGGGCGGGCACCTTCTGGAGCCCCGTGTACATCTGGAAGGTCTTCAAGTCCGGCGCCAGGGCCTGGATCGCCGCGCACTGCACGGCGCTGGCCCGGCGGCTCTTGCCGTCGCGCCGCGTCAGGTCGTTGCCCAGCGCCGCCTCGAGCCGCTTGCCCTGCTCGGCCACCTTGGCGACGAGCTCGGCCCTGCGGTCTCTCGGAAAGACGTAGGCGCCCAGCGTCTTGCAGGTGTCGAGATCGACCGGGCCCGCCGGCACGTTGAGGCTGGAGAAGTGGATCGGGGGGATGTCGGTCATGCGAACAGATCCACCAAAGGGTCGTTGAACTCGGCTTCGGCCTTCTCGATCTCGGCGCGCTTCAGCACATAGGCGCTGATGCAGCCGATCGCGACGTGCTTCACTTCCTCGGGGCCCAGGTTGCGCACAGCCCGCGCAGGGTTGTTCTCCAGCGTACGCTTCAGCTGCTCGACCACAGCGGCCGCGGCAGCCTCGACCAGGCGCGCGTCGATCTCGTCGTTGCGCTTCTGCTCCGGATCCCGACGGCGGGGCTTATCGCGAGGGTACTGCTTCACTTACCCTCCGGGGCGATGCCCTGTACTCGCGGGTTGTCGCGCAACTCTTCATCGCTCATGCCGTCCAGGCGTTCGTGTAGCGACTCGCCCAAGGCATTTAGGAAAATCTTCGCACTATCCAATCTATTCGTCGGCATCCTCGCCTCCCTTGCCGGTGCCGTGGCGCTGCATTCGC
>DAIMFL010000063.1:0-19176 GCA_036724615.1 Alphaproteobacteria bacterium | reverse complement strand
GCCCAGTCGGCGGCGATCGCCGGCAAGGCGGTGGCCGACGCCGAGCGCACCAATGGCCAGGTCCAGGGCCTGGCCGAAGCGGCGCAGAAGATCGGCGAGGTGGTGAACCTCATCAACGACATCGCCAGCCAGACCAACCTGCTGGCCTTGAACGCCACGATCGAGGCGGCGCGCGCCGGCGAGGCGGGGAAGGGCTTCGCCGTGGTGGCGGCCGAGGTCAAGAACCTGGCCAACGAAACGGCGAAGGCGACCGACGAGATCACCGCGCAGATCACCAGCGTCCAGGCGGCGACGCGGGAGGCGGTGACGGCGATCCAGGCGATCGGCCAGACCATCGGCTCGATCAACGAGATCGCCACGACCATCGCCTCGGCCGTGGAGGAGCAGGGCGCGGCCACCCAGGAGATCGCCCGCAACGTCCAGCAGGCGGCGGCCGGCACGCAGGAGGTGTCGTCCAACATCGCCGGGGTGACCCAGGCGGCCGGCGAGACCGGGGCCGCGGCGAGCCAGATGCTCGGCGCCTCGGGCGAGCTCGCCCGCCAAGGCGAGCATCTGCGCGGCGAGGTGGAGAAGTTCCTGCAGGCGGTCCGCGCCGCCTGACGCATCCCGCCTAGGACATGTGGGGAGGGCCCGCGCCGCAAGGCGCGGGCCCTTTGCCGTTCAGTCCTCGGCCTCGCGTTCGCGCCGCTCGATCAGCCGGCGGGCGAAGGCGTCGCGCGCCGCCTCGGCCTCGCGCAGCTCCGGCAGCCCGACCAGGTCGTTGAACTCCTCGAAATCGAGCAGCCGATCCTCGACCGCCGCCGTGCTGCCGTCCGCCGCGAGGGCGCCGTAGACCTCGCGCAAAGCGTGGGCGATCGCATAGCTCGCCGCGACGGGCCAGGCCACCGCGGCGAACCCCATCTCCTCCAGCGCGGCCGCGGTCAGGGTCGGCGTGCGCCCGCCTTCGACGCAGTTCGCGAGGCACGGCCCGGCGATCTCCGAGCAGACGCGGCGCAGCTCATCCACCGAGCGCGGCGCCTCCACGAACAGCATGTCGGCGCCGGCCTCGCGATAGAGCTCGGCCCGCTCGATCGCGGCGTCGAGCCCTTCGACGGCGCGCGCGTCGGTGCGGGCGCAGATCACCATGTCGGCATCCACCCTGGCGTCGAGCGCCGCCTTCAGCTTGGCGACCATCTCCACCGGGGGCACCACCTGCTTGCCCTCCATGTGGCCGCAGCGCTTGGGCGAGAGCTGGTCCTCGATGAACAGCGCGGCGACGCCGGCGCGCTCGAAGGCGCGCACGGTGCGCGCGACGTTGTTGGTGTTGCCGTGGCCGGTATCGCCGTCGGCGAAAACCGGCAGCGCCGTGCCGTCGCACAGCCGGGCGTACATCTCCGCCATTTCGGTCATGGTGAGCTGGCCGACATCGGGCGCCCCGAGGAGGCTCGCCGTCGCGCTGTAGCCGCCCGCCGCCACCGCCTTGAAGCCGGCCTCCTCGGCGATCCGCAGCGAAAGGGCGTCGTGGACGCCCGGCAGGACCAGGATCTCCGGCGCTTCCATGAGGCGGCGGAATCGGGTGGTGCGCCGCATCTGACTCCCCTCGGGCGGCTCGCTGGCCTTCACCGTAGTTGCGACAGGAAGCCTGCGCAACGCCCGTTGACGCCGGTCAAGCCCGGCCTTTCCCGGCTTTGCCATGGCGCGCCCGGCGCATTAGGCTGTCGCCTCCCGCGATCCCAGACGAACAACCGAAGGGTTCAGTCACATGCTCCGTCGCGTCGCAGCCGCAGCCGGCCTCGTGGCTCTCTCGTTCTCACTCGCCCCGGGCGCCGGAGCCCAGGACTCCGCCGAGGCGACCTACAGCAGCTATCACCGGGCGATCCGGGCCTACGAGCTCTGCAACGACCGCCGGTTCGACCAGACGGAGCACGAGAAGTTCTCGACCTATATCGACCAGCGGATCGACGATTCGATCAGCGTCGGCCGGCGCCTCTCGCTGATCCAGCAGGCGAAGATCGAGATCCGCGACGTGATCGACAGGAAGGGCTGCGACTCCTCCGAGGTGCAGGAGGCCCTGTCGCTGTTCAGCAGCGAGCTTCAGCCGGCGCTGATGCAATAGAAAGGTCCGCCGCGCCCAGCGCGGCGCGGCCCGCCGCCGCGCTCCGTGCCGGAGCGCGGCCCGACTTGGCGATCCGGATCCGCGGCAGACGGCCGTTGCGGATGACCCGCAGTGCGCCGGCGCGCACCGCCGACGGGATCAGCCCGGCCAGATCGCAGACGCTCTGGAAATCCGCGCCCGCTTCCTCGAACCAGGCGATGGCGGCCTGGCGGACGCTCTGCCGCTCGCCGCGCTCGGCATAGCCGATGCGCCCGGTGGCCTCGTAGAGCGTGTGGACGATCACGGCGCACCAGAGCTGCTGCTCCGGAGAGCAGGCGCCGTCCGGGCCGGTCTCCTCCGGTGGCGACGGCTCTTCAGCCTGCCCGCCCACCGCGAAGCGGGACATCTGGTGACGCGGGCTTCGATCCTTCCCCGCGCCCGCGGCAGCCCCGTCCCCGGAGGGCATGCGTCCCCTGTGCCCTTCGCTCACTCCTGTCGTCCCGTCCCTTGCCGCCCGCCTGTCCCTCATCTTCAACGACGCATGACGCGGCGGTTTAATCCGACCGGCCCGTCGATTTCGCGGGCCGCCGCAGGGGCGGTCAGAGCCGGTCGACGGAGGCGCCGAGGCGGGAGGCGATGGAGCGGAGGCGGTCTCCCGAAGCCTCCGCCACCAGGGCATAGGTGAGGCTGTCCTCCTGCCAGTAGCCGGCGTTCAGCCCGTCCACCCGGACGATCCGGACGCTCTCTCCGGCCGCGCCTTCGGTGTCGCCGCGCGACAGGTAGAGGCTCACCCGGTTGCCGTCGCGGGCTTCGTAGAGGAGCTGCGCGACCGGGCCCGCCTGGTTGCCCAGCAACCGGCCGCCCAGGAAGGTCAGGCCGACCTGCCGCAGGTCCGGCACCCCGGCCGATTCGCCGAAATGCTGCGCCATCCACTCGGCGAGCTCGTCCGACTCGGCGGCCGTCAGCTCCACCGGGTGCTGCGGATCCTCGGCGAAGATGTGATGGATCCCGGCGGCGTCGGCGACCAGCTCGGGCACCTGGCCGGCCTCCGGCGCGCCAGCCCCGCCGACGGCGCTCTCGTGCAGCTCGTTGCCCCACCAGCCTGCCGCCAGCAGCGCGGCCGCGGCCCCGAACGCCCGGAACCAGCGCCGGCGCGGCGGCGCCAGCCGGCGTGCCAGCCCGTCCACCAGGGTCATGGTGTAGGGATCGGAGGAGTCGCCCGCCGCCTCCGCCATGGCCGCGGCCAGCCGCCGCTTCTGCCGGGCCAGGGCCTCGACCCGCCGGGCCGCGCCGGGATCGGCCGCCAGCCGGCGTTCGATCTGCAGCCGCTCCGCCTCGCCGAGCTCCCCGTCGATGAAGGACTGGAGCTGGCGCTCGGTCTCGGACAGCCCGTCCGCCTCGTGGCTCATGGCCTCCTCCGTACGACGCGCAGCGCCGGCGCATCTCCCGCGTCCAGGCTGCGCCTGAGCGCGTCGCGGCCGCGGGCGAGCCGCGACATCAGCGTTCCGACGGGAATGCCGAGGATCGCCGCGGCCTCGGCATAGCGCATGCCTTCGATCGCCACCAGTGCCACCGCCTGGCGCTGCGGCTCCGGCAGACGCTCGAGGGCGGCGAGCACCGCCTTCGCCTCCATCTCGAGAGGCTGGGTCGCGGGCTGGACGGGATCGGCGGCGAGATCCGGGTCGAAATCGGCGCGGACGCGGCGGCGGCGGAGATCGCTCACATGGGCGTTGTGCATGATGCGGAACAGCCAGCGCCGCAGGTTCGGGCCGCCCGGCCAGCTCGCCGCCGCGGCGATGGCGCGGGTCAGGCAGTCCTGCACCAGGTCCTCGGCATCCGCCCGGTTTCCGGTCAGCACGAAGGCGTAGCGGCGGAGCGCGACGATCTCCCCGCTCAGCTGCGCCTTCAAGGCATCGGTTCGACTCGTCACCCCGGCTCCCGCGCGTCGGCTTCCCTGCTTCGCTCCTGCAGAGACTAACGCATGACGGGCGGGTCTAATCCGCCGCTGCGGTGGTTATGTCGAGCTCGGGCCCGGTGGGGACGATGCCGGTCGGATTGATGGTGCGGTGGCTTTCGTAATAGTGGCCCTTGATATGGGCCATGTTCACCGTCTCCGCGACGCCCGGAATGCGATAGAGCCGCCGGGCATAGCGCCAGAGATGGGGATAGTCGATGAGCCGCTTCAGATTGCACTTGAAATGGCCGACATAGACCGGATCGAAGCGCACCAGCGTGGTGAACAGCCGCCAGTCCGCCTCGGTCAGACGACCGCCGACGAGATAGGCCTGCCGCGCGAGCAGCGAGTCGAGCTCGTCCAGCATGGCGAAGAGGGCGCCCACCGCCTCCTCGTAGGCGGCCTGGCTGGTGGCGAAGCCGGCCTTGTAGACGCCGTTGTTCACCGCGTCGTAGACGCGGGCGTTCATGGCGTCGATCTCGGGTCTGAGCTCCGGCGGCGAGAGATCGAGCTCCCGGTCGACGCCGGGCAGCCCGTCGAAGGCCGAATTGAACAGCCGGATGATCTCGGCCGATTCGTTGTTGACGATGGTCCCGGTCCTGCGATCCCACAGCACGGGGACGGTGACCCGCCCCGTATAGCCGGGCTTCGCCTTCGTATAGATCTGGTACAGGTACTGCGCGCCGTTCACACTGTCGGGAATGCAGCCGGGGCGCTCGCTGAAGGTCCAGCCGTGCTCCGCCATCAGCCAGTCGACGACCGACAGCGTCACGATGCGCTCGAGCCGCTTCAGCTTGCGGAAGATCAGCGTGCGATGGGCCCAGGGGCAGGCGAGGGAGACGTAGAGGTGATAGCGCCCCGGCTCGGCCTTGAAGCCGTCGGCGCCGTCCGGCGTGATCCGGTTGCGGAACGCCGTCTCGCTGCGCACGAAGCGGCCGCCGGACTTCGCCGTGTCGTACCACTGATCGTGCCAGACGCCGTCGATCAGCAGGCCCATCGCGCCACCCGCTACGGCAGGTCGACGAGGACGATCTCGGAATCGTCCTCGGCCTGGATGACGATCTGCTCCTCGGCCGTGACGGCGATGCCGTCGCGCGCCTTGGCCGCAGCGCCGTTCACCGTGATCCGGCCGGTCGCCGGCACCAGATAGGCGCGCCGCGCCGCGCCGATCGCGTGGGTCGCGCTCTGCCCCCGGCGCAGCGTGACGCCGAGCAGCGCCGCGTCCTGGTGGATCGGCAGCGCGTCCGCGCCGTCGCTCGCGCGTCCGGAGGCCAGCACGGAGAACCGCCCGGCCCGGTCGGAGACGGGAAAGCGCCGCTGCGCCCAGCGCGGGGCGACGGCGCGGGCGGCCGGCTCGATCCAGATCTGGAACAGGGTGGTGGGCTCCTGCTCCATGTTGAACTCGGCATGCATGATGCCCTTGCCGGCCGACATCACCTGCACGTCGCCGGCCTCGGTCCGGCCGCGATTGCCGAGATGGTCGCCGTGGGTGATCGCCCCGCGGCGGATATAGGTGATGATCTCCATGTCGCGGTGGCCGTGATAGTCGAAGCCGCGCTGCGGCTGGATCATGTCGTCGTTCCAGACGCGCAAGGGGCCGAAGCCCATGCGCGCCGGATCCCGGTAGTCGGCGAAGCTGAAGTGATAGCGCGCCGACAACCAGTCGTTCTCGAACCGGCCGAGCGTTTCGAACGGTCTCACCTCGATCATCGGCGCGCCTCCTCTCCTCGCGCGTTCCGGCTACTTCGCCAGCTTGGCGGTGATCTCCGCCACGTGGCGGCCCTGGAAGCGGGCCATCTTGAGCTCCATCTCGCTGGGCCACCGGCTGCCGTCGCCGGCCGTGATGGTGCTCGCGCCGTAGGGCGAGCCGCCGGCGATCTCGTCCAGCGTCATCTGCTCCTTCGCGGAGTAGGGCAGGCCGACGATCACCATGCCCTGGTGGAGCAGCGTCACATGCGAAGTCAGGATCGTCGATTCCTGTCCGCCATGCTGGGTCGCGCTGCTGGCGAAGACGCTGCCGACCTTGCCGATGAGCGAGCCGTTCAGCCACAGCGCGCCGGTCTGGTCGAGGAAATTGCGCATCTGCGCGGCCATGTTGCCGAAGCGCGTCGGGATGCCGAAGATGATCCCGTCGTAATCCGCGAGCTCCTGCGGCTGGGCGATCGGCGCCTTCTGGTCGAGCTTGAAGCCGGACTTCTTCGCCACCTCCTCCGGGACCAGCTCCGGCACCCGCTTGATCGTCACCTCGACGCCCGCGACCTCCCGCGCCCCCTCGGCGACGGCTTCCGCCATCCTCTCCAGGTGACCGTAACTCGAATAATAGAGCACCAGCAGCTTGGCCATTCTTCCTCTCCGCTCGTCGGTGAAAATCCCCAGCGTCGCCACGCCGTCACGGCTGCGACGCCCAGGAGATCAAATGGGCCGCTCCGGGCGGATTGAGCAGATATAGATTCGGCACTAGATTGTTTCCGTCATGGCAACAATACCGCCGCTCACCGTTGCAGACCTTTCGGCAATGCTGGCCTTCGTCCGGGTGGTCGACGCGCACAGCTTCAGCGCCGCGGCCCGGCTTCTCGGCCTCACCCGCTCTGCCGTCAGCCGGCAGATCGCGGCGCTCGAAGACGGGCTCGGGGTCCGCCTGCTGAACCGGACGACCCGCCAGCTCAGCACCACGGAGGCGGGGGCCGTCTATTACGAGCATTGCGTGCGCATCCTGGCCGAGGCGGCGGCGGCCGAGCGGGCGGTCATGGATCTGGACGAGGCGCCACGCGGGCTGCTCAGGATCAATGCGCCCATGTCCTTCGGACAGACTCATCTCGGCGCCGCGGTGGCCGAGTTCATGTCGCTCCACCCGGCTCTCAAGATCGAGCTCACCCTCGACGATCGGGTCGTGGACCTGGTGGCGGACGGGTTCGACGTCGCCGTCCGCATCGCCGAGCTGCCGCCGTCGACGCTGGTCGCCCGCAAGCTCGCGGTGAACCGGCGCGTGCTCTGCGCCTCTCCGGCCTATCTGGCGGCGGCCGGAACGCCGGCGCGGCCGCAGGACCTGACCCGCCACCGCTGCCTCGCCTACACCTATCTCGCCACGGGGAACGACTGGCGCTTCCGGGGAGAGGACGGGCCGGTCACCGTGCGCATCGACGGCGCCTTCGCGGCCAATAACGGCGACGTGCTGCGGCAGGTGGCGCTGGCGGGCGGCGGCATCATGCTCTCGCCGACCTTCATCGTCGGGGACGATCTGCGGGCAGGCCGGCTGGTGCCGATTCTCGCCGACTACGTCGATGCGGATACCGGCATCTATGCCGTCTATCCGCAGACCCGCCACCTGTCGCCCAAGGTCCGCGCGCTGATCGACTTCCTGGCGGCGCGGTTCGGCCCGAAGCCCTATTGGGACGAGGGGATCTAAGACGCGCGGCCGGCCTCACCGCCCCTCGCGCCACCAGGCGAGCATGGCGGCGCCCAAGGCCAGCAGCAGGGTGAGGGCTCCCGGCAGCACCGGGATGCGCTCGACGCCGGTCACCACGTAGTCGTCGTTGCGGCGCAGCCCGATCCAGTCGCGGCCCGTGGTGTCGCGTCCGGGCCGCACCAGACGCAAGTCGGGAATCCCGCTCTCGGCGATGCGATGGACCGCGCCGCCGCTCGCCTCGACGATCGGCGCCATCAGGTCCGGCGTGGCGCGCAGGTCGGCGAACTCCCGCGGGTTGAGCGATCCGCGCGCCGCGAAGGCGGTGCGCGTGCCGTCGGTCACGCGATAGAGGCCGATCTCGTCGGCGGCCAGAATGGCGGTCCAGCGGCCGTGGCCGGCATCCTCCAGCGCCAGGCGCCGCGTCGCGCCGGACGGCATGGTCACCTCGACCTCGGCCGCGCGCGCGCTCAGCGTCCGGCGCGTCACCTCGAGCCGCCCCTCGACCACGGTCGCCCGCAGGTCCTCCTCCTCCAGCTCCGGCTCCTTCATCAGCCAGTGGGCGATCCGGCGCAGCAGGTCGGCCTGCGGCCCGCCGCCTTCGAAGCCGCGGCCCCACAGCCAGATCTCGTCGCTCAGGAGCTGCGCGACACGGCCCTCCCCGAACCGGTCGAGGACCAGGAGCGGTCGCCCGTCGACGCCGTCCATCACCGTCACGCCGCGGCGGACCACCGCGTCGACCGTGCGGAACCAACGGCCCCAGCCCGGCGGCTCATCGGACGGCGCCAGGTCCGCGGTCACCGGATGCCGGCCGCCGATCTCGGAGATCGTCGGGCGGAAGCCGCGGTCGATCACCTCTCCGGTGGGCTCCCCGGGCAGCACCCGCCCCAGCGGGGAGTCGTAGAGGCTGAGCGGCCCGGCATAGGCGCTGCCGGAGGATTCGAGCAGGGCGCCGCCTTCCTCCACGTAGCGCGCGATGTTCTCGAAATAGGCGCGCGGCAGCACGCCGCGCCGCCGGTAGCGGTCGAAGATGATGAGGTCGAACTCGTCGAGCTTGAGGTCGAACAGCTCGCGGATCGGGAAGGCGATCAGCGACAGCTCGTTGATCGGCGTGCCGTCCTGCTTCTCCGGCGGGCGCAGGATGGTAAAGTGCACGAGATCGACGGACGGATCGGACTTCAGCAGGTTGCGCCAGCTGCGCTCGCCGGGATAAGGCTCGCCCGAGACCAGCAGCACGCGCAGCCGGTCGCGCACGCCGTTCACCACGACGACCGCGCGGTTGTTGAGCAGGCTGAGCTCCTGCGGCCCGGCCTCCACCTCCAGCTCGAACACGGTCGGGCCGGCATGCTCGATCATCAGCGGCAGCTCCATGTCCGCGCCGATGGCGACGGGCACGGGCGGCAGGCGCTGGCCGTCCCGCGACACCTCGAGGACGGCGGCCGAGCCGGGTGTCGCCTCCGGCAGGTCGTCCACCCGGAGCGACAGGCGGATCTCCTTGCCGACCAGGCCATAGCTGGGCGCCTCGGTCACGGCGAGCCGCCGGTCGCCCTCGTCGCTGCGGCCGGTGAGCAGCAGATGCACCGGCGCGTCGAAGCCGAGCTCCTGCAGCGAGCCCGGCACGTCATGCACCTGGCCGTCGGAGAGGGCGATCACGCCGGCGACGCGGCGGCCCGAGACATCGGCGAGGGCCGCGGTCAGATCGCCGAACAGCTTCGTGCCCTCGTCGTCGGCTTCGCGCGCGGCGCGCACCACGCGGGTCTCGAGTCCCGGCAGCGCCTCGAGCTCCCGGCGCAGCTCGGCGAGCGCGTCCTCGGTCTGCACCTGCCGGCCGGCGAGGCGCTGGCTCGGCGAGTCGTCGACCAGCAGCACCGCGACGTCGGTCAGGGGATCGCGGCGCTCCTCGATCAGCGACGGATTGAGCAGCGCCGTCACCAGCACGGCGGCGGCGATCGCGCGCCAGACCGCGCCGCGGGCGCGGCGCAGCAGCGCATAGAGGACGAGAACGGCGGCAAGCCCGCCCAGGACCGCGACGGCGGGCCAGGGCAGGAGCGGCGCCAGATCGATCGTCAGCGCGTCGAGGCCGTTCATTGCCCGAGCCGCTCCAGTATGGCCGGCACGTGCACCTGGTCGGACTTGTAGTTGCCGGTCAGCACGTACATCACCAGGTTGACGCCGAAGCGATAGGCCATCTCGCGCTGGCGCTCGCCGTCGGGCACCACCGGAAAGAGCGCCCTGCCGGAGTCGTCGATCGCCCAGGCCGCCGCCCAGTCGTTGCCGCCGATGATCACCGACGACACGCCGTCATTGGCCCGGTCCTCCTCCGCGTCGACCCAGACCTCGCCGCCGGCCCAGCGCCCGGGGAAGTCCTGCATCAGGTAGAACGACTTGGTGAGCACGTGATCGGGCGGCACCACGGCGAGCGGCGGCACGTCGAGGCCGCGCGCCAGCTCGCGCAGCCGATCGGTGGCCGGGGAGGCGGCCCCGAGCCCGGTGGGCATGCCGCGGTCGCGCGTGTCGAACAGAACGCTGCCGCCGTTTCGCAGGTATTCGTTGACCCGGCTGAGCGCGCCGGGCGAGGGCATCGGCTGCTCCGGCGCGACCGGCCAGTAGAGCAGCGGGAAGAAGGCGAGCTCGTCCGTCTCGATGTCGACCCCCATCGGCGGCAGGGCCTCGACCGAGGTGCGCTGATTGAGGATGAGGCTCAGGCCCTGCAGCCCGGCGCGGCTCGTGGCATCCACCTCGGGCATGCCGGTGCGCACATAGGCGAGGCGCGTGTCGGCGAGCGCCGCTATGGCGAATTCGTCGCTGCCGGGCTCCTGCGCTGCGGCCTCCGGCCATCCGCCGGCGAGGACGGGAAGCGCGATCGCGAGCATCGCCGCCGTTCCGCCGGCGCGGCTCCAGCGGCCGGAGATCTTCGCCGGGAACAGCCCGCGCAGGAGCAAGGCGACGGCCAGGTCGACGATCAGCAGCAGCAAGGCGGCGGCCAGCAGCCACGGCATCAGGTCGAACGCCTCCGCCCGGGCCAGTGGCTCGCGCACGGTGCCGCCCGGCAGCGGCCCCAATGGTCTGATCTCCTCGAGTCCCGCCGAGAGATTGAGCGCGATCCGCGTCGTCTCGCTGCCATAGAAGCCGGGCGGGTGGCGCGGATCGGCGCGGCCGGCGGCGATCGCCTCGAGCGGCGCCGGCACCGCCGTCGCCGGGGGCTCGCCCAGCCGGCCGAACCCGTCCAGGACCTGGTACGGCGGCAGCAGGCGCTCGCCCTCCACCTCGCGGGTCCCCGCGACACCCTGGGACAGGCCGACGACCCGCTGCAGCATCTCGACGAACAGGCCGGAGAGGGCGAGGTTCGACCAGTCGGCGTTCGCCGTGGTGTGGACGAGAACGAGCCAGCCGTCCCCATGGCGCTCGCCGGTGACGAGCGGCGTGCCGTCGGCGAGCCGCGCCCAGGTGCGCCGGCCGAGATCGGGATCCGGCTCGGCGAGGACCTGGCGCTGCACGACGACGTCGTTCGGCACCTTCAGACCCTGGAACGGTCCGTCCGCCGGGAAGGGCGCCAGCTTCGCGGGCTCGGACCAGGACATCACGCCGCCGAGCACGCGGTCGCCGGCGCGCAGCCGCACCGGCAGCAGGGCGTCGGCATTCTGCGCCAGCCGCGGCCCGGCGAAGCGCAGCAGCACGCCGCCGTCCCGGACCCAGCTGTCGACCCGGTCGCGCTCGGGCCCGGTCAGCGTACCGACATCCGCCAGCACCAGCACGGCGAGCTCGCGCTCCAGCAGCGGCAGAACGTCGCCTTCGCGGATCTCTCCCACCGGCTCCAGCGCGCGCTCGAGATAGTAGAGGTCGGAGAGCAGGGGCTGCGCGTCGTGCTGCGGCCCGCCGGGGACGATGCCGACCGGGCGCTGCCGCCAGCGCTCGTCGAGCAGCACCGTCGCGCCGGCGGAGTCGTGCCCTTCGACGGAGATCCGGGTGATCCGGTTGCGGATCTCGATCGGCAGCTCGATCTCCTGTTCGGCGCTGCGCTCGCCGGGCGCGAACTCGACGCGCTCCACGGCGAGGGTGCGCCCGTCCTCTGCGGTGGCGCGCAGCGTGGCGCTGCGTCCGCCCGCCGATCCTGCCCGCGCCAGCCGCAGCACCAGCGCATCGGCCTGGGTGGCGGGCGGCAGCTGCAGCAGCGGCAGCGATTCCTCCGCCTCGGCCAGGACCGTGAGCCGGCCCCGCCGCTGCAGCTCGGCGACGAAGTCGCGGTCGGCGTCGGCGTCGCCGGCCAGCCCGTCGGCCAGCCAGAACATGTTCGCGTAGCCGTCGATATCGAGGGCGCGCAGCGCCTCCGCCGCCGCGCCCCGGTCGCTCGCCCAGGGCTTCGGCCGCATCGACTGCACCAGGCCGCGCGCGTCGCCGGCCGGCATCAGGTCGCTCGCGGCGATGGGATCGCCGTCCGCCGGCGGGGCGGTGGACAGCACCGCGACGGGAACGCTCTCCCGCTCGGCCTGGTCGACAAGCGCCTCGAGCGCTTCGAGGCGCTGCGACCAGTCCGGCGCGGCGGCCCAGCCGTCGTCGACGACGAGGACGAGCGGACCGTCGGCCGAGAGCTGCGGCGGCGCATCGAGAATGGGCCGGGCCAGGGCGAGAATGATCAGCGCGGCGAGCAGCAGGCGCAGCGCCAGCAGCCAGGGCGGCGTGCGCTCCGGCGTCTCCTCGCGCGGCATGAGGTCGAGGAGCAGGCGGATCGCCGGAAAGGTCTGGCGCCGCGGCGCCGGCGGGATCAGCCGCAGCAGCCACCACAGCACCGGCAGCACGGCGAGCGCGGCGAGCAGCCACGGGCTCAGGAAGGACAGGCTGCCGAGGGTCAGCATGGCGCGGCTCCGCCCTTCACCGCATGCCCGCTTCGGAAATGCGCATATAGAGCGCGAGCAGCGCCGTCTGCGGCGGCCGGTCGGTCCGGGCCGAGGTGAAGCCCCAGCCGAGCGCGCGGGCGAGGGCGGCGAGCCCCTCGTGATGCGCGCTGATCCGCCCGACATAGGCGTCGCGCACCGACTCCACCCGCGGCAGCAGCTTGTGGCCTTCGCCTTCCAGCCCCTCGAAACGGACCCGTCCGGCGAAGGGCAGGGTTTCCTCGGCCGGGTCGAGCAGCTGCAGCAGGTGGCCGCGTATGCCGCGCTCGGCGAAGCGGCGCAGCGCCGCCTCCACCTCCGGCAAAGGGGAGAGGAAGTCGCCCACGAAGACGACCTGGGCATGGCGCGGCAGCGGCTCGTCCGCGGGCAGGCCGGGGTGATCCGCGCCATCGGTCTCCGCGTCCCGCTGCAGCAGCACGGCCATGCGCTCCAGCGTCGCCGTGCTCTGGCCCGGCAGCTGGCCGCTGCCGAGGAGCGCCACCCGCTCGCCGCCGCGCACCAGCAGCACGGCGAGCGCCAGGGTCAAGAGGTCGGCCTGAAGAAGCTTCTCCGGCCAGGACTCGCGGGAGCGCCAGCGCATGGACGGGGACGCGTCGCGCCAGAGCCAGACGCTCTGTGCCGCGGCCCATTCCATCTCGCGGACGAACACCGGATCGGCCTTGGCGGACTGCCGCCAGTCGATGCGCTGCGGGCTGTCGCCCGCCTGATAGCGGCGGAACTGCCAGAAGGTCTCCCCGGTGCCGACCCTGCGCCGGCCGTGCACGCCCTGCTGCACGGTGGCGGCGATCCGCTCGGCCGCGACCAGCAGGGGCGGCAGCGTCGCCGCGAGCTGTTCGGCCCGCAGGCGGCGAAGCGCGGCGCCTTTCATGCGCGCGATCCTTTCGCGCAGGTCCGGCCGATCAGGCGAAGGGCGTGCACAGCCTGTCGATCACCTCGTCGAGCGTGATGCCGTCGGCACGCGCGGCGAAATTGAGGGCCATGCGATGCCGCAGCACCGGATGGGCGAGCGCCAGCACGTCGTCGATCGACGGCGCGAAGCGGCCGTCGAGCACGGCGCGCGCCCGGGCGGCCAGCATCAGCGCCTGGCTCGCCCGCGGTCCGGGACCCCACGCGACGTGCCGCCCGACCTCGTCGATATCGCTCGAGTCCGGCCGTCCGGCGCGCACCAGCGCCAGGATCACCTCGACCACGCTCTCGCCCACCGGCACGCGCCGGACCAGATGCTGCGCGGCGATCAGATCCTCCGCGGTCATCACCTGCACCGGCCTGTCCTCGTCGACGCCCGTCGTCGCGATCAGCATCTGCCGCTCGGCGTCGATGTCCGGATAGTCGACGTCGATCTGCATCAGGAAACGGTCGAGCTGCGCCTCGGGCAGCGGATAGGTGCCTTCCTGCTCCAGCGGGTTCTGCGTGGCGAGCACGTGGAACGGCCGCGGCAGGTCGTGGGGATGGCCGGCCACCGACACGCGCCGCTCCTGCATCGCCTGCAGCAGGGCGGATTGCGTGCGCGGACTCGCCCGGTTGATCTCGTCCGCCATCAACAGCTGGCAGAATACGGGGCCGGGAATGAACCTGAACGAGCGCCGGCCGGAGTCCGATTCCTCGCGCACCTCGGAGCCCAGGATGTCCGCGGGCATCAGGTCGGGGGTGCACTGCACGCGCCGGTCGTCGAGGCCGAGCACCGTGCCCAGCGTCTCCACCAGGCGGGTCTTGGCGAGGCCGGGAACGCCGATCAGCAGGACATGCCCGCCGGCCAGCAGGGTGATGAGAGTCTGGTCGATCGTCGTCTGCTGGCCGAAGATCACGCGGCCGATGCTCCGCCGCACGTCGCGCAGCCGGTGGCCGAGCGCCTCGATCTCGGCCGCCAGGTCGCCGGCCGCCGGCAGACCGGTCTCGCCTGCGCTGGTGAGGGTGTCGGTGGTCTTCACGCCGGCATCTCCCTACACTGGTGGTTGACGGCTGCTCGTGTCGACGGCTGCTCTCGCGGGGGTGATGGGCAGGCCGCGGCCGGCGCCTCGGAGAACGAGTGAAACGAGCGAGGACCCGCGACAGATGCCGCAGACGCCTCCGGACAAGATAGGTCCCCGCGGCGGGGCCAACCAATCACAATCTGATGCCTCCGGACCCGCATTGCCATTCTGCGGCGATCTCGACATGCGCATCGCTCGAGACGGCACCTGGTTCTATCTGGGCTCGCCGATCGGGCGAAAGCCGCTGGTCAAGCTGTTCTCCACCGTGCTGAGGCGCGAGCCCGACGGTTCCTACTGGCTGGTGACCCCGTTGGAGCGCGGCCGCATCGCGGTCGAGGACGCCCCCTTCACCGCCGTGGAACTCGTCCAGGAGGGGACCGGGTCGGGCCAGGCGCTCACCTTCCGCACCAATCTGGACGATTTCGTGACGGCGGATCGCGAGCACCCGATCCGGGTCGCCCATGATCCTGAAACTGGAGAGCCCAGCCCCTATATCCTGGTGCGGGACGGACTCGAGGCGCGGCTCACCCGGGCGGTCTACTATCAGCTGGTGGAACTCGGGGAGGAGCGTGTCGAGAACGGCACCGCGCAGTACGGCGTATGGAGCAAGGAACAGTTCTTCACCCTGGGGGCGCTGGAGGACGGGAGTTGACGCCGGAGGACATCGTCGCCCGGTTCGCCGCGGCGCCGCCGCCCGGCCGGCGCAGATCGCCCACCGGCCCGGCCGATCCGGTGCGGATCCGGGGCGACCACGATCTCAACCCCGAGCTGCGGCCGGACGGTCCGCTGCGCGCCGCCGCCGTCCTGGTTCCGCTGATCGCGCGGCCGGAATCGGTCCGCGTCCTCCTCACCCGGCGCACCGTGCATCTCCGCGCTCATGCCGGCCAGATCAGCTTTCCCGGCGGCATGATCGATCCCGGCGACGTCGGCCCGGAGGACGCCGCCCTGCGCGAGGCGCAGGAGGAGGTCGGGCTGCCGCGCGACCGCGTCCGGCTGGTGGGCCGGCTCGACACCTATCTGACGCGCACCGGCTTCGAGGTGATCCCGGTGGTCGGTCTGGTGCGCCCGGACTTCGACCCGGTGCCAGATCCCTTCGAGGTGGCCGAGGTCTTCGAGGTGCCGCTGAGCTTCCTCATCGATCCGGCGAACCGCCGGCGCGAAAGCCGGATCTATGCGGGAGCCGAGCGCTTCTTCTACGCCATGCCCTGGAACGACTATTACATCTGGGGCGCCACGGCCGGCATGCTCGTCAACCTGTCCGAGCTGTTGTGGACCGGCGACCATCCGTCGAGCGGCGTGGCGACGCTTGCCGCGGCGCCATGAGACAGGTCCTCCAGATCGTCGTGCCGCTGCTTCTGCCGACCGCGGCCTATTTCCTCTATCTCACGGTGATCCGCCGCCGGCAGGGCGCGGCCGCGAATGCGCCGGCGCCCGACGTCCCCTGGACCTGGCTCGCCGTCGCCGGCGTGGTGCTGCTCGTGGTGTCGCTCACCGCCTTCGCCCTGATCGGCGGGGCGCCGCCGGGCAGCCACTACGAGCCGGCGCAGCTCATCGATGGTAAGATCCAGCCCGGCCGCCTCAACTGATCCCGCGTCGCCGATCCCATGAAGCCTGTCGGGCGCCTCGATCCTCAGCCCTGGATGACCGCGCCCGAGACGAGGGCGGTCATTGCCGCCCTCGGCGCGGACGGCGCGGAGGTGCGCTTCGTCGGGGGCTGCGTGCGCGACGCGGTGATCGGCCGGCCGGTGCAGGACGTCGACATCGCGACCCATGATCCGCCGGAGCGGGTGATGGCGCTGCTCGACCGCGCGCGGATCGCGGCGATTCCGACCGGGCTCGAGCACGGCACGGTGACCGCCGTGGTCGGCTCCAGCCATTTCGAGGTCACCACCCTGCGGCGCGACGTGGAGACCTTCGGCCGCCATGCGCGGGTCGAATTCACGGACGACTGGATCGCCGACGCCGCGCGGCGCGACCTCACCATGAACGCGCTGTCCTGTGCACCGGACGGGCGGCTGTTCGATCCGTTCGGCGGGCTCGCCGATCTCGATGCGGGCCGCGTGCGGTTCGTCGGGGACGCGGCGACGCGGATCCGCGAGGACGTGCTGCGCCTGCTGCGATTCTTCCGCTTCTACGCGCATTACGGCAAGCCCCCGCCCGATGCGGAGGCGCTGGCCGCGACCCGCGAGCTGGCGCCGCTGCTGCCCACCCTGTCGGGCGAACGCGTCCGCGTGGAGACGCTGAAGCTTCTCGCCGCGCCGGATCCGGCGCCGATCGTCGCCCTGATGCGCGACCAGGGCGTGCTCGTGCATTTCCTGGCGGAGGGAACGAACGTCGCGCGCCTTGCCGCCATGGTGCAGGCCGAGGCGGCGGCGCACGGCCATCTCGTGCCGGAGCGCGATCCGATCCGGCGGCTCGCGGCGCTCCTCGACGGGGGAGCCGCCGCGGCCGAAGCCGTGGCGGAGCGGCTCAGGCTGTCCAATGCCGAGCGCGACCGGCTGGTGGCGATGGCCGGCGGACCCTGGCCGGTCGCCGATTCGGACGGCGTGGCGCGGCGCCGGCTCCTCTACCGCCTGCGCGCCGAGCGATTCCGCGATGCGGCGCTCTATGCCTGGGCGGACGCGCTGAGTGGTCCCGCAGCATCCTGCCGCAGGGCCCAGGACTGGATCGACCTTCTCGGCTTCGCGGCGCAGGACATCCCCGCCTTCCCTTTGCGCGGCCGCGACGCGCTCGACCTCGGGCTTGCGCCCGGGCCGCGCGTCGGCAGGCTCATGGACGAGGTGGAGGCCTGGTGGGCCGACGGCGATTTTCGCGCCGACCGCGCCGCCTGCCTCGACCGCCTCGCCACCCTCGTCCGGAGCAGCTCGACATGACCCGCCGCCTCAGGATCTGCTTCGTCGGCGACAGCATCACCGCAGGGACGGGAGACGACCGCTTCCTCGGCTGGCCCGGTCGGCTCGCGGCGCACGAGCATGCCGCCGGCCACGACGTCACCGTCTACAATCTCGGCGTCCGCGCCGACACCAGCGAGCATCTGGCGGCGCGCTGGGAAGCCGAATGCCGCGCGCGGCTGCCGGCCCATGTCGACGGCGCGCTGGTCTTCGCCTTCGGCGTCAACGACGCCGCGGTCGAGCGCGGCAAGGGGCTGCGGGTGAAGCCGGAGCGCTCGATCGCCGTCGCCCAGACCATGCTCGACGCGGCCCGCGCCTGGCTGCCCACTCTCTGGATCGGCCCGGCGCCGGTCGCCGCGGCCGGGGCGGTGATCTCCCCCGGCCCGGGCGTCGCCTACGAATTCGCCAACGAGCGGATCGCGCCGCTCAATGATCTCTATGCCAAGGTCGCCGCGCGTGTGGACGTCCCCTATCTGGACCTGTTCAGCGCGCTCGGCGATACGCCGGCCTGGGATCCCGCGGTGACGGCCGGCGACGGGGTGCATCCAACGGCGGAGGGCTATCTGATCATGGCCGAGCTGATCCGCGCCTGGCCGGCCTGGCGCGGCTGGTGGGACTGACCGGCCCATAGCCGACGATTGGGCATGGCCGCTGCGTCGATCTGAATTCCGTCTGCTTCACCCACGGACTGTCCGGTCGCTGCCTTCGCTGCAAGGCCCACCTGGGCGGCGCGGGTTGCCTCGCGTCGGTGCTTGGGCGATGCTCGTCCTAGGGGAGAAGTCCTGGATCGGTTTTCGGCGGCTCACAGCTGCGGCGTTCTCGCTCGGGCGACATGCCCGGAAGGGGCCCTCATGAAGGCACAGCCGATCACCTGCACGCCGAAGTCGCTGCCGCGCAACCGCCTGGTCGAGGCGGCGCGCGTCGCCCGCGACATCAATCCCGTCAACCACCCGCCCGTCGAGCGCCTGGCGCAGGTCATGCCCGGATTCACGCCGAGGCCGCTGTCGATCGCCGTGCTCACGACGAAGTACTGGGGCGCGAAGGGCGTCAAGCTTACCGTCGGCTTCCTGGACGGCCCGCCGCGCGATCTGCGTCAACGCATCCTGGAGCACATGAATGCCTGGGCCGAGACGGCGAACGTCGCCTTCACGGAATCGCGCTCCGAGCCGCAGGTCCGCATCGCGCGCGAGGGCGGGCGCGACGGCGGGTACTGGTCCTATGTCGGGACGGACGTCAGGCTCATCGATCCGGACCAGCCGACGATGAACCTGGAAGGCTTCACGATGAACACGCCGGAGTCGGAGTTCGTGCGCGTGGTCCGGCACGAGACCGGGCACACGCTCGGCTTCCCGCACGAGCACATGCGCAAGGCCCTGGTGGCCAAGATCGACCGGCGCAAGGCGATCGAGTATTTCATGCGAACTCAGGGCTGGACCGAGCAGGAGGTGATCCGCCAGGTGCTGACGCCGCTCGAGGAGCAGTCGCTGATCGGCACCAGCGAGCCCGATCCGAAGTCGATCATGTGCTACCAGATCCCGGGCTTCCTGACGAAGTCCGGTCAGCCGATCCTCGGCGGTCGCGACATCAGCGCGCTCGATTCCAGCTTCGTGGCGACGCTCTATCCGAGGCCGACCGAGGCGAAGCCGAAGACGCGGCCGAAGCGCAAGGTGAAGGGCCGCCCGAAGCGCAAGACGCGCCCGAAGAGCAAGGTCAAGGCGCGCCCGAAGACGAAAGCCAAGGCGAAGACGAAAGCCAAGGCCAAGACGAAGGCGAGAACCAGCGCGAAGCGGAAGACCGCTCGACCTCGCTCGGCGGCACGCAAGCGCTGAGCGCCGCGCTTAGGCCGCCTTGCGCAGCTCCGCCTGGTCGGCGGCAACGGGCGATGGGGCGCGCCTCTGGCTCGCGTCCGCGAGGGTCGCGACCTTCGCCGTCGCGAACTCGGTTTCGCGGGTCCAGACGCCCGCGACCACCGCGGGGATGTCGACCCGGCTC
>DAIMFL010000062.1:11713-19358 GCA_036724615.1 Alphaproteobacteria bacterium | reverse complement strand
GACATTGGTCATCGTCGTATCCTCGCCAGTGCTTCTGCCGGTCGCATCACTTCGGTACCGAACTCGGACGGAGCATTCGAATAATCACGATGGTTGAACGTCACGATCGCGTCAGCGCGACCATTGACAGCGGCTTCCAGCACCATCTCGTCCGCCGGATCACGCAATCGCGGCCGCCACAGGAAGTGACTTTCCGCAGGTTCGGCCAAGGCGATCACCGCGTTCAAGAATACATCGACTTCAGCGTCGCTCAGACCGGCGGCCAACCTATGCTCGGCCGAAGAACAAGTCGCCTCGTACTCGACTGCGAGCGGAACACTGAGGACAAGTGTGATCCTGCCTTCCAATGCCTCCAGCAACAGTGCCGCTGACCCGCCCAGCGGACTGCGCATCGCCGCCACAACGACGTCGATATCAAGGACAAATCTCACATCATATGTGATATCATATCGCCGACAATGTCACAACGGTCCAGCTTTGTACTCGGTAGCCATTGATGGAGACCACATCGGCGGGCAAAAGCAATCCGCAGGCGGCCGGCGGACTTGCGGGGCGGCGGAGACTACACCGGTGCCGGCGCGGAATGCGAGCCGGATATGGGGATAGGCCGGCGGCGGGTAAAGGGCGCTCGGCGGTTCAGAATTCCAGCCCGTCCAGGAACTCCGCCACCTCCGCCTCGGTCGGCTTCAGCAGATCCATGGCGCAATAGAGGCCGCTCACCGCCTCCTTGTAGCCGGGACCGCCGCCGGCCGGTCGCATCCAGCTGACGAACGCGACGCAGTCCAGATAGGGCGAGTCGTCCGTCACCTTCGCCTGCACGTCGGCCACCGCGAAGCGGGCATGCCGCCGCTCGGCACCCCAGTTGCGCGGCCCGAGCGACGACATGGACCCTTCGATGTACTCGCGCAGAGGTTGGGCCTGGATGAAGCTTCGCCGGTCCGTCGAGACGAACTGGATCAGCCCGAAGGAGGCGCGGTTATAGGCGACGATCACCTCCACCCGGCCGCCGACATTCCCGTCATAGGCTCCCGCGCTGCGGCCATGAAACTGGTCGGCGATGCAGACGATGCTGTCATAGCTTTCGGGATTGCCGATCGCGATCTCCTTCAGGGTGCCGCAGTCTACCTCGCCCGACTCCGCGCGGGCCTCCGGCCGGCCCCCGACAAGAAGCAATGCCGCCAGCACGGCGGCGGCCCCCCACATCGCACGCATCGTCACCCGCTCTCTCGTCCGGCGGTTGGTTCGTCCCGGCGGCTTGCCGGTTCGCGTGTCGAGTGTGCCGGAAACGGATCCGTCCCGCCACCCGTGAATCGCGGGGTCTCAGTCGCCCGGCGCGGCGCCGCCTTCCGCCCGTCGCCTGGCGACGAAGGCGTCGAGCTCGTCCTTGATTGCCGGATCGAGCGGCGGCGGCTCGAACTCGGCGAGGGAGCGCTTATAGAGCGCGTGGGCGCGGCGGGTCGCATCGACCGCGCCAGCGTCCTTCCAGGTCTCGTAATTGCGCCAGTCCGACAGGACCGGCGAATAGAAGGCGGTCCCGTAGCGTGCCAGGGTATGCGCCGCGCCGAAATAATGCCCGCCTGGCCCGACCTCGCGCACCGCGTCCAGGGCGAGCGCCGCGTCGTCGCAGGGCACCGGCTGGAACAGCGCCCGGAACATGCGCAGCATCTCCACGTCGATGACGAACTTCTCGAACGAGGCGGTGAGCCCGCCTTCGAGCCAGCCGGCGCCGTGGATCAGGAAGTTGCAGCCGCCCATCAGCGCGCCCCAGAGCGACATCTGCGATTCGTAGACCGACTGGGCATCCGGCGCGTTCGAGGCGTTGGCATTGGACGAGCGCCAGGGCAGGCGATAGCGCCGGGCGAGCTGGCCGGTGGCGAAGCAGGCCTGCACGTATTCCGGCGTGCCGAAGGCCGGCGCGCCGGAGCGCATGTCGACGTTCGAGGTGAACCCGCCATAGCCGACCGGCGTGCCCGGCCGCACGATCTGCGCCAGCGCGATGCCGGCCAGCGCCTCGGCGTTCTGCTGCACCAGCGCGCCGGCGACGGTGACCGGCGCCATGGCGCCGGCGAGGGTGAAGGGCGTCAGGATCATCAGCTGTCCGGCCCGGGCGAAATCGATGATGCCCTGGCACATCACCTCGTCGAGCTGCAGCGGCGAGTTGGAGTTGATGACGGTGTCGCAGCTCGGCTGCTCGGCAAAGACCTCGGCCGTCACGCCGCGCGCGATGCGGATCATCTCCAGCGCGTCGCGGACCTGCCCGGCGCCGCGGGAAAAGACGAACGGCACCTTGTCGGACAGGGTGATCTGGGTGCGCGTCGTCTCGAGATGGCGGAAGCGCAGCTCGACGTCGAGCGGCTCCACCGCCTGGTTGAGCACGTGGATGACGTCGAAGCTTTGCGCCAGGCGCATGAAGTCGGCGAAATCGCCCAGCGTGCCTGGCCGCCGACCGCGCTCCAGGTCGGAGCAGTTGGGCGGCCCGCCGACTGTCGTGACGGCGACGGCGTTGCCGCCGACCTCCACGTCGTGGGCCGGGTTGCGGGCATGCAGCCGCACGACGGCCGGCGCGCGTCCCACGACTTCCATCACCAGGCCGCGGTCGAAGCGGACGCGGGCGTCGGCTTCGTCCACCGCGGCGCCGGCGGCGCGGTACAGCCGTCGCGCCTCGGCATGCAGGATCCTGAGGCCGATCTCCTCCAGCAGCGTGAGCGAGGCCTCGTGGATCGCCTCGATGCGGTCGGCGGAGAACAGCTCGATCGGCGGGAAGGGGTTGCGCCACTGCCAGGGCGCCGCCGGCGGAACGGACGCGCCGGCCGCCGCGCCCGGGCGCCGGCGCGCCCGGCGATGACCCGTCTGGCCTTCGGTCGCGATGCTCATGGGATCTTGCGGCTGGCCGGCGGCGAAGCTTCAGCTCCGGTAGTCCGGCTCCTCCTCGTCGAGGATCGCCTTCAGCTCGGCGAAATGGTGTTCGCCGAAGTCCGGATACTCCACCCATTGCCGCGCCGTCTTGGCGGCGACCGCGTCGGAGGCGACGCGCAGCTCCTTGCCCGTCATGTAGGCGGTGACCAGGGTCTCGCAGGCGCGCTCCAGGTAATAGAGCTCGTCGAAGGCCCGGGCGACCGTGGTGCCGGTCACCAGCACCCCGTGATTGCCCATGATGAGCACCGGCTTGTCGCCGATCCGGTCGACCATGCGCTCCGCCTCCTCGCCGAGCCCCATCCCGTCGAAGCCGTCGTCGATCGCGTGCCGGCCGAAGAAGCGCATGGTGTTCTGGTCGACCGGCAGGATGCGGCTGTCCTTCAACGAAGCCAGCACGGTCGCGTATTTCGAATGCACGTGCAGCACGCAGCGCGCCTGCGGCACCTTGCGGTGGAGCGCGCCGTGAATGGCCCAGGCGGTCGGGTCCGGCGCGCCGGGCCGGTTCATGGTGTCGGGGTCGTGGGCATCGAGCAGCAGGAGCTCGCTCGCCCGGATGCGGGAGAAATGCCGGCCGTTCGGGTTGATCAGGAATTTCGCCCCGTCGTCGCTCACCGCCAGGCTGAAATGATTGGCGACCGATTCGTGCATGCCGAGCCGGGCCGTCCAGCGGAACGCCGCGGCGAGGTCGATGCGCTCCTGCCGATGCGGGTCGCGCGCCTCGGCTTCGATCCGGGAGACGGTCTGCAGGGACATAGGGACACCTCGGGCTTGAACGGCGGCTGCCGCGTTCTGAGCCGAAGATGATAGGTGTTGTCCTGCCGGCTGTCCAAGAGGACGTGCTTCTCGACAGACTGGCTCATCTACAACTAGCCTTGCCGACAAGCAATTCTCGGCTGCGAGTTGAACCGGCGCAGGCCGACTTCATTGGAGGCGTGCCGGATCGGATGGGGGCTGGATCTTGGGGAAGGTGGGGGAGTGGCTGCGATCGGACCCGTGGCTTCGGGCAATAACTCCGGACACGGTGGACGAGACGATCAGGCGGCTGTCCAGAGCCTGGTACATATTTGCAGGCGTGCACAGCCTGCTCGTGGTTGCCGTGGCGTTCAATGGTGCGCCGGTAACCGAGCTCATCCTCGACCCGATTGGTTGCGCCGCAGCGGGATACTTTCTGTATCGTCGGAAGAGCCGATTCCTGGCCGTTGCGCTTTTCGCCTACGCCCTTCTTATGGCAGCCGTGACGGTCGCCGCCCGATTCGGCCTGACGGAGGGCGGTCGGAACGTGGTATTGGCGCTTGTCGTAGTCTGGATCGGGTGGCGCGGCGTACAGGCCACCCGTGCCTACGCGCAAGGCGAGGAGCTCACAATCCGTTGGCGAAACGTGGCTCTCGTATGCACCATTTCGCTGGTCACAGCGGTTGTCGTGTGGGCGCTTGCAATCGTCCTCTGGACCCTCGTGGCGCCAAATGACAGCGGAGACCTTGTCGCCGTGCTGATTTCCTACTTGGCGTTCGCGACCTTCGTCGTGGCGATCACGGCGTTGACGACCGTCATGCCCTTCGAAGTCCGCAGGGAGCGCCTCGCACAGGCTGTGTAGCCGGGTCGGCTCACACAAAGGCAAATGGAACGGAGAGTCGCACGTATGGCCACGCAGTTTCCGACGCTGTTCACGCCGCTGAAGCTCCGCCATCTGGAGCTCAAGAACCGCATCGTGTTCGGCGCGCATACGGTCAACATGAGCTACGAGGGGCTGCCGGGCGACCGGCATTTCGGCTATTACCGCGAGCGGGCGCGCGGCGGGGCGGCGATGATCGTGGTGGAGCCGGCGCCGGCGCATCGCACGGGCGTCCTCATCCGCGGCAATTTCCTGGCGCAGAACGACGCGGTCATCCCGCATTTCCGCCGCATCACCGACGAGTGCCACCGCCACGGCACGGTGATGGTCCACCAGATCTATCACGTCGGGCAGCACGGCGATCAGGACAACTCCTGGGAGCCGTACTGGTCGCCCTCCGGCCTGCCGTCGCTCCATGACCAATGGGGCAGCCATGCGGTGACCGAGGCGGAGATCGAGGAGCTGATCGAAGGCTTCGTCCAGGCGGCGCGGCGGGACCGTGAGGCCGGATTCGACGGCGTCGACATCTTCGCCGGCTATGGCTGCCTGGTCGACCAGTTCTGGTCGCCCATCACCAACCGGCGCGACGACCGCTGGGGCGGCAGCCTCGAGAACCGGCTGCGCTTCTCAGTGGAGATCTGCCGCCGCATCCGCGCCATGGCGGGCGAGGACTTCGTCATCGGCATGACCGTGTCGGGCGCCGAGCCCTATCCCGGCGGGCTCACCCTGGCCGACAAGCAGGAGATCGTCGCCTATCTCGACGCGCGCGGCCTGGTCGACTATTTCTCCTGCGGCACCGGGCATTATCTCAACCAGTCCTTCAAGATCGTGCCGTCGTTCCACTTCAACATGATGCTCGGTGCGCCCGACGCGGCGAAGCTCAAGGAGGTGGTGCGCCACGCGAAGGTGACGACCGAGGCGCGGGTCAAGACCCCGGCCAATGCCGAGAAGGTGCTCTCCGAGGGCATGGCCGACCTGGTCTCCATCGTGCGCGGCCAGATCGCCGATCCGCATCTCGCGACCAAGGCGAAGGAGGGGCGGCCGGAGGACATCCGCCCCTGCATCTCCTGCAACCAGCTCTGCATCGGCCGGCGCTTCCGCGACTACTGGGTGTCCTGCCTGGTCAACCCGTCGGTCGCGCGCGAGCATGAATGGGACGGCGATTCCGCGCCGGCCGCGGCCCGCCCGAAGCACGTGCTGGTGGTGGGCGGCGGCCCGGCGGGGCTCGAGACCGCGCGACTCGCCGCCGCGCGCGGCCACCGGGTGACGCTGGTCGAGCGCCAAAGCGAGCTGGGCGGGCAGTTCCGGCTCGCCGCCGGCCAGCCGGAGCGGGGCGAGATCGGCGGCCTCCTCACCTGGTACCAGACCCAGCTCACCAAACTTCAGGTGAAGGTCGAGCTCCGCACCGAGGTGAAGCCGGAGGACATTGCCTCCTACCGTGCCGACGCGGTGGTGCTGTGCACCGGCTCGCAGCCGACGCGCTCGGGCTTCCAGCGCAGCTTCCCGCATATCGACCGCCTGCCCGGCGCCGAGCAGGAGAACGTGTGCACGGTGCACGACGTGCTCGACGGCAGCGTCGTGCCGGGCACGCGCGTGCTCCTCCTCGACGACATCAACGGCTGGTGGCCGGCGACGGGCACGGCGCTGCACCTGGCGCAGCAGCGCCATCAGGTGACGATCGTGACGCCGTCGGAAAAGGCGGCCGGCGCGCTCGATCTCTCGCACACCGGCGAGACCACGCGCGAGCGCCTGGCGAAGTTCGGCGTCGAGGTGGTGCTGGCGACGGCGGTGGAGAAATGGGAGGGCAACACGGCCACCCTCCTCAACCTCTACACCATGGACCGCGAGGAGCGGGAGTTCGATTCCCTCGTGCTCGCCCTCACCAACACGCCGGAGGAGAGGCTTGCCGGCGCGCTTGCGGGGAGCGGGATCGAGACCCACACGATCGGCGACGCGGTCTCGGCGCGCACGGCCGCCATGGCGTTCTACGAAGCGCGCAAGCTCGCCATGGCGCTGTAGGCGCACCCAAGCGGAGCAGCGGGGACGGCCGGATCTCGGGCGCGTAGTAGCGATCCGGTCGGGAGAGTTCAGCTCCCGGCCACGACCAACTCACGGAACAGTGCGTTGGCATCGTCGAGCAGATCGGCGGGCTGAATCACCGCTGCAGAATGTGGGCGTGCCGATTCGAGCTCGGTATCGATCAGCGCGTCGAGCTCGGGGATTCTCGGGGACGATCCGAGTTCTTTCGCCACCGCCTTTCGTGCCAGGAGATCGTCCAGGAACATCGTTACCGCAGACGGCATCGGCACTGCCGCCCGCAGCTCGGAGAGCGCCACCGGAACGGGGCGTCCAGGATTGAGCCGCAGCCATCTCAAGGCCAGGGCCGGCCGAAGCACATAGAAGTACTTCTTGAGCGGCACCTCGGCGCGCCCGTGCAAGAAACGGCGATACTGCGACTCGGCGAGATGCAGGTAGTGCCAGGTCGATGGCCGCTGGAACGCGGTGCGCTCGGCCAGCGTAGCCAGCCGCGCCATCGCCTCTGCGTCGGCACGATAGACGATCGGGGAGTGCAACCATTCCAACAGCACCGGGTTCGGCTTCAGCAGCAGGTTGAGCGCCTTCCTGAGTTCCCAGCCGGCGACATCGAGCTCGTCCATCAGCGGGTACTCGATTACGTCGCGGCGTCGCTCCACCGAAAGGTACCACTCCAGCCGATGCACATAGACGAACCGCACGTCGTAGTCGCTGTCGGGTGACGGAAAGCCCCAGGCGCGGCTTCCGGATTCCACCGCCAAGAGCACGCGGATATCATGCTCTCGCTCGATCGCGTCGAGCCGCTCCCCGATCAGCGCGCGCATCTCTGGAGCGACGGCGGATAAGGTTGTCATTCTGTCGTCGCTCGACGTCACCTTCGCGTCGGCTGCCGATTCGCGCCGCACGGCTGATTCAGATATTAGATCGGTCGTGCTAGAGGCTCCGAGGAAGCAGCCGTTCCTCCGAGTATACAATCGAAAGTTGCTTAATACTGAGGCAACGGCCGCCGTAACTCAAGGCACCATTGACGGCGCCCGAGGCAACCGGTAGCGGATGGTGCTATGACCTGCGTCCGGTCCGGTC
>DAIMFL010000062.1:0-11698 GCA_036724615.1 Alphaproteobacteria bacterium | reverse complement strand
GCCCGGGGCGAACTCGCCCTGCCCGCGGCCGACCGCGCCGCCGCCGCCCGCCTCGGCCTCGACCCCGGCCTGGCGCGCGGCTTGCGCGGCGCGGCGCCGCGCCAGCACCTCCATGTCGCCGCGCGCGTCGACTTGCGCCTCCGGCGTGCCGCCGTGCAGCCGCTCGCGCGCCGTCGCCAGCTGGCCGTCGAGCGTCTCCAGCCGGCGGCGGAGAAAGCGGGTCTGGATCGGTTCTTCTTCTGCCACGTCGGCCTCCTGCCTCGCGGGACTCCGCAGGTCCTCAGTCGAACGCATGCGCCGCCGCCCGGGTTCCGGATAGGCCGGCTGCCGGCACAGGCCGATCGGAGGGTTTACCGCCGGCCGACTCTGCAGGCAGGATGCGCCACGCCTGCACCACCGGTAAGCCACCCCATGCCCGCCACGCTCCCACAGCTGCGCCCCGGCCGCGGCGACTACCTGCTGCTGATCCTGCTCGGCCTGACCTGGGGCGGGTCGTTCCTGCTGATCAAGATCGCCGTCGCCACCATTCCGCCGCTCAGCGTCGTGGCGGGCCGCATCGTGATCGGCGCGGCGGCGCTCGGGCTGCTCGCCTGGTGGCGCGGCGCCAAGCTGCCGCGCGACGCGGGCAGCTGGGGCAAGCTCTTCGCCATGGGCACGCTGGGCACGGTGCTGCCCTTCGCCCTCATCTCCTGGGGCGAGACGCGGATCGACAGCGGGCTCGCCGCCATCCTCATGTCCTTCGTGCCGATCGGCGCGCTCCTGCTCGCCCACATCTTCCAGCACGACGAGAAGCTGACCGCCGGGAAGATCGTCGGCGTTGCGCTGGGCGCGGTCGGCATCGTCCTGCTGGTGGGGCCGAGCGCGCTGGCCGGCCTGGGCCACGAGCTGGTGGCACAGATCGCGGTGCTGGCGGCGGCGTTCTGCTATGCGGGCAACACCATCGTCGCGCGTCGGCTGGGCGGGCTTTCGGCCGACATCGTCTCGATCGGGATGCTGCTCGCCGCCGCCGTCATCGCCGTGCCGGCGGCCGCGATCGTCGACCAGCCCTGGCGGCTCGAGCCTTCGGCGCTGTCGCTGTTCGCCGTCCTGCTGCTCGGCATCGTGTCGACGGCGCTGGGCTACGTGCTGCTTTTCGCCGTGGTCGCGCGCGCCGGCGCCGGGTTCGCCGCCTTCAACAACTTCCTGGTGCCGCCGGTCGGCGTGGTCTGGGGCGTGGCGCTGCTGGGCGAGCAGCCGAGCCCGAACGCGCTGCTGGCGCTCCTCGTCATCCTCGCCGGGCTCGCCGCCCCGCGGCTCTGGCCCGGGCGAGGGAGCCCCATCCGGCTTCGCTGACGCGCGCATGACGGGGCCGGGCCGCTGTCCGATGCCGTGTATCGAGGTCCGACGAACGGGCTTGTTATCGCCGGCCCTTTGCGCGCAGCATTGAGCCAGACGACTGCCGGTCGCGGGAACTCGCGGCCCGGCAGGGTCCCGGGCAGCGCTCTCGAACCCGTAGAGGGAGGTGCGCGATGACCACGATCCATCTGAAATCGCTCTCCAACGACACCATCACCGTCGCCGCCGAGGCGGCCGACGCGCTGCGCCGGTCGCTGCGCGGCCCCGTCTGCCTCCCCGGCGACCCGGGCTACGAAGAGGCGCGCAGCCTCTGGAACGCCATGATCGACCGGCGTCCCGCCATGATCGTGCGGGCGATGGGCGCCGCCGACGTGATCCGGACGGTCCGCTTCGCAGCCGAGCAGAACGCGCTGCTCGCGGTCAGGGGCGGCGGCCACAACATCGCCGGCAACGCGGTCTGCGACGGCGGGCTGATGCTCGACCTGTCGCTCATGAAGTCGGTTCAGGTCGATCCGTCCGCCAAGCGCGTCCGGGTCGAGCCCGGCGCGACGCTGGGCGATCTCGACAAGGAGACGACGGCCTTCGGCCATGTGGTGCCGACCGGCGTCAACTCGACGACCGGCGTCGCGGGGCTGACGCTCGGCGGCGGCTTCGGCTGGACCACGCGGAAGTTCGGCATGACGGTCGACAGCCTGATCGGCGCCGACCTGGTCACGGCCGACGGCAAGCTCCTGCGCGTCAACGGCAACGAGAACAGCAATCTGTTCTGGGCGATCCGCGGCGGCGGCGGCAATTTCGGCGTGGTGACGTCGTTCTTCTTCCGCATGCATGCGATGGAGCCGACCGTGCTGGCGGGTCTCCTCGTGCATCCGTTCGACCATGCGCCGGATCTGCTGCGCCGCTATCGCGACATGGTGGCGGAGATGCCGGACGAGCTCACCGTCTGGGTGGTGATGCGCAAGGCGCCGCCGCTTCCGGTCCTGCCCGAGGCGTGGCACGGGCGCGAGGTGATGATCTTCGCGCTCTGCTGGTGCGGCGAGATGGCGGCGGGCGAGCGGGCGGTCATGGAGCTGCGCCGCCTGGGGCGGCCGATCGCCGACCTGATCGGGCCGCAGCCCTTCACCGCCTGGCAGTCGGCCTTCGATCCGCTGCTGACCCCGGGCGCGCGCAACTACTGGAAGAGCCACGACTTCCTCGAGCTGTCCGACGGCGCGATCGCCGCCATGCTGGCCGCCATCCGGGTGCTGCCCACGGACGAGTCCGAGATCTTCCTCGCGCATCTGGGCGGCGCCATGGGCCGGGTGCCGCCGGAGGCCACCGCCTACGCGCTGCGCAAGCCGCATTTCGTGATGAACGTCCACACGCGCTGGCGGTCGGCGGCGGACGACGAGCGCTGCATCGGCTGGGCCCGCAACCTGTTCCGCGCGACCGCCGCCCATGCGGCGGGCAGCGTCTACGTGAACTTCATGCCGGACGACGAGCCGGACCGGGTGGCGGCGGCCTATGGCCCGAGCTACGCCAGGCTGTCGGAGATCAAGCGGCATTACGATCCGCACAACCTGTTCCGCCTCAACCAGAACATCGCCCCGGCCGCGCACGAGGAACGGGCGGCGGGATAGGGCGCGGCCGGGAAAGCGCGCCCCGCGGCGGGGGGGACGGCTCCGGCGGGAACCGCTCGCGCAGCGCGGGCTTTCGCCGGATGCGGGCGGGCTATACTGCCCGCCCGGCGCGCCGCTGCGGCCCGCCGCAGGCGGTCCGGACCCCGTTCGATCCAGGAGGTAGAGACGCATGCGCCTGACCCGAAGCCCGCTCGCCCTCGCGCTCGCCGCGTCCGTCGCGCTCTCGCCGGTCCTCGCCGGCGCCGCCGAGTACATCAATATCCTGACCGGCGGCCAGTCCGGCGTGTACTACCCGCTGGGCGTCGCGATCGAGAAGCTCGTCGCCGAGACCATGCCGGACGCGACCCCGTCGGTGCAGGCCACCAAGGCCTCGGTCGAGAACCTGAACCTGCTGCAGGAAGGGCGGGGCGAGCTGGCCTTCACGCTGGGCGACTCCCTCGCCCTCGCCTGGGCCGGCGACACCGAGGCCGGGTTCAAGGGCAAGCTCGACAAGCTGCGCACGGTCGGCGCCATCTATCCCAACTACGTGCAGATCGTGGCGTCGAAGGAGTCCGGCATCGCCACCTTGGCCGACCTCGCGGGCAAGCGGCTGTCGGTCGGCGCGCCGCGCTCCGGCACCGAGCTCAACGCCCGCGCCATACTGGGGCGGCAGGGATCGCCTATGACGATCTCGGCAAGGTCGAGTACCTGCCCTTCGCCGAGTCGGTGGAGCTCATGAAGAACCGCCAGCTCGACGCCACGCTGCAATCGGCGGGGCTCGGCGTGGCCTCGATCCGCGATCTCGCCAGCTCGATCGAGATCGTCGTGGTCGAGATCCCGGCCGGGATCGTCGAGAAGGTGGGCCAGCCCTATCGCACCGCGACGATTCCGGCCGGCACCTATCAGGGCCAGGACGCCGACGTGGCGACGGCGGCGGTGCAGAACTTCCTGGCGACCCACGAGGGCGTGCCGGAGGAGACCGTCTACGCCATGACCAAGGCGATCTTCGACAATCTCGATGCGCTGGTCTCCGCCCATGCGGCGGCCAAGGACATCAGCCTGGACGAGGCGGCGGCGAATCCGCCGGTCCCGCTGCATCCCGGCGCCGAGAGGTACTTCAGGGAGAAGGGCACGATGTAGCCGAGGGCGCCGTCCTCCGTGAGCGTCGCCGCCATGAGCGCCACGGAGCGCGACGCCTCGGGACAGCTCGATCTCGGCTGGGGCCGGCGGCCCGGCGCCGTCGTCCTCATGGGCGTCGCCATCGCCTTCTCCGCCTTCCAGCTCTGGACCGCCACCTATTCCCCCCTGCCGAGCCAGGTGGTGCGCTCGGTCCATGTCGGCTTCCTGCTGCTCCTGCTGTTCGGGATCGTCGCCAATGCGAAGCCGGAGCGCACGGGCCGGCTGGCGCTGTTCGGCACGCTCGGCATCGCCGCCTTCCTGATCGGGCTCTATCACTGGATCTTCTATGTCGAGCTGGTGATCGAGCGCGCCGGCGATCCCAACCTGGCGGACCTCGTGGTCGGCACCGCCGCCATCGCGCTGGTCTTCCTCGCCGGTCACCTGATGATGGGCCCTGCGCTGCCGCTCATCTGCGCCGGCTTCCTGCTCTACGGACTCTACGGCCACTTGCTGCCGGCGCCGCTCGGCCACCGCCCCTACGACTACGAGCAGGTCATCGACGTGCTGTTCCTCGGCACCGAAGGGATCTTCGGCACGCCGACCTATGTCTCGTCCTCCTACATCTTCCTGTTCATCCTGTTCGGCTCGTTCCTCGAGCATGCCGGGATGATCCGGCTGTTCACCGACGTGGCGATGGGGACGGTCGGCCACAGCAAGGGCGGGCCGGCCAAGGTGGCGGTCGTTTCGTCGGGTCTCATGGGCACCATCAACGGGTCCGGCGTGGCCAATGTCGTCACTACCGGCCAGTTCACCATCCCCCACATGAAGCGCTCCGGCTTTCCCGCCGCCTTCGCCGGCGGGGTCGAGGCGACCGCCTCCATGGGCGGCCAGATCATGCCGCCGGTGATGGGCGCGGTCGCCTTCATCATGGCGGAGACGATCGGCGTTCCCTATGTCGACGTCGTCTGGGCGGCGGTGATCCCGGCGCTGCTCTATTTCGGCACCGCCTTCTGGATGGTGCATCTCGAAGCAGGGCGGCTCGGGCTCGCGGGGCTGGCGCGGGCCGAGCTGCCGAGCGCCCTCGGCGCGCTCCGGTCCCGGTGGTATCTGATCCTGCCGCTGGCCGCGCTCGTCTACCTCCTGTTCACCGGCTACACGCCGCTCTTCGCCGGCACGGTCGGGCTCGCCTTCACGGCGATCATCATCCTCGGCGTGCCGCTCGCCGCCCGCTTGGGGCCGCTGGCGCTCCGCGTGCTGTTCTGGGTCGCGCTGGGCGCCGCGGCCGGCCTGTTCTTCCCCTTCGGCATCGACGCGGTGCTGCTGCTGGTGGCGGCCCTCGTGCTGGCGAACCTGCTGGGACGGGGCGGGCGCGCCACGCTGCGCCTCACCCTCGACAGCCTGGCGGACGGGGCGAGGAACGCGCTGCCCGTCGGCATCGCCTGCGCCCTCGTCGGCGTCATCATCGGCGTGCTCGCCCTGACCGGCACGGCGGCGACCTTCGCGCGCGTCATCGTGGCGATCGGCGAGAACTCGCTGTTCCTCTCGCTGCTGCTCACCATGGTCGCCTGCCTGGTGCTCGGCACCGGCCTGCCGACGATCCCGAACTACATCATCACCGCGTCGATCGCCGGCCCGGCGCTGCTCGAGCTCGGCGTGCCGCTCATCGTCAGCCACATGTTCTGCTTCTATTTCGGGATCATGGCCGACCTGACGCCGCCGGTTGCGCTCGCCGCCTTCGCCGCGGCGCCGATCGCGCGGGAGAACGGCATGACCATCGGCTGGCAGGCCTGCCGCATCGCGCTCGCGGGCTATGTGGTCCCGTTCATGGCCGTCTATGCGCCGGCGCTGATGCTGCAGCCCGGCGACCCGATGGCGGACGCGATCGGCTTCTGGCCGGCGGTCGCCTATGTCGTCGCCAAGGCCGTGCTCGCCATCGGCCTGTGGGGCGCCGCGACGATCGGCTTCGTCACCCGGCCGCTCGCCTGGTGGGAGCGCCTCTGGGCGTTCTCGGCCGCGGCGCTCCTCGTCGTCGCCCTGCCGGTCACCGACGAGGTCGGCTTCGCCGCCTGTCTCGGCTTCGTCGTCTGGCTCTGGTGGCGCGGCCGCCGCGTGGCGACGGCCTGACCGTCATGCCCGTCTGCCTGCTCGCCGCCGGCGTGACGCTCGAGATCGCCACAGCGGCCTTTACCCTCGCCTGGAGCCATACGGTGGAGCACCAGCCCTGGCAGGAGGACTGGCGCGTCGGACGCGATCACCTCCAGCTCGTCGAGATGCGCGTGACGGGAAGCGGCGCCGGCATGGAGCCGCCGCCCGGCTCGCGCCTGGAGGGCGGCTGGTATGTCTGGCGTCCGGAGCTCGAGCTGCGCGATGAGCTGGTGCTGCGCCGGGCCGGCCAAGGCGAGGGCCCTGTCGGCGACTGGCTGTTCTGTCCGGACGGCGGCGCCTGCTCCGCGCTCGGCGCGCTGGTCGGGGCGGAGTCCGACCCCGTGACGATTGCGCCCTGCGAATGAGCTCCGTGACGGAGAGCATGGAGGGCGCGCTCAGTCTTCGGGCGCGCGTTTCGCCTCGTCGCAGGGGACCGCGCGCAGAATCTGGCCGAACTCCGGCATGCGCTGTGGCTCGTAACAGACGTTCTCACGCATGCAGGCGGTGACCGCGAGCATCGCACAGGCGCCCGCCAGTGCCGCACAGCGTTTCGGAAATTGCCTGCCGCAGGCCTGCATCCGGCTCTCCTCGGCTTCGAACGAGAGTATCAACCTGTGCCGGCCCCGGGCTGTTCCGTCGCGGACAGGACGCGCGGGGAACTCTGGAACAGGCCGGGGCGTTCACCCTGCCAGGGGGCGCGGGAGGAGCGCCGTGGTGGCACGCAGCGAGACCTCGTCCTCGTCCGGCACGGATCAGGCCTTCCTGAAAGGCTTGGCGCGCGCCTTTGCCGGCGCGCTCATCTTCGCCCTGCCGATGCTGATGACCATGGAGATGTGGGCGCTCGGCTTCACCATGGCGCCGCTGAAGCTCGCGCTCCTGCTGGTCCTGCTGGTGCCGCTGCTCGCCGGCATGTCCCGGTTCGGCGGCTTCAAGGCCAGCGCCGGCTGGGCCGACGACGTGATCGACGCCTTCGTCGCCGTGGCGATCGCGGCGCTGGCCGCCTCGGTCATCCTCACCCTGTTCGGCGTGCTCGGCAGCGACATGTCGCTCGACGAGGTGATCGGCAAGATCGCGATCCAGACCGTGCCCGGCAGCATCGGCGCCATGCTGGCGCGCAGCCAGCTCGGCGTCCATGACGGCGACGAGGCCGAGGATCGCCGGCGCCATCCGACCTATGCCGGGGAGCTGTTCCTGATGGCGGTGGGGGCGCTGTTCCTGTCCCTCAACGTCGCGCCCACCGAGGAGATCGTGCTGATCGCCCATCAGATGGGTCCGTGGCAGGAAGTCGGGCTCGCGCTGCTGTCGCTCGCCCTGATGCACGGCTTCGTCTACGCCATCGACTTCCGCGGCCAGCACCAGGTGGAGGAGCTCGTCACCTTCTGGAGCGTCTTCCTGCGCTTCACGGCCGCCGGCTACGCCATCGTGCTGGTCGTCAGCATCTACCTTCTCTGGAGCTTCGGCCGCACCGCCGGCATCTCGGTCGACAGCGTGCTCAGCGCCACGATCGTGCTCGGCTTCCCCGGGGCGATCGGCGCCGCCGCGGCGCGGCTGGTGCTGTAGGAGGCGCGGCGATGGCGAGATCGACGGCACGGGCGGAAGCGCGCGGCGCGGCGGGCCGGAAACCGCGTGAGGACGCGCCGGCGTCCCATGCCAGCGCGGCATCGCCCTGGGAATGGCTGGTCGGCCTCGTCGGGCTGGCGCTCATCCTCGCGGCGGTCGGCTACCTCGTCTATGCCGCGTTCAGCACGCCGGACAGCCCGCCGCAGCTGCGCCTGTCCGTCGAAGCGGTCGAGCCCAGCGGCGACGGGTACGTGGCGGTCGTCACCGTCGACAATACCGGTCCGACCACCGCCGCCGCGCTGGAGATCGAAGGCACGCTCATAGACGGCGACGGCGGCGCGGTCGAGACCAGCACCGCGACCATCGACTACCTGCCCCGCTTCTCCCAGCGCGGGGCCGGGCTGTTCTTCACCCGCGATCCCGGCCGGTACCGGATCGCGCTGCGCCCGCTCGGCTACGCCGACCCCTGAGAAACATCGAGCGAGAGAAGATCGGGCTGGACAGCCGATGCCGGCTGGTCCAGCTTCGGCGCGCCTGGGGATGCAGGGCGGATGTCCTCGTGGCCCGGCGCGGCCGTCCCGGGCGGCGAACGGTGAAAGCGGTCCACGGCGAACGTGGTTCACCGGACTCCGGAACCGGCTCCGCAGGCGGTAATGATCCGCACGAGGACGCCGCCGCCATGAGTCCCGCGTTCACCTATCTCTGCCTGGGCACTGCGATCGTCGCGGAGGTCGTGGCCACCTCGGCGCTCGCGCGCTCCGAGAGCTTCTCGCGCCTCGGCCCCAGCATCGTCACGGTACTCGGCTATGCCGCCGCGTTCTGGTTCCTCTCCTTCCCCCTGCGCGCGCTGCCGACCGGGGTCGTCTACGCGATCTGGTCGGGCCTCGGCATCGTCCTCATCACGGGGGTGAGCTGGATCTGGTTCAAGCAGGCGCTCGACCTGCCCGCCATCGTCGGGCTCGCGCTGATCCTCGCGGGCGTCGTGGTGGTGAACGCGTTCTCCAAATCGGTCGGTCACTGACCTCCTGGCTCAGGGGGCGACGGCGCGGCCGAGCTGCTCCGCGGCCGCCTGCACGCCGCCGCGGCCATGCGGGATGCCGAGCGCGATCAGCGCCATCTCGATCGCGCCCAGCGTGCCCAGCGTCATCGGCGCGTTGACATGGCCCATATGGGCGATGCGGATCGCCTTGCCGGAGAGCTCGCCGATGCCGACGCCGATCACGACGCCGCAGCGCTGCCGCAGATACTCGATCAGCGGCTTCGGATCGCGGCCGTCCGCCATTAGCACGGTGGTCACCGAAGCGGCGCGCTCGGCCGGCTCCGTGATGTTGAAGTCGAATGCACCGCCGTCGCGCCACACGGCGACCGCCGCGCGCACCGCGTCGGCGAGCAGGCGGTGACGGCGAAAGACGTTCTCGAAGCCTTCCGCGAAGATGAGGTCGAGCGCCTTGCGCAGCGCGAACATCAGGTGCTCCGGCGGGGTGCCGCAGTATTTCTGGTAATGTTCCGGTCCCTCGCGCTCGGTCCAATCCCAATAGCGCGTGCGCAGGTCGGCGGTCCGATGGGCGGCCAGGGCGCGGCCGCCGGCGGCGACGAAGCCGAGGCCCGGCGGCGTCATCAGGCCCTTCTGCGATCCGGTGACGGCGACGTCCACGCCCCAGTCCTCCATCTCGAAGGGCATCGTCCCGAGCGAGGCGATGGTGTCGACCAGGAACAGCGCGCGATGCCCGGCGAGGTCGATCGCCCGGCGGATCGCGGCGATGTCGTTGACCGCGCTCGACGCGGTGTCGACCTGCACGACCAGCACCGCCTTGATGCGGCCCGCCTTGTCGGCCTTCAGCCTGGCCTCGACGGCGGCCGGATCGACGGCGCGGCGCCAGTCGCCGGGCAGCACCTCGACGGCGATGCCGAGCATCTTCGCCATCTCGCCCCAGGCGCGGGCGAAGCGACCGCTGTCGAGCACGAGCACCGTATCGCCGCGCGAGAGCACGTTGGTGAGCGCCGCCTCCCACGCGCCATGACCGTTGGCGGCATAGACGTAGCAGCGCCCGCCGGTGCGGAAGAGCTGCTTCAGGTCCTCCAGGCAGCTCGCGGTCAGCTCGATCAGCGGGCCGGTATAGATGTCGACGGCCGGCCGGTGCATGGCGGCGAGCACCTCGTCCGGCACGGTGGTCGGCCCCGGAATGCTCAGGAACTCGCGGCCGTTGGCGACGGTCATGGCGGCAATGTCCTCGCGGAAGGAAGAATCGTCGGTGCAGCTCCCCCTCACCCTTCCCTCTCCCCCTCAAGGAGGGGGAGAGGGTTGCGAAGGCTTGGCGAGGGCGTAAGGCCGAGCCTAGCCGGAGCTGGGTGAGGGGGTCATGGCTCGTTGCGGCCTGAACAGTTTCAAGCGCTGAGGGCGGCCGCGGCGGCGATCTTCGGCTCGAAGGTGCAATAGATCTTGCGCACGTACTCCGTGCTCTTCCAGCCGCAGGGCGCGCCCAGCGGCACCAGGAAGGTGTCGCCGGCGCGGAAGGTCTGGCCGCCGCCCTGCCCGTCGGTCAAGGTGACCGAGCCTTCGAGAAGATGCATGAGCTCGTAGCGCGGGAAGGGCGCGACCTTGCGCTCATAGGGCGTGGCGTCCCAGATGCCGACGGACCACTGGCCCGTCGGATCGGCGAACCAGCTCCGCGCGTGCTGCTTCGGGAGCGGCCCCAGGATCGGCGCCGGATCGACCTCCATCGGCGCGAGCGCGGCGCGGGGGTCGGGACGGATGACCGCGAGCGCGGCCGGATCCGGCGCCGCCGCGCCCGACGGGTCGTCGAAGATGACGTAGAACTTGCGCATGTAGCCCGTCTGCTTCCACGCGCAGTGCAGTCCCTTGGGCAGGATAAAGCTCTCGCCGGCGCGGATGGTGGTCTCCCGCCCGCCCTCTTCGACGATGGTGACCCCGCCTTCCAGCACCAGCATGAACTCGTGCACCGGATAGGGCCCGGGCTTCGTCGTCATGGGCGTGCAGTCCCACACCCCGGCGGACAGGCCGAGATCCTTGACGTCGAGATAGCCGTGGCCGTGCTGCACGGGCGTGCCGGCGGTCAGCTGGTCGGCGGGGATGTCCTCCAAGCGCTGCAAGCCCCGGCCTGCGGGACCGTGCGGCTCGAAACGGACGATCTTGGGCGTGCTCATGAAACCTGCTCCTGGACGATGGGTGATCAGAGGACCTGGAAGACCTGGCCGGTCAGCAGGCCCTCGACCGATTTCAGATAGGCTTTGGCGACCCGTGCGCCGGGCACCGCCTCGTGGCCGCGGAAATAGTCGCCGAAGACCGGCAGCGATTCGACCAGCACGCCGGGGCTCACCACGTTGCTCCGCAGGCCGCGATCGAGCTCGATCGCCGCCGCCTTGACGAAGGATTCGAGCGCGCCGTTCACCAGGCTCGCCGAGGCGCCGTAGCGGATCGGGTCGTGGCTCAGCACGCCGCTCGTGAGGGTGAAGGAGCCGCCGTCATCGAGGTAGTCCCGCCCGATCAGCACCAGGTTCACCTGGCCCATCAGCTTGTTGCGCAGGCCGAGCTCGAACTCCTTCTCGGTGAGCTCCGCCAGCGCGCCGAAATGCACCTTGCCGGCGGCCGAGACCAGCGCGTCGAAGCGGCCGACCGTTTCGAACAGGCGGCGGATCGAGCCGCTGTCGGCGATGTCCACCTGATGATCGCCGCCCGTCTGGCCCACCTTCACGATCTCGTGACGGTCCTCGAGCGCGGCGACCACCGCCTTGCCGATCGTTCCGGTGGCGCCCACCACGACAATGCGCATTCTCGTCCTCTCCCCCGGCTGCTTGCGGCGGCGGATCATAGCCTGCCCGCGGCAGGCTGGCGACCGCTCTTCCGGTGCTCGCGCGGCTGTGAGACGGGTAACGTCAAAAGGTTTGTGTCAGGGCGAGAGGGGTGCTGACGCCCTGGTTGA
>DAIMFL010000061.1:19118-19404 GCA_036724615.1 Alphaproteobacteria bacterium | reverse complement strand
CAGGGCGGTCAACGATCAGCGGGCGGAGCGCACGCAGGCCTGGGCGAAAGAGATCGAAAGGCTGTCGAGCGGCAAGATCAAAGCCGTGGTCGCCGCCTCCGGCGACACTTCGGAGATCAGGGAGGCGGTTGACGCGGTTGCCGCGAAGACAGGATCGCAGGAGGCGACGCGCATCGACCGGCTTGAGGCCGCTCTTGCCAAAGACTCGGCGGCAGACGTGGTGGACCGGCTGCGCACGGATAGCCATTCGCAGCTGTACTGGCGGCAGAAAGGAGCCGCCAGCGGC
>DAIMFL010000061.1:4577-18949 GCA_036724615.1 Alphaproteobacteria bacterium | reverse complement strand
ACCTTGACAACAAGATCATCGCCGACCTGACCGACAAGCTTCACACCGCCAAACAGAACCGCCAGCTCATCTTCGCAAGCCACAACGCGAACATCGTCGTGAACGGCTCTTCAGAGCTGGTCGGGTATCTTGACGTCAAGGACAGCGGCGAGCGGCAGTTCGAATGCGCCGGCGCGATCGACACGCCGGCGATCTGCAAGGTGATTACCTCGACGATGGAAGGCGGCGAGAAAGCCTTCAGGGACCGTCAGGACAAGTACGGTTATTGACTCCGGATTGCTCGTAGGGGCGGGCGGACTTCCTTTCGCTACTATGGTAGTCCGAGTTCTGTTGCTTGAGATCGCGGATGGGATGCGTGCCCATGATCAACGGGTAGAAGCCGCCAAGCTCGGCAATGTTAAGGCCGTTCAGCTAAAGCTGCCACGCTTCCGTGCGGGCTCTCCCCGGCAAAAGGCCGTCAACGCTCGCTAGTCTCGACCAGTCAAATCCTGCCCCCGCAAGTAGGCGCTCCTACGCCGCCACACGTTGAATTTCGCTCTCCATCAGGCGCAAGAATCGTTGTCTGCGTGCCCCCGCAAGTAGGCGCACCTACGCCGCCACACGTGGAATTTCGCTCTCCATCAGGCGCAAGAATCGTTGGCTGCGTGCCCCCGCAACCAGCTTCAATTGCTCGAGCCCGCCCGCGCGAATATCGCGGGCGGGCTTCTGCTTTGCGGCGATCGCCGAAATCTCGTAGATCCTTTCGAGCACGATGCGCGAGCGTCGGCCCTTCCGGCGTCAGCGCGAGCCGGGGCGATCTACACCCGTCCCAGGCAGAGATCGAGCGCCGCGACCAGGCGCTCGGCATGCTCGCGCCCGAACGGCATGGGCGGGCGCAGCTTCAGCACGTTGCCGTGACGTCCCTCGTTGCCGACGAGCACGCCCTCGTCGCGCATCAGGTTCATCAGGCGCCCGGTCTCCTCCGTCGCGGGCTCGCCCGATCGCCGGTCGCGCACCAGCTCCAGGCCGAGCAGCAGGCCTTCTCCGCGCACGGCGCCGATCAGCGCGTGCGTCTCCGTCAGGCGGCGGAGCTCAGGCTTCAGCCAGGCGCCCACCTGCCGCGCGTTCTCCTGCAGGCCTTCCTCCTTCAGCACCTCGAGCACGGCGAGGCCGGCGGCGCAGGCGACCGTGTTGCCGCCGAAGGTGCTGAAGAACGAGGTGCTCGCCATGAAGGCCTCCATGATCTCGCGTCGCGTGGCCACCGCGCCGACCGGATGGCCGTTCCCCATGGGCTTCCCCATGGTGACGACGTCCGGCACGACGTCGTGCATCTCGAAGCCCCAGAAGCGGCTGCCCGGTCGGCCGAATCCCGCCTGGACCTCGTCGGCGATGCACAAGCCCCCGGCGGCGCGGACGCGCCGGAACACGCCGGCGAGCCAGCCCGGCGGCGGCTCGAGGATGCCGTTGGTGCAGAACGACGGATCGACCGCGAAGGCGGCCGGGCGAAGCCCGGCCTCGGCCAGCGAGACGATCGAGCGGTCCGCCGACGCCGCGCCGTCGTCGCCGTCGCGTGGGGCGGGAAGCGTGCGGACATGCGGATGGAGGGGGCGGTCCGGGGCGCTGATCGGGGAGAGCGCGTCCACCGCCTCGGTCCAGCCGTGATAGGCGTCCTCCATCACCAGGGCGCCGCCGTTGCCGGTGAACGCCTTCGCCATGCGCCAGGCCAGATCCACCGCCTCGCTGCCGGAGTTGACGAAGGCGCAGATCTCGAACCCGTCCGGCAGCAGGGCGCAGAGCGACTCCGCGTAGTCGAGCGCCTGGCGGAAAAGATAGCGGGTGTTGGTGTTGAGCCGCCCGGCCTGGCGGGCGATCGCCTCGACCACGCGCGGATGGCAATGCCCGACATGCGGCACGTTGTTGTAGACGTCGAGATAGCGCCGCCCCGCCGCGTCCTCCAGCCACACGCCCTCGCCGCGCACGAGCTCGAGCGGAGGGTCGTAGAAGAGGTGGAGCCTGGCACCCATCAGGCGCCGGCGGCGGGCGAGCAGCTCGGACAGTCCGGTCATGTGCGGTCCTGGAATTCCCCCAGAGCCCGATCCGATCGGGTCGAATCGACCAGATCGGGAACTCGCGCTCTTCCTCGAGAAGATACAGCATGAGCCACGGATCGCACCCGCCAGTTCCGGGCCGCTGGTCCGCTAGCTGCTTCATTCGATGCGGCGCCCGCGCAGGAAATAGGCGGTCATCGGCCCCTTGCCCGCGAGCTCCACGACCCCGCGCGGCTCGAGGAGGAAGGCGTCGCGCAGCCGCAGATAGCACGCCTCCGACACGCTGATCTCGTCGGGCAGGCCGTGCGATTCCATCCGGCTCGCCGTGTTCACCGTGTCGCCCCAGACGTCGTAGATGAACTTGTGGGTGCCGATGATTCCGGCCACCACCGGCCCGCTGTGGATGCCGATCCGGATCGGCAGCGGCAGGTCGAGCCGGCGGCTCGCCCGGCGCGAGACGTCGAGCATGGCGAGCGCCATGTCGGCCACCGCCGCCACGTGGTCCGCGCCGGGGGCGAGCAGGCCGCCCGCGACCATGTAGGCGTCGCCGATCGTCTTGATCTTCTCCAGCCCGAAGCGGATGGACAGGCGGTCGAAATCCGAGAACAGCGTGTTGAGCAGGTCGACGAGATCGGCCGCGGAAAGCCGGGCGGACAAGGTGGTGAAGCCGACCAGGTCGGCGAACAGGATGGTCGCGTCGGCGACCTGGTCGGCGATCACGCTTTCGCCGAGATTGAGCCGGGAGACGATCGGCATGGGCAGGATGTTGAGCAGCAGGGCGTCCGACTTCTCCTTCTCGATCCGCAGCTGCCGCATGATGATCTTCTCGCGGTCGCGCAGGCGCTTCTTCTCCACGCAGGCATTGATGCGCGCGCGCAGCAGGACCGGGTTGAACGGCTTCGGCAGGTAGTCCTCCGCCCCCGCCTCGATGCATTGGGCGACGCTCTCGATCTGGTCGAGGGCGGAGATCATGATGACGGGGACGTCCCGGTGGCGCGGGTCGCCTTTGAGCCGCCCGAGCACCTCGTATCCGCTCATGCCCGGCATCAGGAGGTCGAGCAGGATGAGGTCGAAGGGCCGGTCGTCGACGAGCCTCAGCGCCTCCTCGCCGCTCGCCGCCGTCGCGACCTCGTGCCCCTCCCGGCGCAGGCGGCGCGACAGCAGGTCCCGGTTCGACTCGTGGTCGTCGACCACCAGGATGCGGCAGCCGCCGCCCGGCTTCGCCGCGCCCTCCTCCTCGCGGCGGCGGACGATGTTCCGCAGCGTGCCGAGCAGCGGCGCGGATGCGCTGTCGAGCCCGGCCCGGGCGCCGTCGGCCGCGCCCTCGCGGCTCGCGAACTCCACCAGCGCGTCGATGCGCTCGAGCAGCCGTGTCGCGGCGCTGAGCAGCTTGCGCAAATCCTGGACGAAGCTGTCCGCCCGCGCCTGCTCGCCGTCCTCGAGCAGCATCTCGCCATAGCCCTGGATCGCCGTCAGCGGCGTGCGGAGATCGTGGCGCAGCCGGCCGCGCAGCGTCTCGTAGTCCGCGTCGGCGTGCTGCGTCAGGAAGGCGGGATCCAGAAGATCGTCGATCAGGCGCTGCAGCTGCAGTCCCGCCGCCTGCATCCGGGCGAGATCCGGCAGGAAGCGGTCCAGCCCGTGATGCGGCGCGTCCTCCATCAGGATCTCGGTATAGCCGACGATCGCGCCCGTCGGCGCGCTGAAGTCCTGGCGCACATGGGCGAGCAGCGCCCGTTTCAGGCCGTCTTCGGCAGGCCGGTCGGCGGGCGTCGCCATGGCGGTTCCGGTCGATGTCCTGGGGGGCCGGGGCTTCTGCTCAGGTGCGCTCCTGCGCCAGCAGAACCGAGATCTTCTCGAGCAGGCGCGAGAAGTCGATCGGCTTCGTGTCGTAGTCGTCGCAGCCCGCGTCCAGGGCCTTCTCGCGGTCCCCGGCCATGGCGTGGGCGGTCAGGGCGATCACCGGGATCGCGCGCGTTGTCCGCTCGGACTTGACGCGCCGCGTCGCCTCCCAGCCGTCGATCACCGGAAGGCTCATGTCCATGAGGATGAGGTCGGGAGTCTCCGAGGCCGCCATGTCGACGGCCTGCTGCCCGTCGAGCGCCATGACCACCTCGAAGCCCTTGCGGACCAGACGGCGCGACAGCATGTCCCGATTCGCCTCGTTGTCCTCGACCAGAAGAATCTTTGCCATTTGATCCCGTCTTCCCATGACTCCATTCCGCGAAAGATCGCGTCACGCGTCGGCGGTCCCGGGCGTGGCGGCCGTGCCGCGCCGCCTCAGGCATTTGCGGATGGCGGCGCCGAGCTCGGCGTTCGAGCCCGCCTCCTTGGCGATCACCCGCTCGGTGCGTCCGGTCAGCAGGTGGATCTCCTCGGCGGTCAGCTGCTTCGCCGTCAGCACCACGATCGGCACGTCCTCCAGTCCTTGCCGCCGCTCGACCTCTTCCAGGAACGCGAAGCCGTCCATCACCGGCATCATCAGATCGAGCAGGATCAGGGCCGGCGCCGGGTGGGAGTCGAGCCAGCGCAGGCCTTCCGCTCCGTTCTCGGCCTCGGCCACCGCGAGGCCCATCCGATCGAGAACGTGCCGCGTGACGTCCCGGCTCGCCGGGTCGTCCTCGACCACCAGCACCACCCCGTCCGTGCCGCCGGGCACGTAGCGGCGGAGCATGGCGGCCAGGGCGGCGCGGTCCACCGGCTTCGTCATGAAGTCGGAGGCGCCGAGGGTGAGCGCCATGCCGCGATCCTTGAGGATCGTCACCATGATCACCGGGATGTCCCGGAGCAGCGGATCGGCCTTGAGCGCGACCAGCACCGCCCAGCCGTCCATGTGCGGCATCAGCACGTCGAGCGTGATCACCTGCGGCTTCTGGCGCCGCGCCTGCTCCAGCGCCTCCTCGCCCGAGCGGGCATGGATCACCCGGTAGCCCTCCTTGCCGAGGCTGACGCTCAGAAGGTCGAGCGCCGCCGGATCGTCGTCGACCACCAGGATGGTGGTCGCGCCCTGGGCCACCTTCGGCACGCGCGGCGCGGTCGGGCTCGGCACGCTCGCCGTCGACCGGTCGGGCAGGGTGATGGTGAAGCGCGACCCCTTGTCGGGCTCGCTCTCGACGGTCACGTCGCCGCCCAGCATGACGCAGAAATGCTTGGTGATCGCGAGCCCCAGCCCGGTGCCGCCGAAGCGCTTCGTGGTGGTCGTGTCGGCCTGGCTGAAGGCCTGGAAGAGATTCGCGATCTGCGCCGGCGTCATGCCGATCCCGGTGTCCGCCACCTGGAAGTGGACCGCCGGTCCGGACGGCGCCGCGCTGCGCCACACCTTGAAGGTGATCCGCCCGTCACTGGTGAACTTGCTGCTGTTGCTGAGCAGGTTGAGCAGGCTCTGCTTGACCTTGGTGAGGTCGGAGCGCATGTGGCCGATGTCCGGCGGGCAGATCACCTCCAGCGTGTTGTTGGACTTCGTCACCAGCGGCCGGATGATCGACTGCACCTCGCCGACCAGGCCGGCGATGTCGATGTCTTCCAGATAGACCTCTGTCCGCCCCGCCTCGATCTTCGACAGGTCGAGGATGTCGTTGATCACGCCGAGCAGGTGGCGCCCGGCCGCCTCGATCCGGTCGATGTCCGGCAGCAGCTCCTCGACCCCGCGGTCCTCCGCCTCCTCCTTCAGGATCTCGCTGTAGCCGATGATGGCGTTGAGCGGCGTGCGGAGCTCGTGGCTCATATTGGCGAGGAAGGTGCTCTTGGTGCGGCTCGCCTCGTTCGCCTGATCGCGCGCCACCTCGAGCCGGGTGACGAGGTCGGCGAGCTCCAGCTCGCGGTACTTCAGCGTGCTGATGTCGCCCCAGGTCGTCACCACGCCGCCTTCGCGGGTCCGGTGCGATCCGACCCTGAGCCAGGTGCCGTCCTCGAGCTGCAGCTCCTCGTCGCTCGCCGTGTTGCGATGCGCGGCGAGCTGCTGCTCGATCCACGCGTCGGCGGGCTCGTCCTGGCGCAGGTCGCGCGCCCGCCGGGCAGCGAGCTTGCGGATCAGCTCCTCGAATCCGGTGCCGAGGACGAAGCCGTCGGGCAGCTTCAGGAGCTCCCGGCAGCGATGGTTGACGGCGATCAGCCGGTCCTCCCGGTCCCACAGGGCGAAGCCGTCGGAGATGCTCTGGATCGCATCGTCGAGCCGGTTGCGGGCGAGCTCGATCTGCGCCTGCGCCTGCTTCTGCCGGGTGATGTCGGTGTACATCGACACGAAGCCGCCGCCGGGAACCGGATTGCGGCGGATCTCGAGGGCGCGCCCGTCCGGCAGGATGCGCTCGCGGACATAAGGGTGGTCGAGACTGGCGACGCGCTCGCGAATCTCCTCCTCGGCCTCGGTGTCGCCGAAATCGCCTCTCCCGACCATGAAGCGGATGAAATCGGAGTAGGTGGTCGATTTGCTCAGCAGCGGCTCGGGAAGATCGAGCAGCTGGCGGAACTGGCTGTTCCAGGCGAGCAGGTGGCCGTCGCGGTCGAACAGGGCGACGCCCTGCGCCATGTGGTCGAAGGTCACCCGGAGGATCTGGTTGGCGGCCGTCGCTTCGTCGCGTGCGATCTCGAGGCGCCTCGCCCCCTGCTCGCGCTCCTGCTCCAGGCGGTTCCGCTCGATCAGTCCCTCGCGGAACAGCGCCAGGGTGCGGGCCATGGCGCCGAGCTCGTCGTCCCCCGCCGGCGGAATGTCGACGTCTGTCCGGCCGCTGGTGATCGCGCGCATCGCCTCGTTGATGCGGCCGAGCGGCAGCACGATCGAGCGCAGGATGAGAACGGTGAGGCCCAGCGCGAACAGGCTGGCGGCAATGACGATGGTCCAGGACACGCGCACCGCCCGGGCCGCGCGCGCCTGCGCCGCTTCGCTCTCTCGCGCCGCCACCTCGCGCAGCCGCGCCACCATCGATGCCAGCTTCTCGTCGACCGCCGAGACATGGACGCGCGCGACCGCCATCAGCGAATTGCCGATCACCCGCCGGTCCTCGGTATAGGCGTCGACGGCCTCCAGCGCGCGGGACATCAGGTTCTCGACGTCCTGCCGGATCGCCGCGACCGTGGCGGGATCGTGGGCCTCCAGGGCGGTGAGGTGGCCGTCGAGGCGCTCTCTGGCCTCGAGCGCCCGCTGCTCCGACAGGTTGAGCAGGCTCACCGCCAGGTCGGTGAGCCAGTACTTGAGATCACCGAACGCCTTCTCCGCGGCGCTCGCCGTGCGCAGCACCTCGACGTAGCGCGCCTCGGCGACCAGCGCGTCGGCCCCGTCCTTGAGGCCGCGGTTCAGATAGGTGTTGGTGCCGATCAGGATGATCAGCAGCGCGGCCGACAGGATCACCAGGCGCAGCGGGATCGACGGCCGGTACATGCCGATCCGCCGCCTGCCCGGGATGGAGCCGGCCTCAGTCATTCTCCCTGGCGATACAGAGTGATGCTGATGACGCCGCCGAGATCGCCCTCGCTGGCGCCCTCCTTCGGGTAGCCGGTGATGTCCATCTCGCCCTTCGGCTCGCCGTGGCAGGTGAGGCACGACGCCGCGTAGTACTCCGGCACCATGACGCGGAAGGCGTCGCGGCCGCGATTGGGCTGTTCCTGATAGAAGATCTCACCGGTCTTCCACTCCGGGGACAGGAACTTGCTTTCGATGATGCTCCGCTCCCAGTCGTCGGGCCGGGACTTGCGATTCCTGACGAGGGCCGGCGGCGCCGTCACCTTGATCTCCAGCTCCTCGCCGATCTTGTCGCCCAGGCGCTCCGTCACCAGCCGCGCGAAGACGGCGGGGATGAAGGCCTTGAAGCCCACCCCCTCCTGATTGATGAAGCTCTGGTTCTCGTCCACCACCTCCTTGATCACCGCCATCTCGGCCCGCAGAAGACGACCGAGCTTCGAGTCGGGATCGACCTGCATCGGATGGAGGCCGGTGTCCTGCTCGTAGTTCTGGATGGTCTTGGCCAGGACGACGTCGCCGCTCAGCCCCTTGTCGCCCTTGGTCGGGTCGTTGATCAGGTCCTGGTTGCTGGAGATCACGGCGCGGCCCGCCTGCAGCATCTTGGCGAGGCTCAACGCGATCCGGACCTCATCCTCCTGCGCCGCCGCCCGTGCCGCGGATCCGCAGGCGCCCCAGGCCGCCACGGCCCCGAGGAGCGCGGTGACGCACAGAGCGACCCCGAGGCTGGCCCTCGGGCGCGAGGTCGCGGCGATTCGCTGGTGCATGTTCATGTTCCGAAACCCCAAATGCGTCGCGAGCCGGAGATCGGATGCGGTCGGCGTCCCGGACGGCCACTTGCGACCGCTTGGGAGAGAGCGTAAGGCGATCGTCGATCAGTCGAATGCCGAGGCGGCGATCCGGGGCGGCGCCTCGATTCCAGGGTCGAGGCAATGCGGGCCTATGGCGCGCCGGCTTCGCGCCGGACGTGGTGATGCGCCCTGGACCCTGTCGCGGCGCTCCCTGGGTCGCTCCGGTCTTTGCCGGTACGCGACATGACCACCCGGCAGACCTGATCCGTGGCAGTCCCGATAGCTGAATGATAACACCGGCCGGGCCGACGGGCCACTTGCGCCAACTGGAGGTCCGGCCGGGGCGGCGCGAACACCCAGGGTGTCCGCCCCGGCCGCGGCGCCGGGCCGGGCGAATGCTCCCGCCGCCGCCGCGGGCCCTCGATTTGGGAGTTTCTATGGACGCGATTGCGGTTTAGCAATATGAGGCATCGCCGGGTTCCGGAGCCGGCGCGAAGGTCCGGCCGCGCCGCCATGGCCTGGATTCGAGGACCTGGTTTTCGAGGGAGAGCCGATATGCCCATACCGAAATCGACCGCGCAGCCCGCCAGCCATACGGTCAGCCGCCGCTCCGTCCTGGCCGGGGCCGCCGCCCTGGCCGGCGCCGGCGCGCTCGGGTTTCCGACCATCGTCGCGCGCGCCGCCGAGACGCTGAAGGTCGGCACCTATGGCGGGTACTTCAAGGATTCCTTCGACAAGCACATCTATCCCGATTTCACGGCCGAGACCGGGATCGAAGTCGAATCGATCGCCGAGCCGACCGGCGAGGCCTGGCTCGTCCAGCTGGAGACCGCGGCCCGCGCCGGGGTGGCGCCCGCGGACGTCTCGATGATGGCGCAGGTGGCGCGGCTCAAGGGGTCCAACGGCGGACTCTGGGCGCCGCTCGACGAGGCCAAGCTCGGCAATGCCCAGCATCTCCAGCCGCATTTCGTGCAGCGCAACGCCGCCGGCCAGATCGACAGCGTCGGCGCGGTGTCCTGGTACATCACCCTGGTGACCAACACCCAGGTCTATCCGGAGGCGCCCACCTCGTGGAAGGCGCTGTGGGACCCGGCGAACGAGGGCCGCCTCGGCCTGCTCGCGCTCGCCAGCAACTCCTTCCTGCTGGAGATCACGGCGAAGACCTGGTTCGGCGGCACCGAGCTGCTCGACACCGAGGAGGGCATCCAGAAGGCGCTGGAAAAGCTCGCGGAGGTGAAGCCCAACGTGGCGCTCTGGTACCGCGACGAGGGCCAGTTCCAGCAGGCGCTGCAGGCGGGCGAGATCCCGATGGGCCAGTACTACCACGACGTGACCGGCCTCGCCGCGGCGGACGGCCAGCCGGTCCGCTCGACCTTCCCGGAGGAAGGCGGCGTACTCGACTCCGGCTCGTGGTGCGTGTCGAAGGCCTCCAAGGCGCTCGACGAGGCGCATGTCTTCATCGACTACATGTGCCGGCCCGACATCCAGGCCAAGCTGTCGCGCAACGTGGGCACCGCGCCGACGGTGAAGCGCGACCTGCTCGACCTCAGCGACGAGGAGTTCGCCGCGGTGGCGAGCGACATTCCGCCGATCATCCCGCGCTACGACATGTATGCCGAGCGCGAGGATTGGGTGAACCAGAAGTGGACGGAGATGATCGCCGGCTGACGGTCCGGGGCGTTCCGCCGGCAATGCAGGTCGCCTGACCGGCGGAACGGCCGGGCGCCGCACCGGCGACGCCCCGCGCAGCGCTTCGGGAGCATGCATGTCGGGATTGCGGCTCGAAGGAGTCGGCAAGTCGTTCGGCGCGGTGAAGGCCGTGCGCGACGTCGACCTGGAGTTTCCCCAGGGCAAGTTCGTGTGCCTGCTGGGGCCGTCGGGCTGCGGCAAGACCACGCTCCTGCGGCTCATCGCCGGGCTCGAGCCGCCGACCACCGGGCGCATCCTGCTCGACGGGCAGGATCTCACCGGGACGCCGGCGCACAAGCGCGGCTTCGGCATGGTGTTCCAGTCGCTGGCCCTCTTTCCGCATCTGACGGTGGGCGAGAACATCGCCTACGGGCTTGCGGTGCGCGGCGTCGACAAGGCGGGGCGGCGCCGGCGCGCCGAGGAGCTGCTCGACCTGGTCCGCCTGCCCGGCGTGGCCGAGCGCCAGATCTCCCAGCTCTCGGGCGGGCAGCGCCAGCGCGTGGCGATCGCCCGCGCCCTGGCGCTCGATCCGCAGCTGTTCCTGCTCGACGAGCCGCTCTCCGCGCTGGACGCCAAGCTGCGCGAGGCGATGCAGGTCGAGCTCCGCCAGCTGCAGCAGCGGCTCGGCATCTCCACCATCCTGGTCACCCACGACCAGCGCGAGGCCATGACCATGGCCGACATCGTGGTGATCATGGACCAGGGCCGGGTGCAGCAGGTCGCCGCGCCGCTCGACATCTACCGCGGGCCGGCCAACGCCTTCGTCGCGGATTTCATCGGCAGCAGCAATCTCATTCCCAGCCGGCTCGCCGCGTCCGACACGGTCGAGGTGAACGGCCGCCGGCTGCGCGTCGAGCGGATGCCGGACGGGGTCTCCGCCGGCGCGCGCGTCACCCTGTCGATCCGCCCCGAGGACGTGCATGTGCGCCCGGCGGCGGAGACCGGCGAGAACCGCCTGCCGGGCAGCGTCGGCTTCATCCGCGACCTCGGCGCCAGCGTCGAGATCACGGTGCGCTGCGACGGCGCGGACATCCTGGCGGTGACCACGCCGCGCGAGCGGCCGCGCGTCGCCGTCGGCGACGCCGTGTCGGTCGAGCTGCCGCCCGCCGCCTGTGTCGTGCTCGCGTCATGACGCCGGAAAGGCCACGGGGGCTGCGCGACCACGCGGTGCTGATCTATCCCGCGCTGATGCTCGGCCTGTTCTTCGTCGTGCCCTTCGGCATCATGCTCGCGGTGAGCTTCTTCCACCGGGTGGAGGGCGCGTTCTACGAGCCGGCCTTCGAGCTCGACAACTACGCACGGTTTCTCACGCCCTTCTTCGGCCGCGCCCTGGGCTTCTCCATCCTGATCGCGGGGCTCGCGGCGCTCCTGTCCGTGGCGATCGCCTTTCCCTTCACCTATGCCCTGACCCGGCTGCGCCGCCCGGCGCAGGTCGCCTGGCTGGTCTTCATCCTGGCGGTCCTGTCGCTCTCCGAGGTGATCATCGGCTTCTCCTGGTCGACGCTGCTCTCGCGCACTGCGGGGCTGTCCAACGTGCTGGCCTGGCTCGGCCTCATGGAGGCGCCGCAGGCCTGGAGCCCGAGCTTCACGGCGCTCCTCCTCGGGCTGTGCTATATCGGCTTCCCCTATACGGCCCTCGTCCTCTATCCCGCGCTTTCGCGGCTCGATCCGGAACTCCCCGAGGCCTCGCGCATGCTCGGCGCATCCCCCGCCCGCACCTTCTTCCGGGTGGTCGTGCCGGTGCTGCGGCATTCGATCGTCGGCGCGCTCATCATGGTCTTCGTCTTCGATCTCGGCGCCTACATCCTGCCCCAGGTGCTCGGCCGTCCGGAGCATTGGACGCTCTCCGTGCTCATCACCGACCAGGCGGTGTTCCAGTCGAACCTGCCCTTCGCCTCGGCCATGGCGATCTTCCTCATGCTGGTCAGCCTGGCGCTGGTCGGGCTGACGCTGATGCTCGGCAGCAGGAAGCCGGCCGCCGTCCGATGAACAGGCTGCTGCGCAACCTCTTCATGGGCGTGGTGCTGGCGGCGCTGCTGGCGCCGCTCGTCGTGCTTGCGGGGGTGTCGCTCAACGAGCGCAAGGAGCTGCTCTTTCCGCCGCGCGGATTCTCGCTCGGCTGGTATGCCGAGCTCCTCACCCAGCCCGACTGGCTGAACGCCGTGCGCAACAGCCTGATCATCGCCTTCGGCTCGGCGGCGCTCGCCCTCACCGTGGCCTTTCCGCTCGCCTATTTCCTCTGGCGCTACAAGGTCGCCTATGCGCGCGTCCTGTTCGGCCTGGGCATCGCGCCCTTCATGCTGCCGCCGGTGATCACCGCGCTCGGCTTCCTGCTGTTCTGGGTGAACGCCGGCATGTACGGCCAGATGCCCGCGACCCTGATCTCGCATGCGATCTTCTTCGTCACTCTGCCGCTGGTCACCATCTCGCTCGGGCTCGAATCGATCGACAAGCAGATCCTCGAGGCGGCGACGACCATGGGGGCGGGCGAGGGCACCGTCTTCCGCACCATCGTGCTTCCCATGGTGCGACCCTATCTGATCTCCGGCTACGCCTTCGCCTTCGTGCTCAGCCTGAACGAGTATATCGTCGCCTACATGGTGGCCGGGTTCACGGTCGAGACCCTGCCGATCAAGATCTTCAACAGCCTGCGCTACGGCTATACGCCCGTCATGGCGTCGGTCGCGGTCCTGTTCGTGGCGGTCGCCATGCTCGTCTTCGGGCTGATCGCCCGGTTCGGCGACCTGCCGAAGCTGCTCGGGGCCTGGTCCGGCCGGGACAGCTGAGCGCGGCGCCCGCACCCATCCCGATGACAGGAGGAACGGCATGAACGCCGGAACTGAACGCATTCACCATCAGCCGCTCGGCGGCAACCAGATGCCCCGCTTCGGCGGGCCGGCGACCATGATGCGCCTGCCGAGCCTGGCCTCGGCCGCGGGGCTCGACGCCTGCTTCGTCGGCGTGCCCTTCGACATCGGCACCTCGAACCGCTCGGGCGCGCGCTTCGGGCCGCGGCAGATCCGCGCGGAATCCTGCCTGATCCGCCCCTACAACATGGCGACGCGGGCCGCGCCGTTCGACAGCCTGTCGGTGGCCGATATCGGCGACGTGGCGATCAACACGTTCAACCTGGAAAAGAGCGTCGGCATCATCGAGGCGGCCTATGACGAGATCCTGTCCCATGGCTGCCGGCCGCTGACGCTGGGCGGCGACCACACGATCGCGCTGCCGATCCTGCGGGCGATGCGGCGCAAACACGGGCCGGTCGGCATGGTCCATGTGGACGCCCATGCCGACATCAACGACACCATGTTCGGCGAGAAGATCGCCCACGGCACGCCGTTCCGCCGCGCCGTGGAGGAGGGCCTGCTCGACGGCCGGCGCGTGGTGCAGATCGGGCTGCGCGGCACCGGCTACGCGGCGGAGGATTTCGACTGGCCGCGCGCCCAGGGCTTCCGCGTCGTCCAGGCGGAGGAGTGCTGGTACAGGTCGCTGGCGCCGCTCATGGACGAGGTCCGCCGGCAGGTCGGCGGCGGCCCGGTCTATCTGAGCTTCGACATCGACGGGCTCGATCCGTCCTCGGCGCCGGGCACCGGCACGCCGGAGATCGGCGGCCTCACCACGATCCAGGGCATGGAGATCATCCGCGGCTGCCGCGGCCTCGACATCGTCGGCTGCGATCTGGTCGAGGTGTCGCCGCCCTACGATCCGTCGGGCAACACGGCTCTGCTCGCCGCCAACCTGCTGTTCGAGATGCTCTGCATCCTGCCCGGCGTGCAGTACCGCAACTGAGCCGCGGGCTGCAGACAGGCTGCGGTCAGGTCAGATCATCGGCAGGCCGCGCGGGCGGCGCCCGCGCGGAAAGGCCCGGTCGATCCGGGCGATGTCGGCCTCGCTCAGCCGCAGCCTCGCCGCGCCCGCATTCTCCTCCGCATGCGCGGCGCTCGACGCCTTGGGAATGGCGAAGAGCGATGCGCGCCGGGTCAGGAACCGGAGCGCGACCTGGCGCGGCGTCGCGTCATGCGCGGCGGCGATCTCGGCGAGCACGCGGCCGCCATCGCTGCGCGGGCCGGGAAAGCTCCGATGCCCGAAGGGGGAATAGCCGACGACCGCCACGCCATGCCTCTCGCACCAGGGGATCACCGCGTGCTCGATCGCCCGCTCCTCCAGGTGATAGAGGACCTGGTTGCAGGCGAGCCGTTCGCCGGACAACTGCCATATCTCGTCGAGATCGGACTCGTCGAAGTTGCTCACCCCGTAGCTCGCGATCTTGCCGTCCTGCTGCAGCGTCTCGAAGGAGGCGACCGTCTCCTCCAGCGGGTGGCTTCCCCGCCAGTGCAGGAGATAGCAGTCGAGCCGGTCGGTCCCGAGGCGCGCCAGCGAACGCTCGCAGGCGGCGATCGCGCCGCGCCGGGA